>NZ_JADIJP010000018.1:0-106058 GCF_017355285.1 Methylobacterium sp. SD274 | reverse complement strand
GTGATGTCGAACGTTGTCGCCCTGCCCTCTCCCTCACAGTCCTACGACGCGAAGACGCTCGCGCTTATCCGCCGGACTGTCGCCGCCGATACCAACGACGACGAGTTCAACCTCTTCGCGCACACCGCGCGCCATTTGAGGCTCGATCCCCTTCGTCGGCAGGTGTTCGCGATCGTCCATAACAAGAGCAACCCGGAGAAAAGGAAGCTCACGATCATCACGGCGATCGATGGTCTGCGTTCGATCGCGGATCGCACGGGCGCATATCGGCCCGATGAGGAAGAGCCGACCTACGATACCGATCCGGCCCTCAAGAGCACGAACAACCCGGCCGGGCTGATCAAGGCCACGGTGCGCGTCTTTAAGCATTCGCACGGAGCTTGGTTCAAGGTGACCGCCTCGGCCTATTGGGAGGAGTATGCTCCCCTGCGGGACGAATGGGCGGAAAACCGGGAGACCGGCCGGCGCGGGCCTACCGGGAACAAGACCCTGGATACCTCCGGCCAGTGGGGGAAGATGCCAAGGCTCATGCTGGCCAAGGTCGCCGAGGCCCTGGCGATCCGCAAGGCATGGCCGGATGACCTGTCCAACGTCTACGTGGCCGAGGAGATCGACCGCACCCGCGTCGTTGACATGCTGCCCTCCGAAGCTGCCGCCGAGGGCGCCGCTCAGGATCGCCTGGAGCGCATCGGAGCCGGCAAGACCATTCTCACCTCGTGGGAGCCCATGGACGCGCTTGAGCCTGTCCCCGTGGGCGTCTTCGCCGATAAGGCCGTCGCGTTCATCCTGAACCACATCGACGAGCCCTCGGCGATCCGAGGCTGGCAGATCCGCAACCGGGAGGGGCTCAAGCAGTTCTGGGCGCACGCCCCCGGCGATGCCCTGGAGGTCAAGAAGGCGATCGAGAAGGCTCTAGCAGCGGACGCCGCAGCGCCATGAACGGCAGCACCCTCTTCCTCACCGCCGACCATGTCCGCGAGCGCGCCGCGACGTGGATTCGAAATGCTCCGCACGGGACGCGTGTCGAGTTTCGCGAGGCCAAGCGATCGGACGAGCAAAACCGGAAGCTGTGGGCCGCTCTGAGCGACGTGTCCCGTCAGGTGGAGTGGTACGGCGCAAGCCTCTCGCCGGACGACTGGAAGGACATCTTCACCGCCTCGCTCCGCAAGGCCCGCGTGGTGCCCGGCATCGACGCCGGAACGGTCGTCCCCCTCGGCATGCGCACATCGGCCATGACGAAGGCAGAGTTCAGCGACCTGTTGGAGCTGATCCACGCATTCGGCGCCGAGCGTGGCGTCGTGTTCGGTGATGGCGAGGGATGAGCCGCCGGGAATTCTCGAAGAAAGTGAAGCGCGATGCATTCGTTCGCGCCGCCGGCCACTGCGAAGGACCGGGCTGCGGTGCGAAGCTGAGCCTCGGGAAATTCGCCTACGACCACGTCAATCCGGACGGCCTCACCGGAGAGCCGACCCTGGAGAACTGCGCCGTCCTTTGTGACCCCTGCCACAAGGAGAAGACCAAGAACGACGTGGCCGACATCGCCCGCGCGAAACGTCGGGAAGACGCCCACCGGGGCATCCGCCCTCCCCCGCAGATCAAGTCTGCCGGATTCCGCCCTGGATCTCCCCGGCGCCGCGCCACCACCCCCATCGACAAACTGAAGATCGGATACAGACCCCATGGACGAGACTGAGACCGACAAGCGCATCGTGGCCGCGCTTGGCACCATCGACCTTGAGCTCGAGGCGGAGGAGTACGAATTCCGGGCGGACGAGGGCGATCACACGCCCACGGACGCCGAGAAGGCGCTCCTGATCGATTTCGGCGCCGGGCTTATGCACGCCGTTCACGACGCGATCCGACCGCTTCTGGCCTCGACGCCGGCCGCACCAAACAGCGACCTCGCGACGGCTCTCGCGCGGCAAATGGTTTGGTCCCGAGAAACGTTCGGCCCCGCCCCGCGCACGAAGGGAACGGTCGCCCATATCAAAAAGGAGCTGAAGGAAATCGAGGCAGATCCGACCGATCTAGTCGAATGGATCGACGTCCTGATACTCGCTCTCGACGGGTACTGGCGCCACGGCGGCAAGCCCCAGGATCTGCCCCGGATGCTCAAGGAGAAGCAGCTCCGCAATTCGCGCCGCCGCTGGCCCGACTGGAGGAAGGTCGCCGAGGACCAAGCCATCGAGCACACCCGCGACGGAGAAGGCGATGCCCTCGCCGCAGCATGATCCGGTGAACCACCCGAGCCACTACACGTCCCATCCGAGCGGTGTTGAAGCCATCACGATCACCCGGCACATGACATTCTGTGTCGGGAACGCGGTGAAGTACCTTTGGCGTGCGGGGCTAAAATCACCCTCCCCGATCGAGGATCTGAGGAAGGCCAGGTTTTACGTGGACGAGGAGATTCGCCGCCTCTCGGAAGGCGCAGGCGCCAATGCGACGCCCGCGCCGGCCGTGGGTAAGCCGGGCTAGCCGAACTTACCGGAGCGTCGGAGTTCCGGGCATGATTCTCACTCGACGTGCCATGATCGCCTCACGGTGATGGGCCTGCATCGGCAGGATTGAGAGGATGCTACCGCCACCGCCCAGGGACGCAAGATGCTGGAATCGCCTTGGGCTCAGGAGCCCGAATCCAGTTGCCCACGGACAAACCCAAGGGAGACTTTCCCGATCGCGGCATCCAGCTTTCTCTCCAGGGTGAGGATGTCCTCGACAGCGAAGAGAAGCGCGGTGGAGACGTCACCACCAGCGGCCTCTTGGTATGCGATGGCCACGTGCTCGGCGTCCGACAGTTCTGCGACCTGAGCAATCTGGGTGGCTTGCATAATCGGAACCTTCATGAGAACGAAAAAAGAACACCGATACGATTCGGACCACGGGATCAAGCAGGCATGACCATCGTTTGGTCCCGCACCTACCCTGCCACCGCGCGTAGCCACGATTTCCTCGCTCACGATGACGGAGCCCTCGTCGGCCGGATCTACCGGATGGACGGAGGGCCGCAGAGCGGTCGATGGTTGTGGTTCGCTAACGGCATTGAGGCGGCCCCCGGAACGGTCGGATGCGCATTGAATGGCGAGCATGCCACGAAGCAGGAGGCGGTCGACGCGGTGAAGATGGCGTGGACGCGGTGGCGCGAGATCCGAAGCAACCATGGGGGCCTTCAGCCTCCACCACAGGAGCGTTGAGCGCCCGTCAACAGGAAGTCTCGAATGGCCCACGGCGCGACGAAAACGACGGCGCGGATCGTCCTCTCCTCATCCCGCGTGCCTTGGGGCTCTCATACGCACTCGATCGGGGGAGGAACGGCAATGGCAATCGGATTGACGGCCAAGGATAAGAAGCGCGCTAAGGCCCTGAAACGCGCGGTGGTCAGGAAAGGACGACCGAGCGAGCCGCCCCAGAACACATCGTCGGCGGGATTCGCGTTCGTCGTAAAGGTCGGCCGCGATCCGAAAAATGCGGCCTGGAGGTACGTCACCCCCGATTACGGTCGATCACTCGGCACCTCATCGGTACCCAGAGCGGTGTTCCCCTCGATCACCCCTACCCTCCACAGCATCTGGAAAGCTGCCGTGATTGACGGTGCCTTCCAGTGGGACGATCCGTTTGTGCAAAGGGATACGCTACGCCTCGTGGAGGTTCACCTGTCCTCGCGCGACGTGACGGAGAGGCTGTTCCCGGACGACGAAGCGTTCGCAGATTCCGTGAAGATGGCCGCGCTGGCGAAGCTCTCCCCGGCGGAAGCGCGCGTCCTCGGGCTGGAGACCGAGTACACCATGCTCCGGATCGTTCAGAGCAATCCGAGCGAGAACGAAACGGAGGAGCTGACCGGCGAAGGGCGTCAGCAGCTTGAAGAGATCGGATTGACCCGGTTGAATTGAGACTGGCATACCATAAGTGGTGCCCCTCTCCGCCCTTACGGCGGCCGGCAGTGAGGAGAATACGGATGGACACACGGTGAACTCGTACGTGGGGGCGATCATGACCTCGATCGCCGTAGTCTACATCGGCTTACTCCTCTTTGCGTTCCTCAGCGATCTGCCTTGGCTGCTCACCCTGTTGGCTTTGCTGGCCGTCTATGGGTTTACCCCCCGGCACTGGTTCAAGTGAGCGAGATCGTCCTGGGGTCGGCACCTATCCTCTGGCGCGCAAGAACTCCAGGAACGCGGCTGCGTCGACCGACCAACTGTCACCTTCGCCAAGCTGCGGCTCCAGCCAGGCCTGGTAAGCGAGGCCACGTGCGAGACACAAACGAGCATAGTTGAAACGAAGGCTATAAGTACCGTCTTTAATAGGAAGGATTTCGCTTACTTTCGTCCCAGGATTGCAGAGAATAATATGAGATAAGCCGGCCCCATGAGGACCAACGATCTCGCGAGCATTTGAAGCTATGAAAAATTGCTGCCATAGGGGCATCCCAGTAAATGTAACGATGTTGAAACCGTTCTCACTGAGTGCGGACTCGACTTGCTTTTCATTTACCAAAGTTCTCCGTTTTGCGTCAGCCCTTGAAATGTAGATTTTGTCATATGGTTCGAGCGAATGCGTTTTCGCAATCGTGTTGGAAATGTGCTTCAGACGGTTGAAAACCGGCGCGACTTGATCCCAGTACATGAGACCCGCGAACCCGATTCGAGGGATAATCAATTTCTCGACGAACGCGGCATCGCCTACATTTGCAACTTGGTCAGAGAGGCCGAGCAACTTCAAAGTTTCTGCTTCGAATGCGGGGGCTTGATCACTTAGTAGAATGTGAAAATCACGGTGATCACCATCACGCATCCATGCGTAGCTCGAAACCCTATCTACGAGCCAATGATATATTCCACGTGTTGCCTTTATTCCAAAAAACGCTTGGGCATGATGCGGTACATCCTGTCTTTTTACACTAGAAATTGGTTTGCCGGATGTCTTAATAATGGCACCATCTTCGCTCCATATTTGACCATAACGATCAACAAAGACATTGTTGAATTCTCTAAGCGAAGGTCGTCTGGCAGCCATAAGAGCATCGCTGGCCTCTGCCATAGCGCTTTGAAACGCGGCGAGATGACGGGGGTGCGTGCGCGGGCTTAGTGCCGCGATGGCAGTACCAAGAGAGCTGGATTTGGAGTTCTTAGCTGAGAATTCCCACGTTGATACCAAAGGTTCTATCGACAGGCCGCCCTTCATGGCCCGCGAAATTGCCTGCTTCATTTCCCCGCGCAGGCCTTCGTCCCTTGTAATGGCTAAAATCTGCCGGACCTGTTTCACAAATGCCGGATCAGCTGCCGCATCCCCGCCTGCCTGGATTGTTCTCCATGCTAGGTCGCAGCGCTTAACAGCGCCGAAGGTGCGCGCGAATGAATACCGATGCGGTTGTTGCCATCTGGAAGACAAGACCAGTTCAGCCGCCTTCTCTAATCCGGCTTCGAAAGACAGTTCATAAGACGCGGCGATGTAGGCCTTTAGAATGTGGTGACTCTGATATAAAAACTCGTCATTTTCACCCCAACTAAGAATTTGTTGCCAGTTTTCGTTGGATGCCGCTTGCCGAGTATCGGCCAGGGTTGCCAACGAACGCTCGTTAACTTTCGCCATTGGAACTATAATCCCGTCTATCGCTTTGATGTCTACGCTAACGCGACGCAGGCGACAATGCTGTAACGATTATGTCCCACAAAGGTTTGCTTTGAGGCGAATAAGGACGGAGATCGCTTTTGACTTGGCTCAATTCTAATAAAAATTTTTCTGGATTTCCCAACGGTAGATTATGTAGATCGCGCAATTCATAGTTCCACCATTGCGACTCTATCAATGCTTCGCGAAGTTCGGGCGGAAATCTATACTTGATGATTTTTCCTGGATTACCTCCAACAATACTATAAGGCGGTACGTCCTTTGTAATAAGGGAGGCTGAAGCGATTACAGATCCATGCCCAATGACAATTCCTCTATTGAGCTTCACATCCGATCCGATCCAGCAATCATGCCCAATCGTAATATTCGTACCTTTCTGTGGTACTGATACTTTTTGGAATTTATCATGGAAATCTTTACCGTCAGATCTTTCAATGTCTTCTATATAAGCATTGACAAACTCTCGATGCGGATTGAAGACTGCGGACGACATGGAAACCGCTTCAATGGGATGACGGAATCCGCCTATAGAAACGCCTGAAGCGATTGAGCAATACCGGCCTATCGACGCATTCGTGTGAAACTTCGACATTACAGACGAAAATGATCCGACCTGAAATATCTTAGCCCCTGCTCCAAATGTAGCGTAGGGCTCCACTATTGCATGTTTGCCAATTTCTAAGAGGGTTCCGGGCTTCCACCTTGCGATATACGGATTCTTAGTATCATTTCGCGCGACTCTGCGTCTGGATTGAAAAATCCGCATTTGATGGAAGAGCTCATTCAAATCTCGGCTGACTTCTACAACCGCCGTGTTTGAGTTCTCAGACTTTATATTAAGCAAAGCCACGACTCCTAGAATAAAATCTACTGGTGACTAATTCGTCTTAAGTTTTGGGTTATCTATCGCTATTCATTAATTTGAAATATAATTCGTCCTCAGCTTCCCAAAGGTTTTCTGCAACGTCTATTCCACAAGGATCCCATCCGTACTCGAACAGGCCATCAATCTTTGCAATTAAATAGTAAAGGCCCTTAAACAGGTAGCAGTAATTTTCTGAGGAATGAGGTCGAACGAATCCTATTAAGTCTCGAGTTTCCTTGTCACTTAACTGACGTCTGGAGTTTTGAAAATCAATGAATTCCACTACTAAACTCCAAATAGGTTCCTGACGCCAAAACTAGCTCCAATACCTAAATTTGCTGCATTTAGATATTTAGTTGTGTCATAATTCGACCTGGTTGTATCGTCAAGGAGTCTATTCACGATTATGTGAGACGTGGCGCATTCGCAACATATTATCGCAAGCGCCATGCAATTGGCCCGATCTAGTATAGTAATTAGCCCCATCACTGATCAGATAGCTTTAGCTTGTAGAAGTCGGGCGGTAATATAACAATCTCATTCCATGTTTTTACACGAGATCCGCGCCAGATAAATATGAATCCGCAGCTCATTCCGATTGTAACCTCGCTCCCCTTCTCAAGTAAGGCCTCGCCGCCTTTGACGATTCTTCCACGAATTTCTTCTATAACTATTGCTTTGCGATGGGGGGGATACGAAAGTTTGAATAGTTCGGGATCGCATGCTCGATATGATTTGGTCAAGCGTCCGTTCCTTAATCAGAGTTGCTTGAGGAATATCGGTACACTCGCTGCCTGAACGAGCGATATGCTCCTCTCAGATTCCGGTATAAACCTTTTGTGATGCAGTGAGCGAGCGTGAATCCAGTCTAAAATGGAGAGGACGCAGCCCAATAAAGGCAGCGGGGTGTGGTGCATTTGGGATCAGCCCATTAGAATGGGCTCCCCTCGACATTGAACCGGATGACCGTCTCGTCGCGCGTCAGCGGCCATAGGTAATGATGGACGAGGTTGCAAGCGTAGACTGGCACCGCGCGGTAGCTGGCGTCTCCCGCCTTGAAATAGCTCGGCACATCCTCGACGAAGGTGATGACGTGCTCGCCCAAGCCGCGCGGTGGGCGCTCGTAGTCGACGTCGGCCAGCCACTTCCGGTGGGTGTGGGCGTCGTAGAGAACGCGGTCGACATGGCCCCGGCAGTCCCGCGTGTAGCGGATCGTCTGCCGAATGATGAGTTTGCCGCCCGGGCGGGCCACTGGTGTCAGCACCTCCGTATTGGTTACGTCCACCGGGATGTGCCGATCGGAAAGCCAGTAGCAGAGCAGGCCGGCAGGTATGATGATGGCCGTGCAGATGAGGCCGAGGCAGACGTACCCGAAGATGCGCAGACCCATCAGCCACCTCTCACGGTCTTGAAGAGATCAAAGCCGCCCTTCGCCAGGGCAATCGCGCCCAGCACTGCGGCTGTTGCTGTCCCGCACACCCACATCAGCACCTTGGCGGCGGTCCGGGACGACGAAACGAACTCGACGACCCCGTCCATGCTCTCAAGCTCCTTCGCGCTTTTGCCAGAAATCCAGTTGACGGTCTCGGGTCGGAGGGCAGGAGCTTCTCGATGCGCTCCACATCAGCCTCGCTGAGTGCGGAGAAAAGCCGCCGGAGGTGCACCGGGAACCGCATGACGCGACGGTCGTCGTCATCGTCCAGATCGTAGGCTCGGCGTATGCCGTCTTCGCCCAGCCCCCGCTCGGGAAGCGGGAGCCGGTCGCGCATTTCGGCGCCAACGGTCTGTGCTGTTGCGATACGGCTCTCACGGAGTTCCTCACGGCTTGGCCTGCACGACTGGTTCATGATGTCTCCGAAGGCTCCGACCGCGTGCGGCGTTGGCCTATGCGACGTGGGAGGCCGCGCGGATCTCCGACAGGCTTGCGAGGGCAGGCACCACGACTGCGTCGACCGTGATGCCTTGATTAAGCTTCAGCATGCGGAACAGCTTGTGCGCGACCTCTTCCGGGCCGCCGGCTTGGTCCATTGCCCAGCTGCTGACCGCGTTCACATCCGCCCGGTTGACCGCGCGCTGGAGCGCGTTGGCGACGACCTCCGCCCCGACCGGCACGGTCACGGTGTTGTCCTTCATCGCGCCGGCCGTGGCGTTTACACCGAAGTCGAACCACTTCCGAACGGTGCGCTCGACCAACGCTTCCGACACCAGCATGCGGACCATGGGATAGGATTTGCCCAGCAGCCCCATGATGACGGCGACGAGCAAGGGCACGAGGATGTCGCCCAGCAGCTGAGACACCGCTACGACATACTCGCCGTAGGGGATCACGACGGCCGGGGTGACGCTCGGCGTGGTGGTGACCTGCGCGAAAGCGGCCATCGGAATGAGGATCGAAACGGCGAGGCAGGCGAACGCCAGCGCCGCGAGCAGAAGCTTGCGGGTCATGATAAGCTCACGATGTGGGAGGGGTGCGCGGCGGGCCCGGCCGGCTCGGGTTAGACCTACGGGAAAGCGTAGGGGTTCAGCGCTTGGAGCCGAAGGTGTCGTCGAGCCAGACGAGGAAGCGGGCCAGCAAGTTTGGCTGAGCGACGACTGCGGGTTCGGCGAGCGGCTTGGTGGCCGGCACGGGCACGGGCGACGGTGCCGGCGGCGTAAGCACGACGGGCGCAGGCGGCACGGCGATGATCGGTGGCACGTCGATCGGCGTCAGCGTCGAGAGCGGCGCGCTGACGGGCTTCGCGTCAGTACTCCGGGCCTTCGGTGCCGCCTTGCTGTAGGGTGTCAGGAACTGGGCCCGCTCAGCGGTGCGTCGGAAGATGATTTCCTCCGGCTTCTTCCACATCATGATTGCCTCGGCGCAGCCGGCGCGGTCGCCCGCGTTAAGGCGGCGGAGGAACGTCGAGCCGGTGAATCCGCCCACGCCGATGTTGAAGGCGATGGAGATCAGCGCGTCCCGCTCGTGGTCCGCCACCGGAACCTTGATAGCAGACAGGATCGGCAGGGCGTGCGAGGCCAGGTCTTCGAGGAAGAACGCATCGGCCTGGGCCTGCGTGATGACCTGGCCGAGCTTCACACCCTTGATGTGGCCGTAGCCGATCGTCGGCACGCCGACGCTGTCGAGGTAGGCCTTCAGCCGTACACCTTCCCGCGATTTGAGCGCGGCAAGGCCAAACGGCGTCATGATGGCAGACGCGCCCATGTTGGTCTCACGATGTCGGTGGTTGCGCGGCGACCGGCCGGCGCGGAAGTGGTAAGTCGCCAGAATGGACCAGCTTCTAAGACTGACGATCATCCTAAGCCGGTGGACGCGACGGCGCTGGACGAAGACAGAGGCCATCGTGGCGCTGACCGTGATCGCTGTCGGATTGACGTTCGCGCTCGTCGAGTGGGCAGGCTACTGGCCTGAGGCTCTGACGGCCACGAAAGTGCGGCGGGCACCGATGCGGTTCTAAGTATTTCTCCACGACAGCGCGCAATGCTATACAAAGCCTGCGGTATTGTGTCGAACCGCACAGGCTTTGTAGGGGAGCATACTAAGGGCGGAGGCTGGGCTGCGGCGATGGATGAAGACGACGAGATTCCATCGGATTTCAGGCTCACATGCTTCGAGATACTTATGCCGGCGGGCGACACAGTCACGGCCTCGATATGGCCCGCCCGCGAAGGCGGTTGGCGATATGCGGCCTACCTCGACGAGTTCGTCATACGGGAAGGGTGGTGCCCGACGATCGAAGCTGCACGGGCGGAGTGTTGGGCCGCAGTTTGAACACTGCTGCTGGCCCGCTCAAGACGGGCTGGCAGTTGACGCCGTAATGCCGCGCTGCCTTAGCTTCTGATGCCGCTCCGCTGTAATCAATCAGCCGGTGAAGAGGCAGCGGGTTGGGCATCCTCCCCCGGCTGCTCAGCCCGCTTTCTCGCCCTCCCGCCGGCCTTGAGGTTCGACTGGGGTGCGTGTTGTCTAGGGAGTCACTATCGGAGGCAGACGGTTGATCTACCATCGCGGCATTCTTTGAACCAATATCTTTGCGTGAGCATCGAATTACTAGGGATCTCCAGGCTATAGTCTTGAAGAACAACCTCATTAAGTTGCTCTGTCGCAAAAGTACGCAGCGCCATTTAGTCGCTGAGCACTTGCGGGTTGGTCCTCGAAATAATGGCAAAGGCGGCTATGGCATGGGCTGAAAGTTTGCATGGACTAGGTATTGTGTTGACGGGCGTGAAAAAAACGGCGATCATTAGTCTAAAAATACAATCAGCAATAATTCAGCCTGATGAATCAAAAGGTTTATTCATGTCAGTAAATTCACAAGACAACGCAATCCAGTCGGGCAACCAAACGGTAAAAGTTTTAGATATAATTTCTTATAGCATAATTCGTCTTCCGGACGTAAACTCTATTTGGTTCCTAGAAATCGAAACAAGTGACGCGTCGATCCATTATATGTTAACAAAATCGAAAGCGGAAGAAATCGGTCAAGCATTGTTGCAATCATCGAAGATGATGGTGGACAGAAGCGAAATGTCATGAGTTCGGCGGCTGCTTGCTGTTAGCGTTGGTCATAGTCTCCTCTCGATGGGGGTTTGCGCGGCGACCAGCCGGCTCGGGAGGGGATTCTTCAGGACGCGATGCGTGCTATCGATCGCGGATCAGTGCGGCGGCGGGGTTAGGCCCGACGTGGAAGACGAGAAACTTCCTCGCCTCACGCCTTGGGCTTGATGTGGTTCAGTGCCCATTTCGGCATGCCCCAGACGGACACTTCGAAGGTGGTCGCGCCCCGGACGACGGGTTGATACCAGAGAGCAACCGGGCGACGGAGATCGTGGAAGCACTCCACGCGCTTGCCCCGGTTCCCACCAAGGCCGCCGATGACCGTCGTCGGGATCAAAGCGGCAGCGTCGGCCCAGACGCCATTGACCGGCGGAGCAGCGTAGATCGCGCCTGAGAGGTTGGCCGGAGAGAGCGAGCCGTCAGTGCCCGTCACGAAGCGTTGGAAGCTCACGTGCGTCCACTGGACCTCGTCCATGCCGCCCATGATCTTTATAAGCGTCGGTGTGGTCGCGTTGCCGTTGATCGTCGCCACCGCGAGCTTCGTGATGGTCGGCTCGGTGTACCAGATCGGTGACTGCGTCTTGCCGTTGGCGTGGATCGCACGCAACCCGCCCTCGAAAATGATGTCGCGCGGCACCGCACCGGCAGCGGACCCGAACAGCATGCCGAAGCCGGCCGAGACGGGATAGGACGCGCCGCCCTGAACGATGATGGTCGTGGTTCCGCCGACGCTGTCATCGGCCAGGATATCGAAGCCAGCCATTATGCAGCCCTCGGAAGCGAGATGATTGCGCCTTCGGCCAGAAGCGCAGGCTTGAGCTGCGTCTGGTAATCGAGGTCGCCCGTGAAACAGTCGTTGTCGTTGGCCACAGACGCTGCGATGCCGACCGCGTTCGCGATCTTCATCCAGCACATCTCCAGGCGGACCGTGATCCAGCCCATCTTCGTGCCCGAGATGCAGCGGACGACCGTAAGGTTGCGCGCTTCACCGACGCGCGCCTTGACCGCCCCCCACTTCATGAAGGTGGCGACGATTTCCTGTCTGTTATCGAGGCCGGAGCCGCCTTCGAACGCGACGTTGCCGTCATCGTTGGCGACACGCATCACCCAATGCGCATCGGCATGCGGGTAGCCATAGGCCGTGATCGGCTCGGCGATGTCCTGCTCGGGAGCGACGCAGTCGTCCCAAATCATGTCTTCCTGCCCGACGATGCGGAAGCTCTCGCGGACGTACATGGCCGGGCTCATGCCGGGAATGATGCTGTCCGGGAACAGCCCAGGCACCAGCCCCCACTGCTTCGTCACTTCGACGATCTGAGTGTCGGAGATCAGGACCCCGTTCTCGTCGTACTTTTTAGTGCGCGGGATCGTGAGCCAACGAGGGTTGGTGCAGATGTCGTAAAACAGGCCGATGGTGCGAAGGGTGTACTTGTTCTTGTACGCCTCCCGCTCGGCAAAGGTCATGTACGGCCAGTCAAGCCATTTGCCGATCCAGTTCGAGCCGATCTGTAATAGACCGCCATTGTTCATGTCGAACTGTGCATACGTCCCAGGCGGACGAAGCGGCGCGTTGCTGATCGAGCCGGGGATAACGCCATAAAGCTTTTCCAGAGCGATACGGAATTCGTTGTCGTAGTCGGACGGTTTGTAGAAAGCGGCGAAGGTTGGGTTGTTGATATGGCTCGCCCACGGAATGCGGTTGGCGTCGTCCGTGACGATGATGCGTTGGTTGAACGCCATCGTCCGCGCGTCGGCATCGCCGATGTTCTGATAGGGGCGCGCGTCGAGGTCGGGCCACCGCTCGCCGGTAGCGGGGTCGTATGCCAAAGCCGTGTTGGCGGTGACGGGCCGGACACCGTTCGTCGGCTCACCCACGAGGGCAGAGCTTTCACGGCCGATCCGCATGGTGGCGCCAGCCAGACGCGCGAGATCGCCCTCGTCCGAGCAATCTGTGTAGTTCTGGCACTCGAAAGTTTTGCCACCACAGGTGACGGACATGATCGTGTCGCCCTTGCGGTTCTTCGTGACCGCTTGCAGTGGCGCGTTCTTGACGACCGTGATCTTGCCGGTGCGCTTGCCGTTGACGACCTTCGCCTCGGCATACTTGGCGAGTTCGTCTTGGAAGACGGCCAGGACCACTTCCATGGTCGGGAACAGGACTTCCGGAGGCTCCTTGTTCGGATTGACCTCCACGCCCGCGCGCACGGCAAATTCTCGCGTGAACTGGATCAGGATGCCCCAGCGCAGGCTGGTCGTGCTCAAAAGCTTGAACGTGCTTTCCCGATCGGTCTGACCGAGGCCAGCAGCCCACATGGCTCCCAGGACTGAACCGGCGCCCGCAAGGATGGCATCGGTCCCACGCTTGGCGGCAGCGCAAGCGGCTACGATGCCGGAGGAGTTCGGCTCCCAGACGAAGTATGTCATGGCTTAGGCCCCCGCGATCGTGGCCATGACGGCCTGGATGCGCTTGTTCGACTGGATGACATCGACGACAGAGCCATCGAGCAGGCCGAAGCCCGCGACGGCGCCGTGCAGCGGTTGAGGAGAGCAGGCGCCGTAGCCAGGGGAGGCGTTGCCGGCGAGCAGGTTGAGCGTCCGCGTAGGAAGGCCCGTCAGCACGCGAGGGCGGGTGAAGATCTTGGTCTCGTCAACGAAGCCGGTGAGGTTTGCGGCTTCGTTGGAACGAACCATCGCGCACCACCGGTCATTCGGCAGCGGCGTATCGTTCACTTCCAGACCCGAGCCCGAGCGGAAGGCGTACTGGCCATCGTTTCGGCCGGGCTGGAGGAAGTAGTTGATAGAATTGCCGACGACATATCCGTTCGAGTAGAACCCGCCGCCGGGGTAGATCTTGGCGGCCAGGAAGTGCCCATCGACGGTCAGGCCGATATCAGCAGGCAGGCGTTGCGTATCGATGTACTGATCGACACCGTTGCCTTTCATGTACTTGTAAGGCGCGGTCTCGATGCTTCCGCTCGCACCATCATGCGCAATGAACAGCGGCCCATCCGGGTCGGCGAGGTTCACCATGTTGTTGGCGCGCGAGGCGCCGGGCAGGAACCAGACCTTGAGCTTCTGATAGATGCCTTTCTTGAAGAGGAAATCGACTTCGGCGCGGATCGCGTCCCTGAAGCGAATGTCGGAATCGGTCGTCCACCGTGAGAAGATCGCGTCCGCGAGCTTCGACGGCATCGGCGTGTTCACGCGGCGGCGAACGCGAAGGTTGACCCTGGCCGTCAGGGGGCTGGTGTTGCCGTCGCCGGCCACGCGCCGCACGACGCCGGCAACCGCCTTGGTGCCGACATCGCCATGGTTGACCCACTGGCCGGACTTCTGGCCCCAAGTACCCGGCACATCCATCACGGCCGGGTTGCTGGAGAAGTTGAACCCAGCATCGGCCTTGTCGATAATCTGGATCAGTAGATCGCCGGAACGCTGTGGATCTTCCGGCAGGATAATGGAGGAGGTTTCCTTCAGCACCACGTCAGTAAGATCGGTCGGGTATAGGGTGGGCACGGCGATCTCCTGAATGAAGGCGGCGCTGTCGGATGGGGAGAGGACGGTCAGCCGCTTCGTGTCCGGGTCGCGGAAGGCGAGCTGGAGCGCTGTGGCGCGGGTGAGCGGGCTGAGCGGGATCGCGTCGCCGACTTGCGCAGCGGCGGCGGAGGCCGTGGACTGGCCGATACGTTCCCAGCCGATGGGCGCGGTGACGCGGCCAGCGAAGGTGCCGGAGTTCGGAACGGTGCCGCCTACGACCGGATCGGTGTGAGTGCCGGTGTCGCTGTCGAGGACTTCAGCGCGGGCGTTCGCGGTTGGCGTCAGCGCCGCAAGCACGGCCCAGGTATTGGCAATGATAGTGCCCGAGGACTGGCCGGCGGCGATGGCCGCAACCTGCGTCTTGACCCCGGCGACATCGGTGGCAACGGTCGCGGTCGCCGTGCCCACGACCCCGATTTGCTCATCGACGTAGGCTTTCGTGGGCCGGCCATCGAGCGTGATCGCAAGTGGCGCGATTGCCGCGTCAATATCGGCGGGCGTAGCCTTTTGGGCCAGAGCTTCCGCGATGACGCCCTCGGCGACCATCTCGTCTTCGGACTTGTTGGCGACGCGATCGACCTGAAGGAGCGTCCGAGCGGCAATGACCGTCAGATCGGCAAGACCCGCACCGTTATTGCCCTTGATCGTATCGGGAGGAGCGGCGTCGAAATCGTCGTTCTTGACGACCTCCAGCCCCTCCAAGCGCCAGAACGAACCATCCGGATCGTAGAAGACGCGGGCCAGCCGGCCCTTGCGGAGAGCATTGGGGAGAAGAGGAAGCCCGTTCCGGTCCCGGAGAGAAAGCGAGACGTATCCATCGACGGACAAGCTTGCCGGGCCAAGGTTTGCCCGATCCGCGATGAAGGAGAGCGAAGAGCCCCGACGATACGGCGCAGAGCCGCCGAAGGTCTGGACGGTATAGGCGTCGTCGATTCCACCGGAAACAATGGCGCCGCCCACATCGTCAGCGAATCGCCGAATACCCGCCATCACCGCGCGTTGGCCGCGCTGGTAATCGCGCGCCGCAGCGCCATCGGTTGCAGGAATGGTGGGGTCCGCCCGCCCGTTTTCGTCGGGATCTCGGGACCATGCTTGAACACCCATTCTGGGCTTCTCCAGGCGTGCGAAGGCCACCTCGATCGAGCGAGGCGAGCCGGGATGGCGGTCGGGTTGGGGTGGGGGCGGGGGCGCTTAGGTCTTGATCGCGAAGGCGACGACGGCACCCGGAGGCATGTTCGCGTGCGCGGAGCCCAAGCCCGTGTCGTTCAGCGACAGGGGGTGGGTGTGGTCTGCAGCAGCCGCGATCGAATGCGTGTGATCGGCAGCAGCACTGATCGTGTGGGTGTGGCCGCCAACCGGATCGGTCGAGAATCCGTGCTGGTGCTCGCCGCCCGCGCTGATGTTTAGAGCGTGGGTATGGGCACCGGCAGCATCAGTTGTCCCGTTCCCGCCCGGCTGGCCGATGCTGATTGCCGCGTAGATGTCGGGGCCGCCGGACAGCACGGTTTGAGAGAACTTGACGTTGTGCGCGTGAGTGCCGTCCGACGCGGCCGACCCAGCATGCGTGTGCGACCCGCCAGCATTGGTCGTTCCGGAATGCGCGTGACCGCCGGCCGACGCCGTTGCGGCCCCATGGTCATGGTCGCCTGCCGACCCTGTCGAGCCGCCGTGGTTGTGTCCGCCCGCCGCCGCCGCAGTACCCGTGTGCGAATGGCTCGGCATCTGCGCGGTCGTCAGAGCAACCGTCTGGGCACCGCCCGAGCTGCCGAGCGCACCAGCCAGACGCGTCGCACCGCCCGCACCGGTCAGAACATTGGCCGCCGTGCCGCCGAGGTTGTCGGCCCCGAACATGGACCGCCCGCGTAGGTCGGGGACGTTGAAGGTCGTTGAGTTGTCGCCGTTGCCCCAGGTCGTGCCGATGATCGAGAACAGGGCCGAGTAGACGGTGCGGGAGAGCGCGCGACCATCACAGGGAAGCCAGCCCGGCTCCATCGCAACGTCAGCCTGAGCGACGATCCGCCCAGGGCGATCGATCGTCGGCGAGACGATGAGATAGGCGTCTTCGGTCGGCACGTAAGCCACCGAGTAGATGATGCCCGAAGTGATATCGCCGGGACCGCACTGCCGAAGCTTGTTGCGAAGGATCGGCTTTGCGGCCTGTCCATCGAGCGAGAGCGTGGCTGGACCGGTATTGCTGGACGCGACGCGGAAGGAGATCGTGTGGCCCATCGCAGCCGCAGCCGCAGAGAAGCCCTGAACGGTGGAGACCTGATAGGCGTCGCCGGCCGCACGCGAAGCGGATTGAATGCCGATATTGTCGTCGCGCCAGTTGGCAACCGACGCCATCATGGCTCGCATGGAGTTGTTGACCGCAGCAGCGGCCATGCCCTCGTTCAAGAGGATCGGAGGATCGGAGACATCGTTGGACGATGCATTCCGGGACCAGTTGTTTAGACCGGGCATCGCGGCTCCAGGCACAGGCGAGCGACGGCGCACGCTGGAGCGTGGGCGACCGAGGCAGGCATCAGGGATTGAGGGTGGTTAGAGGCGTTTGCGCTTGAGCAGGGCGTAGAAGGCCGCCGGGTCGAACGGTTGTGCCGGACGCTGCAAAGGCTGAGTCATCGGAGGTGGAGCCGCAGGAGCAGCCGGAGCCGCCTGTTGCCCGCCCTGGCCCATGAGCGTCTGTAGAAGCTTGTTCGTATCGAGCGGCGCGTCGGGCTCGGAAGCGGGCGTCGCCATTACCGGGGCCGCGTTGGTCGAGGCTTCAACCCCGGAGATGCCGAACCGACCGGACTGGCTCGTGTCACCCGGCATGGTCATTACCGGACCGGAACCATCGAATTTCCCGGTCCAGCGGGCCGCGAACTCCGCCGCTGTCATCCCTGGAGAGCCGCCGTTCAACGCCACCGCCTTGGCCCCGACCAGCGACGCGGCAGGCGCATCGGGGTTCGAGAGGATCTTGGCTGCTCCACCCGCGCCCTGCTGGTGAGCGAGGTAGAGTTCTCCGGCCGAAGGAGTGCGTCCGAGCGTCTTCGTCAGATGCGCGCCGTTATCTCGGGCCAGACGTGCCGCTGCGTCCGAGGCCGCGACGGGATCGAACTTATCGGTCAGTCCATATCGGCTCGCGGTACTATCGATGAACTGATAGAGACCGCCCGCCGAAGAACTAGGGTTTTTCGCGTTGGGGTTGCCCCCGCTTTCGATCTCGGCCTGACGGACCATGTACGAGGGGTCTTGCCCATACTGCTTGGCCTTCGCCACGATGATGGCGGCAATGTCAGGACTCATGGCCATTGACGCGTGATCCCGTGATCTGTTGCCGTGCAGTCATCGACTTCAGTGCCCCCCCATGGCCATTGTCTGACCGCAACGGTGGGGTGCTCGGCGATGAAGAAGCTTGTTGTGGGAGCCATGTTCGCAAACAGGCACATCGTTGGACGTCGTCCGCGCCTAGTCGCTGCCCTTTTGCTGCTTCCGTTCACGGGGACGGCATGGGCGCAGGGCACTACCCCTGAAGGTATCGTTCGTGCCGCAAGCGTTCAGGCGGCGATCCTACAATTCTGCGGTCCGTACCATCCTTTGGATGGCCCCAAAGCACTTCAGATCGGCAAGGCGTTCAACGATATGGCGTATAGTGTCTTCCCGAAAGGGAAGGCGAAACCTGCTATCGATCGCGAGTTCAAGCGTCGTTTTCAGGAGGTAAAAATCACTGGACCGCAGATGTGGTGCCGATATCAGCGCGAGACTCAGAAATCGATCGGGAGCGGAGTGTTCCTGGATTGATTCAGCCCCAGCGCCAACGCCCGCTTAACGACGTCTAGTGGTCAAAGATCTAACGAATGGTACCCGCCCTGAGTGTCCGATATGGGTGGGGATCGAACTCTACCCCTCCGGCCTAAAGCGGACGTTCTAGATACGATCCTGCTCGGCCATTCGTCCTGCCCATTGGCGATATCTAAGAAATGAGGTGTTCAAGGCTCACACGCAGGAACGATTGATAAGCACGCTCAGGGTGGATCCACCTTGCAGAACGGCCTTGGCGATGCCGCCGAGATGCCCTGTGGTGTCCGTTAGCCCACTTGCCACCTTTCGAGCGAGGCTGAGATCGATCTCCGAGATCGCAAGAAGCGCATCGCCCCTGAAGTATTCCAACTCCGCGCTGTTCCTAGCGATCATCTCAAGTACAGGTAGGGCTTCCCGGTAACCCCCCTCTCCAAGGAACTCGATGGCGTAGCGGCGGCGGGGCATCGCACGGTTTGGCAGTTCCGCGATGATCAGAGGTGCCACCGCCTTTCCCGCTCGGTGCAGGGGGGCGGTGAGCATGCATTCCGCATCGGGTTCGCTGCCATAGAAAACCGCAAGAGCCTCGTTGGGGCGGTCGAACGGTTTGCGGGTCAAAGCCCATGTACCCCCTGCAAGGAACACGAGAGTGAGAGCCAGCCCCGCCCATGTGCCCCAGCGTACCATCGTCAGCTCGTTTTCATCGTCCAACGCGGCTTCGCCAAGTAGGTTTAGTGGACGTTTCTAGCGCCCGCAAAGGGCGGATACCAGACATGCGTATGTCAGAGGCTCAAAGCGATGCACTCGGACGTGCTGCACTTCATGCCGCCGATCAGCGGCGCATTCCGCCAGTATTTCACTGTTCCGATACCGCAGATGGGACATGGCGCTTGGGAGGCGAACGGTTGACGATCCCGCTCCTGCTCGAAAGCCTTCATCAAGTCGTAAGCCGGTGCCATCGCCTTCTCGACGCGATCGCCAAACCCTGGATGGGGCTCGCCGGAGCGGTTCGATAGTTCGGCCTTGAGGTCGTCCCAGAGGGCTTTCGCATCGGTCGTCATTGTTCACTCATAGCGCACGGCCGCTATGGGTCGAAAGCGGCCCCGGCATCGGCCCACCAACCCGGCAACCTGTTTCTGATCTACCGCATCGGGGCGGGGAGGCGCGGACGCTCACCGGTCTGAGATCCGGCCGAACCGAGAGCTAGAAGCCGCGTCAGCAGCATCTGAGCGCCAGGACCGGAGCCGCCCTGGAGCATTGCTCGAAGCTCCTCGATCGATACGTTCTTATCGGTCAGAGCCCGTGCGATGTCCGAGGAGTTGCGCTGAACCCGCCGCTTAAGAAGCTCCTCACCCGCAGCCCGTTTCAGGCCGAGGAACGTGCCGCCGACCGCACCGCCGACGCCGCCCGCCGCTCCACCGGCCGCGCCGAGCGCGACGGCTTCTGTGATGGCCGAGGAAAGCGGTCCGTCACCGTTGGCGAGAGCTTTCGTGATGACCTGATTGAACGCGGTGTCCGAGCCCTTTTGCGGCTTGTATCCGGTCGCTTCAAGCGCGGTCAGCAGACGATCCACGGCCGAGGCTTTGACGTCGCCAGCAGGCAGCATACGCAGAGCCGCGTCGAGGTTCTTCTCCTGTTGAGCCTGCCCACGAACGGCCGAGGCGAATCCAGCACCACCGTACTGCGCCGGGCCGCCCTTCAGATCCCGTGTGGCGGAGTTGAAGGTGCCCTCAAGGTACTGACGGGCGAGCTGTTGCGCCGTGGTCGGATCGTTGCGCGCGATGGCGCCCATGCCGGCCGCGACCTCGCCTTCAGATCCAGCCAGGGCCTCGCGATCAAACAGAGCCCGCTGAGCGGCCTTCGTGTCGTCGGTCAGAGCGAGCTGGCCAAGGGGCGTCTTATCGAGGCGAGCCAGCCCGTCACGGGCGCGAACGATGCCTTCGAGCTTCTGGTACACACCGGGCATCTGCCCGACGATGTCCGAATGGTCCCGGAGCAATTCATTCAGCCGGTCGGCATTGACGTTGCCGCGCGCATCCGTGGCGCCATCCAGCAGCTTCGAGACCCAGAACTGTTCGTTTGCTTGCCGTGCTTGCGGGGTGACGTTAGCAAGCATTTCCCGCGTGGCAGACGGACCTTGCACAAGGCCCGGTACCTGCTCCGAAGGGTATGCCATGCGCTTCGTCAGCGGATCTTGCTGAACGACGAGGCCGAGGGGCGTGTTGCCGGCGAACGGCTCCAGCGGCTTCGAATTCGCGGCGAAACGCGCGTCAGCGGCGGCCACCTCGGGCACCTGCTTGAGCTGATTGTCCAGCGCCGTGCGGGAGATCGTGAGGTCACGGACCTTCGTGCCATCACCGATCGCATTGGCCTGCTGGATCTGGAAGTCCAGACGCTCACGCGCCTTCAGCAGACCTTCCACGGACATGTCGGTTTGAGCGCCGCCCGGCTCGAAAAGGTCTTTGCGCGCGGCTCCGAGAGCACCACGAACATCACCCTTGGCAAAGCGGGCCTGATCGTCGATCGCGGCCAGCGCGGGCTCGGGATTGACCTGACCGAACCGCACGTCGGGAATCTCTTCCGTGACGGTCGTTGATTTCACATACGGGTCGAGAGGCCCCTTCATCGCGTTGACGGTGCGCTCGTAAGCGGTCAGCGGGTCGGTTTCTTCGCCGCGCATCAGGGCGCCGACGACACGCTCGCGGATGTCCGGATGAAGGCTCATCGGATCGACCTCGACCCGCGTCAGATCCTCGTCGAGGCGGCTCTTGGCCAGCGACCGGGCGTTGGCGTATTCGTCCGCCGCCTGTCCGCCCGCCGCACGGCCCTTTGATCGGCCGGCACTATCGAGCGGGTACGAGGGGAAGCCGCGCTGCTCATTCTGGAGCTTGCGCAGGAGTTCGGACGAGATGTCCCGCGCCATGCCACCATCGGCGTCGGGCCGGAAATACCCTTCTTCGATCAGCCGCTCGCGCCAGAAATTATCGATGCCCTTGCCGTCAGATCGCGCGACCTTGCCGACACCGGGCACCATGAAGCGCTGAAGGTCGGTTGCCGCCGCGTCACCGTCCAGGCGAATGCCGCCATTCTTCGCAATGAACCGGGCGAGGCTTTCTGCACCGGGCTCAGCCGCACCGGCAGTCGCGCGCTCGAAGGATTCGGCCGGACGCGGCGCATCGGCCTCGAATTGCGGGCGTGCATAGGCCGGCTGTGTGACGATCGGATCGCCAGGGCGTTCGACCTGAATCGTGCGCTCGATGCCGACGTTCTCAGGCACCTCACGGGCGAGCCGGTAATCGCGGGCAGCATGACCCTGACGGACCGCCTCGCGGAGATCCGCAGTGGCACGCAGCGCCGGCTGAATCACCTGACCGGCCATATCCGCGGTCATTCGTGGGCCGGCAGCTTCCCGAGCTTTCGCCAGGGCAATTCCTTCGGGGGTCTGATCCAAGCCGCGACGTGCCGCGCTCTGGACGTCCAGGCCGAGCGCCGAGGGCGACGGAGCCAAAGGGCCGAACATACTGAAGGTGCCGCGAGCCGCCGCGTCCATCTGGGCAGGACGCTGCGCATAGAGGTTGGTCAGCGTGTTGCCGCCCTCCCCGCCCGAATTGGCGACCACGCGCGAGAGCTGCGATAGGCGACCCGCCCGGCCATCCGTGACCTTGTTTAGGGCTTCGTCCAGAGGGAGATCGATACCGCCGTTCGGAAGACCACGGGCCTCCGCACGCAGCGCCTGAGCCGCAGCCAGATCCTCGGGAGAGAGGCCGCTCATTGCCTCCTTCATCAAGACGCTGCCACCGCGCGGAGCCTGAGCGACCGCCGCGCCGACGCCACCCAGAAGCGCCCCGGTGAACCGAGCGACAGGCTCGGCCTCGGGAAGCAGCTTGCGGGAACCCTGCCCAAGCCCTTCGGAGACCACGGCCGGAGCCACGACCTGTCCGATACGCTGAGCGGCAGACCCACCACCGAGCGCGGCGTTGGGGGCGAATTCGATGAGGGTGTTCGCAAGCTCACCCGGCATGGTCTGGGGCTTGTACAGCTCCGGCAGACCACCCTTGCGAAGAGCCGCGTCGGTGCCCTCCTTCAGGAGATCCGACGACGGGAACAGCCCGCGCATCCGGGTTTCGTTCGGCCCGTCGAGACCGGGGACCGGTTCTTTGAGTTTCGCGACCTGTGCCGGGGTGAGCGCGCCTGTCTTTTCCAGAAGGTAGCCCGTGGCATGTTGCCAGCCGCGATCGATAAGGTTCATCGCGTCGGCGGGCAGACCCACCAAGCTCATCGCCCCACGGGCCAGCCCGCTCGGAATCGTCTTGACGACGTCCGATGCGATTCCGGGTCCGGCAGAGGACGGCACGTCCTCGATCAGCGTGCCCCCGAAGCGAGGGCCGACCGGAGCATTGGCCTGTACCGGCTCGTCAACTGGCGTGCCGGAGAAGCGTGGCGGCATCGTTATTTCCGATACTTCTTGCCGTCAGCCGGATCGACATAGACGGAGCCACGGGGCAGCGCGTCGAACTCGGCCTGTGTGGTCGGAGCGGCGAGGCCGCCGGCACCGGTCGCCCCCGTCTGCCCAACAGGACGCGCGGTGGAGGCAGCGGACGCGGCAGGGAAGAGCGGGCTCTTGTTGGAGAAGTCCGTGAGCACGTCGTCGAAACCGGAATCGATCCGGCCATTGTTTTTTGCGGCGTAATCGCGGGCGAGCTTGGCGACGTCCTGTTGACGCTGCGCAAGGGACCGGGCGATGCCGATAAGTTCGAGGTTGCCCTCTTTCGTGCGCGACAGACCGGGAGCCACGCGGCCCAGGTAATCACGGTCAGTGTTCGAGATGCCGGGGCCGAGCGACCCGCCGAGGCTATCGAGAACGACCTTGTTGGACAGGGCCTCGAAGACCTCAGTCGGCTTCGTGAAGCTGGCATCCTTCACGCCCAGGGCGACCATGAGCTGATTCGCCGTCTTCAGCCCCTCGGCACCGACACCGGAATAGAAGTTCGGATCGCGTGCAGCCTGCTCCATCAGGGACAGGGTGTTGAGGGTCGAGCCCGCATTGCGGCCCTTGCTGGCAAGATCGAGCTGATACTCGCCGTAGCCCTTGCCAACGGTCGAATCCTGAGCCTTTTCGGCGCCCATGTTGATCGTCGTGCCGGCCGGATTGACCGCCGAGAGCTTGCCCTTGGAATCCCGCTGATACGCGCCCGCCGGCAGGCCGAGGGAGACACGCTCCGCCTCCGGGATCTGCGTATAGGTTTCGTCCGGCTTGCCCGCTGCGGTACCTTCCGCCTGCGCCTGGGCCTTCGCCCTGACTACCTCCGGGCTCACCTCGGCAGGACCGAGCATGTTCGATGCGGCCGGCTTCTCACCGGGCTTCAGCTCGTAGATGTTGCCGCCGATGGTGACGCGGGACGGATCTTTGTTGAGCTGAGCCAGCGTCGCCGACAGGACGGTCGGATTGGACATCGCCGCCTCGGAAAGGCTGGCATCCATGCCCTTGCTGCGAAGGTAATCGCCCGTCGCGTTCTCCCCGCGCATCTCTCGGGCAAGCTTTTGCTGCTTGAGGAGCATTTCGGTGTTGGCGAGCCCCGTGGCGGTCGAGGCCGCACCGGCTCGTTGCATGTTCTCGAAACCCTTGGCCCACCCGGCACCGCCACGTGCGAAGAGCAGGCCGGACGACAGGGCGAGGAGCTGATCGCCAAGGCCGGAATCTGCAACCGCCTTCCACTTCTCCATGAAGCCGAGGCCATCGCTCGCCTTCGTCGCGGCAGTCGGCACCGTTCCCGACGCAGGTACGGCGTCGGCGGCCGGCATGTCCGCAGCAGGGGTCGGAGGCGTGAGCGAACCGAATGACAACGGGCGCGCAGGCGGGGTCGGAGTGTCCGCAGGCAGAGGCGCGGGCTGGAAATCGGGTAGGACCGGACCGCCCGCAGCCGCCGGCTCGGGAGCCGCGACGACGGGAGCGCGAGCGCCGCCCACCTTGCCGGGCAAAGCACCGAAGCCCAGAGGCGAAGCCACCGGGGGCTGAAGAGGAGCGACCGGAACCTGGAGCTGATCGGCCGGCGGGACGGCACCGGTCGAGGAGCCTGAGAAGCCCTGCCCCGCCCCCATGGGAATCCGGCTGAAAAGACGCGCGATATCCTCCGGCGACAAGCCAGCCGACGCGCCAGGAAGGGGGCCGAACCCGAAGCTCATGAGCGCGATCCCATATTGGCTGAGCGCTCTGTGGCGCGACCGTAATCGACGCCGAGCAGACCGTTGGAGAACTGGCCCACCGCATGCGGCGCGGCGCGGGCTACTTCCTGAGCGAGCAGGCCGATCTGCGGGGTGCTGTCACCCTTGTAGGTGTAGGAGTAGACAGTCTGACCGTCGTTCAGCGCGCCCACGGGCGTGACGTTGTCTTTGGCCCGCTCATCGGAGAGCATCGCCAGCATGGGCGCGGCCTTCCCGATATTGGCGAGAGCACCAGCACCACCCGTGATGCCGCCCAGAATCTGCTGAAACATGCTCGGCTGCGGGATCTGCTGTGTCGTCGTGCCGATCTGGGTGCCGCCAAGGCCCGCAATCGGACTGGCGAGCCCGGAGAGCAGGCCGAGCTGCTTCCACTGCTGCTGCTGTTGCTCGTTGAAGAGCTGCTGCTGAGCGTCAAGCTGATCCTGTCGTGCCGCGTCCTGAATCGCGCCGACCTGAGCGAGCGTCCGGCCGGGAGACAGGAGATTCTCTTGGACGCCGCCCACCTGACCAAGGCCAGCCTGAGCGGACGCACGATCGCCCTGAGCGGACTGAAGCGCCGTACCGTACTGTGACAGGCGCTGTTGATTGTTCTGAGCCTGGAGCGCGGCCAGTGCGCTCGCGCCGGTCAGCGCGGCGGTATCGGCGCCGGACGAGAGATTCGCCCCCGTAACGGCCTGATTGGCATTGGCCGTCCGCACGTCGTTCTGAGCGCCGAGGAGGCCGGAGAGAACGCCCGTGCGCGCGTTGGCCTGGCTATCGATGGCATTTGCCGCCGCCGCCTGCCGTTCACGCTCGTTCGAATAGTCATTGTAGCGGAGATTGGTACCAACCCGATCGGCGGCATCCGCTACCGCGCCCGCGAAGCGTCCCGAACCGTACCGGCCGGAAGCTGCGAACTGCTGAGCAACCTTGCTAGCCGCGTCCCCTGCCCCCTGATCGATCATGGCCGAGGTGTAGGGATTCGACGCGTCGAGGAACTTGCCCGAGGCGACGTCCTGCAATGAGCGTTGGGTCTGGGTGCCCTGGCCAAGGCCGTTCGCAAGGTTCGAGTAGCCCGAGCCGTCAAGATTGTACTGACCGCCGACCAGACCCTTGCCCACCGACGACGCGGCGTTGTTCGGATCGGCCATGCGGTCGGCTGCGGACTGGACGCCTGCCGTGTTGACCGTGCCGACGCCGAGGACGTTGTTCAGGGCCGACTGAGTGCCAGCGGTCGTGCCGCCGTTGCTCAGCAGTCCGTTGAGGAAGGTGTTTCCGGCCTGTGCCGTGGCCGCCGCGCCATTGGCGTTCGCAGCCATGCTGTTGAGGCCGGCTTGCGTCGTGTCCCCGAGCCCGGCCAGCCGAGGGCCGGTATAGACCTGAGAGTCCACGCCCGAATTGTACGCATCGGTCGCGCCCTTTAGGATCGTCTGAAGCGCGGGCTGAGCCGGAGCCCAGGGGTCGGACTTCTGTTCCTGCGTCGTGGTCTGCGTCTTCGATCCGCCGCCCATCGCTACAACCTCTTCGAGTAGTGGGTGCCGGTGGCGCAGGCTTCGGCGAAGTAGGAGGGGAGCAACCGCTCCCACGCCCGTCGCCCCACGAATTCGACCGTCTCACACCCGACATGGCGGGCACCGGCCTCGACGTGCTCCAGCGTGTGGAGCCATGCATTCGAGCGATGACCGCCGAGGGCCAAGATCCAGCAGGACCGGGCGCCGTTGGCCTGTTCCCGCACTTGGGTGACGCCGGCCGCGACGGGCCTGCCATCGTTGTCGAGGATCGCGATCAGCGCGGCTTCGCCGGCAAGGCAGGCCGCACGCAATGTCGTTTCGGTATGGTCGCAACCGGGTCGTTCGCAGGCCCTGGCAATCATCCCGCCGAGGTCCGGCCATGCCCGAAGGATGGCGCTCGGGGGAATCATCGCGAGGCGCATTAGTTTCGGCGTAGCTCGTACCGGAACAGCGCTCCGGGGATGTTGGCGGAGTGCCCGATCTCGAATGCGCTCTTCCGAACCGTGCGAACGTACCAACCCGAGATAGCAGCCGCCGCGTTCACCGGAACCAGAACCGGCATCGAGCGCTCCGAACACAGTGCGTCGTTGACCACCGTGAACTCCGCACTCGAATCGAGTTCAACGGTACCGACCCGGACCGCATTCGAGTTGCCCACGGCGAGATCCGCGATGGCCTGAATGATCTTAGGCAGATCGGTTTCCGACTTCGCGGGGACGTTCATCGAGCGCCCTCTTCAGTCGCGTCGGGCTCGGCCCCGGACACGTAGCTCCAGGCGGTACCAGCCGGGATTCGGATGCGAGCACGGTGATATCGGCCAGAGGCACGGCACGGGGCCATGCGCTCGGGATTCGGCCGGGTCTCACTCTTCCAGACTACAGGATCAGCCTGCCTTAGCGTTTCCCGCGTGCCGATCTGGATGCGCCAGTCATCGGCATCGGAATCGAGGCGCATGCCCCGGAGGAAAGACCGGTTTGGGCGCGAGAGCATCGCGTCGGGCGTCTCAAGCGTGGCCTGTAGCGGCGATCCGGTGAGAAGCGAGAGCTTGTTGTCGGCGGTGATCAGGCCGAGCGTCGGAGGACCACCGGCATAGCTCGGATCATCCAGCGGCTTCTGGCCGGTATCGTCGAGCGAGCCGGGAATGTCGTCGATGGAGACCGCGAGTGTAGCGCCCACCAGCCCGTACCGAACCGGAACGTTGAGAAACGTCCACCGATCCAGCAGGTAATCGTAGATCAGGCACTCATTGAGCAGCGTCGGGTCATTGGTTGGTGCGGCCAGCGTCCGGTACGCGAAGAGAACACGTGGTCCGGTCGCATCGCGGATGCAGATCGTCGACGTCACGCGGATCGGATCGACCCTGCCGGCGAAGAACCGGTTCACCCGCTCGGCACCGATCGACGCGGAAGCGCCACCAGTGAAGAGGAAGAACCCCTCACGGTCGAGAAAGAAAACCCGCGCGCCGACCTTCACCAGCGACCAGGGAGCGACCGCGCCACGATTCTCTTCGAGCGTCGAGAAGTCGAACACCGTCACCGAACCCGGCGAAAACACCATGCGGCGAATCTTGCCCTCTTGGAACACAAGGCCGAACTCGCCGCCTGCGAATCCCGTGACGGGACCGCCTTCGGGAAAGATCTGAAGGTCCGAGGTGTGGCCGCCTGACTGAACGCCCGGCTCCCAATAGGTGATGTCGCCGAGGTCCGACCAATGCACCGCGTTGGGATCAGAACCGAGGCCGGCGAGCACGAGGAACTCACTCACCACGCCCATATGCCGGGCACGCGGAGGGTCGCCGCCGAGGTCTGCGAAGGCTTTGCCCGCGTCGATGTCGATGACCTGAACGACTGTTCCGAGGCACGTCGCGAGAAGCTTCGTCCCGTAGACCGCGAACGACCAGTAGTCGCCCGGCGGGATGCTATAGGTCGAGCCCGGCTTCGAGACGTTCAGCCACCGGCCATTCGCGAACTTGAACAGCCCGGTCGCAGTGCCGGCGAAGTAGATGGGAAACCCGTAGGCGGGAGACGGAACCTCAATCGCCCCGAGGCACGGCGCAGGAAGGGCCGTGGAGAGCGCGACCGGCGAGCGAATCGGCGCGTATCCATCCTTACGGGGGATCACATTCGTGGCGACCGAACACACCGCCGCATCGACAGCCGCGACGTCGGGCTCCCAAGGAGGCAGGGCGATCCGGGCCATGGATTAGTTCGGGGCCTTGGCCGCGATGACCTCGGCCTCGATCTCGGCATTGCGCTCGGCACGGCGACCAACCTTGGCAGCACTGGATTCTTCGATGAAGAGCTTGAGCCGTTCGTCCGCAGCCTTGCCCCATTCGGCCGAGCGGGCTTCGTCCTTCTGGAACGAGTAGGCTTCGGCCAGCACACCATACAGGTAGAGCTGTGGGGCCTTCGTAATCAGCCAGTTCGTCGGATCGGCCGAGGTGAGAGGCGGAACGCGCTGATAGAACACCGTCTCGATCGTACCCGTGCGGGCGGGAGCCAGACGGATCTTATTGCCGGCGACCGTGTAGTACTGAGCTGAGCCGTTCGGCCGGTGGCGATGCGTGAACTCTGGTGAATTCGCCTCGACGTACCGCAGTCGCTGAGCGCGCGCGGTCGGAGTAGAGCGCCAGGACACTAAGATCCACTCGACATAGGCGGAGGGGGTGGAGACGGTCCCATCGGCGCTGAGCGTCAGCGTGGTTTCCGTCTCCATACCCGGCACCTTGAGCGCCGAGTTCAAACGGTTTTCCGTGAGCTGAATGAAGGTCGGGTAATAGTCCTCAAGATCGTTCCGAGCGATGTAGTCGGACACGTTGAGGACGAGGCTATCGTAATCGGTGATCGGGGGCAGTGCCATCGTGCAGCTCCAGCTTAAGGCGTCGGTTCAAAGGAGCGCATGCGAGCGCGGCCCCAGCGGGATTCGCGGTCGAGGGACGTCACGTCACTGATCGCCGTCTCAAGCATCGACTGCCAGAGCGAGACGCGACGGTCGTTCTCAAGGAACGGTTCGGCTTCGAGCAGGGAAGCGTACAGGTAGAGGTCGGGATTGCGGGCCAGCAGCCAATTCGAGGCGCGGGTCGGGCCAAGCGATGGAATGCCTTGGCGGTAGAGCAGGCTGATCTGTCCGGTGCCGGCCGGGGCGGTGAGCAGGAACGGCTGATTCAGTCCATTCGGCCAGACCGACACGTCCACGTCTATATCGTCCAGCGGGATCGAGCCGAGGATCGTGTACCAGCGCGGACGGCCACCCCCGTCGATCCCGCCCACGCCATCACGGACGTCGTCGTATCCGTCAGCCTGACCGAGCCGGCGCAGACCGAATCCGCGCCCGTAGGCACCTAGGAAGACATGTGGCGGGACGTATTCGAGATCCCAGCCCCGAGCACCGGTCACGCCACGGACAGCGGCATAATCATCCGGGAGAGGAGCGCGGCCGGCGACGAGATCCAGACGGGCCTGAACCTCGTTTTCCGCAAGGCCGAGGCGACGCGACAAACGAAGCTCGGCGAGCCGAACGAAGGTGCCGATACGGTCGAGTAAATCCGCCCGTTCGAGGTAATCCTCGATCGATGCGACGAGATCCTGATAGGTGTCGAGCATCACTCGAGTTCGCTCTGGGCATCAAGGATCGTGTGATCGACGAAGCCGACCGCGAAGACGTCAGTGGCCTGCCGGATGTGCTGGACAGGCGGAGCGTTCAGCCGTGGCGTGCGGAAGAAACCGGGCTCATTCGGACCCTGCGCATAGGCCCATCCTCGACGCTCAGGCTCGCGCAGGGGACGCCCGGACGGATGGGGGATGCGTGCGAGGGGAGTGAACCGAGGCAGCATCAAATGCGCCCGCCACGAACGCGGAATTTGCTGTGGTCGGGGTCGTTGAGCCACCGATCGAGGTACGCGTCGTCGCCCTGTCTGAGCGCTTCCATCAGCCGGTTGTGCATGATGTGCTCGGGGATGCGTGCCACCAGACTAAGCCCGTCAGCGTGACGAGAGCCAGCCAGATCCGCGCGCAGGACCGCGTTGTCTTCGAGGAGTTCGTCGACCGGCGCGAATTCACGCACGGTCATTTTGTTACCGTCGATCTTGACCCACACCTCCCGCCCCGTCTCCGGGTCCGAAGCCATCTGGCGGAACCCGTCCGAGGCGAGAGATGCAGAATCGTACATCGATCAGCCCTCGCGCTTGTTCGCGCGCTCGGCGACGTCGTTTTCCATGAGATCCATCGCCTCGTTCGACGGCAGCTTGACCGTCTCTCCAGCGCGGACACGCCATTCGGCGCCGTCGTCGAGGCTGGTCGGGCGGTACTTATTCCCGTCGCGGGGCCATAGGTCTCTCTTCGCGACCATCTCGATATACCGAGTGGACGGCTTATCCTCGACCGGCTCAGGGATCGGGGGATTCAGCGGCTCGTTGCTCGTGGGAGCGCGGAGCGTGACGCCGTCCTCGGCGGTGAGGCTATCGTCGCGATTCGTCACCGGATTGACGCCGGGCGTGCCGGGCTGATCGGTGAGTACGCCGGGATTGATGTCGCCGCGCGGATCGGGACGCGCGCCGGTCAGCTTGGTCGTGTCAATGACGGGCGGGACCGCCGTCTTCGCGGCAGGGAGGTTGGACTGTGCCATGGGAGTGTCCTCGCATAGGCAAGCGACCGGCCTCGCGGACCGGTGCTCACGTTGATTTCGGGATCGGTGGAAGGGTTACCGCTTACGAGAGGTCAGCGATCAGGCCGTGCGCGGCTTCGTTCGAGACTTCGAGCGTGTACTCGACGATCATCGCGCGCTTCTCGGCATCGCCGGTCTTCGCGGGTTTGTCGACGAACAGCGGACGAAGCGTGCGCAGCTTGACCATGTCCGGGTCGATCACGAGGACGTTGCCGTTGGCCATCTGACGGTTCGGGACGGCAGCGAGGCGACCGAAGTCACCCACGTAGACGTCAGCCGCAGCGACGATGGTCGCGGCCTTGTCGCCGGTATCACGACGCTGCTGAGCGAGGCCGGCGAAGCTGGAGAACACGCGCTTCTGCTGGACGGGCATCATCAGCATGCCGGGGTTGCCACCGGACTGATACGCGGCCTGCTGGACGTCCTTGAGCATGTTCTCCGTCCACGCACGGGCGGTGCCTGCGGTGGGAGCCGTCACGAGGCCGGAGGTGGCGTTGTAGCCGCCGTTAGCGCCGCCGGCACCACGGGAGACGTTCGAGGTCAGCCACGCGGTGAAGCCGCCGAGACGACGGGCAGCGGCACCAGCGGCGCCGCCAGCGTTCGACGCCTGAGCGGAGAGGAGGATGCCCTCCATGTCCTTCTTTAGTTCCAGACCGCGCTTGACGGACTGGTACTTGACCTCATCCTTGCGTCCGGCCTTGTCCACGACCTGTGCGGTACCGGAGACGAGGACGGTCTCACGCGAGATCTGGCAGTAGTTGCCCGCGCGGACGGTCGGCGTTACGTCGGCGTAAGCGTATTCGTCGCCTTCGAGCACCGCGTTATTCAGGTTGGCAGGCGCGAGGGTATCGGTCTGCCACTCGTGCTTCACGGCAGATGCCTTGCCACGACCAATATTGGCCATGAATGGCGTGTCCGCCTTGTTGAGGAGGAAGATCTTGTCCTGAAGGTCTTCGCGACCCCCACGGATGTCATAGGTATCGGTAGTGCCGGCAAGCTGTGCCATGTGGTCCTCGGATGGGGCTGGACCGTTCAGGGGCCGCTATGCGGGAAGCCTGACCTGGTCATGATCAATCGATCCCGAACAGAGAGTCCGGGAGAGCTGCCACGGCGCCATCGATGGTCGGGTTACGACTGAACGCGTCACGTGCTTGTCTGGAGGCTTGGCCCTGCCGTGTGCCCGGTGACTGCCTGACGGCGGCCCGGATCGGAGGGGCGTTGCGGAGTTTCTGGAGAGCTTCCGGCTTCTTCGCCTGGAGCTTCTGGTACGCGATGGCGTCCTTGAGCACGCGCAGGGCGCGGTGATCCTGAATGCCCATCACATCATTTGCGGAGAGGTTGTAGCGCTCCCCGAATTTCGTGGCGTCCGCGAAGAACGCCTGTTGCCCCTCGGGTGTGCGAAGCTCCGGCATGGTCTCGGCCATAAGCTGGGCTTCGCGCTGAAGGGCCTCGGCGGTCTGAGCCTGCCGGGCGCGCTCGGACTGTTCCTGCGCGGCCTTCTGCTCTTCGGTCTGACGCTGGCCGGCGCTCTGTTGCGCGGAGAGGAGCTTGTTCACCTCCTCGACCGCTTCCTGATACGCCTGCTGCTGCTCCATGAAGCCCATCGGATCGGTCCGGATCATGTTGCGATCCGGTGGCGAGGGCATGCGGGTCCGAAGCACCTCGACCGCGATGTTCAGGATGTTGCCGAGTTCACCGCGCTCGGCCTCGGTCTGTTGCCGAATCGTCTGAAACTGTCGGACTTCCTCGGCGTGGGCCTGCGTCTTCCGCGTGTAGTCGGCCTGCCGCATGAATCCGCGACGGACTTCGTCGATCGGGACTTGGTGGCCATCGATCTCGACGACCTTGGCGGTGTCCTTGGCCTCGCCGTCCTTGCCCTTGCCATGCTTGTCGGGCTCGCCGTCAGCATTGGCTTCCGGGCCATCCGCATCGGTGCCATCGTCTTCCGGCTCGACGTCGGATTCGTCACCGTCCTCGCCGTCCTCGTCGTCCTGCGTCGGAGGCTGCGGATTGCGCGGTGCGAACCGACCCTTCTCCCCGCGAGGCTGCTCGATCACGCGCTCGGCGTGGTCATAAGCCGGGTCTCCGGGATTCGGATCGCCGTCGTCCTCGTCGAAGTCGAAGTCGTTGTCGGCCAGCGTCAGGGCGACGTCATGGGCGCTCGGCTCGCGATCGTAATCGCGCACGGGGGCGGTCTCAGCCGGAGCCGAGGTATCGCGTTCAGACATGTGGGGCTCGTTCGGTTGGCGTGCCCGTGCCGTCAGGCGACGGTGGGCGGAACGCGTTGTGCGGCCATGCCGGTGGTCACGATGGATTCGGCGGCTTCACGAACGCGGCGGGCGGCTTGCAGATCGGCGGTCGCGCGGATCAGGGAAGCCGGGTTGGAAACGTCAGCGGCGGCGAGGGCATCGACAGCGTCGGCCTCGATCTTGGCGAGGAGGGCGAGGAAGGTCTCGTTGTCGAGGAGCTGTTGGGCGGCAATGGCCTGAGCGACGCGGTCGGCCATCACTGCCTCGGGATATTCGTGGAGACGCCCTGGACGCCGGTCGCCATCGAGACGGCCCGGAGCTGCGCCTCGTTCTCCATCTCAGCGCGACGAAGTTCGAAGTCACGGTTCATTTGCTCGACCTTGAGCGCGTGTTCCTGCTCAAGCCGTTCGCGGGCCATCTGTAGCTCCGCAGCCTGCTTGGCCTGATCCATGGCGACATCGGCCTGGATGCGCTGTTGATCGCCCTGAGCGCGGGCCTGGAGCGTCTGTTGATCCATCTGCGCCTTGGCCTGGATCGCCTGGAGCTTCGGATCGGGCGGAGCCGGCGGCTTCGATGCCTGCCACTGCGAAAATTCCTCGGCGGTGATCGGCCGGAAGAACTGTTCCGGATCTTTGACGCCAGCCGCCTCGACCATCTTATGCTCGGCCGCGACGACCATGGATGGAGTGACCACCGGGTTTTCGAGCCCGAGTTGTTCGATGATAGCGTTCTGACGAGCGCGGATACCGGACAGCATCGTCAGGTCGCGTTCACGGGAGCCCGTGCCGAGGCCGACGTTGATCGAGACGTCCATCGCGGCATTCCAACCGACCGGATCGAACGCCACCCACTCATCGCGCAGGCGAACGGTGCGAGGCCGATCCTGATTGCGGACGATGATGCGCAGGAGCTTCGAGAAGAGAGGCTTGAAGCCCATCTCGGCCATGTTTCGCGCGATCAGCTCGACGCGGGCATACGAGGCATCGTGTTCGAGGGACGCGGCGGTTGCGGTCTGCGGCTCCAGGGCCGTGGAATCCAGTGACGCGGTGGCGGTGGAGACGCCGGTCCGACGCTGGATCACGCTATCGATGTACTGAATGCCGGCGAGGATGTTGCCCGAGATGTTGGGCGCCACGAGATCCTGAATCGCGCCTTGAGCCGTGTGGCCCTTCTTGATCCGGATGACGCCGCCATAGGTCGGGTTGAGCACCTCGTCAGGGTTGATGATCGCTTCGTCGACCACGCAGCGCTGCGGGCGATTCTGTGAATAGATGTTATCGAGAACGCCGCGCAGGAGGGCGGTCTTGACCCGCTGTAGGTCGCCGACGTTGTCGAAGGTCGACCGGCCCATCCACCGATGCGGCACCGGCTGGCCTGTCATTGAGACGAACGGGACTTCCTCCGTCCACGGCTCATTCGAGAGCGGCTCGCGACCACCGGACGAGCCAGCGACCACGACCTTGCGCATCTCGGCGATGCCGTCGTCGTCATAGTCGAAGCGCACATACGCCTCGATCACCTCGACCTCGGCGGTGGCGCCGGTCTCACCCGCGAGCGAGCTTCGCGTATCGTCGTCCTCGTATCGATCCGCGTCGCTCCGGGACTTGCGGGAGCCATACGCGGGCAGATCCTCGACGACGTCGCGGGGATAGCCCTGCTTCACGAGGTCCGAGCGCGTGACCCTGGAGCGATGCCAGACAGCGCGGGCCGTCTCGATCGAACTCGCGCCCTTCGAGATGCCGAAATCGTCCGGAGGGACGTTCTCGACCACGAGCTTGCCGTTGGTGGTCGCCCGGTTGATTCGAACGTCATAGACCGTCAGCGGAACCATCTGGCCCGAGGCGGGATCGTGGATGATCTGATCGCGCCCATCAGCGCCGATAAGCTTGACCTCCGGGTCTTCGAGCAGCGCGACGATCTGGTCCTCATCGAGGCCGCGTAGATCCTCGCTCTCGTATTCCGGGGTTGAATCCCAATACGCTTTGACGATGCCGTTGCGGACGTCGAGGGCGTCTTTGATCCACGTGTGGGTGATCTGGTACCCGTTGATCTCGTTGGCCCAGACATAATTGATGTAGTCGGTGGCCTGCGATGCGGCCTCTTCGTCGCCGGGCTTATTCGGCGCGTAGACGGCGACTTTGTCCGCGCCTGCGAACACACGCATCAGGCCGGGGAGCATCGTGTCCGTGACGTCGGCCACATCGCGAGAAACCGCAGAGGAGCGACCTTGCTCGGATGGCAGATCCTCCATCACGCCGTCATAGTAGTCGAGTGCCGCGTCGCGTTCGCCCTTGCGACCACGGATCGACTTGTCGCCAACGAGGTCGTCGTTTTCGAACGTGATGCCGTTCGACACCTCATCGTCGATCAGGCGCAGCAAAGCACGGTCAGCATCGCGGCGTGAGGAATCACCCCCCCTCGCGGCGAGCTTCGGCGATGCGGCCATGTGGTTTCCTTGTGCCCGCAGCGACGGGTTTCCGAGCAAGCAGGGCTTAATGGGCACGATCGGCCGCTAAGAGATTGATCTTCATGCCAAAGTCATCACCGTTGGCAGAACAGCGGTTCAGTCCAAAATCTAGCTATCTCGACCCAGCCTTGGAGCAGGCAGGCTCTCGTGGCATGGTCGGACTATGGTGAGGTGCGATATGGTAGACGGCTGGGCAATTGAGGTAACGATGGGACGGCTTGGTGGCGGCCCTCCATTCACGGAGGTATGGTATGCTGCCATCGAGGACAAACAGACTGCAGTCGACGCGATTATGCAGGTTGCTCAGCGGACGCCCGATGTGAAGGTGGAGGCGAAAGAGCGGCTTTCAGCTAGTGCGCTGGCAGGCGTCGGCCTTGAGGCTGGCAAAGTTGGTAGATGGCTTTGACCAACTCGACGCACGATCGATCAGCCCATCACACGCGGGTGGTACGGTATCGCCCTCGGAAACGGAGCGTGTAGGCCGTGCCCGAGGTGAACGCGGTGATCTGAGCGCCCTGACCTCCCGCGCTTGTCTTCTGGCCCAGGATAATTGCGGTGCTGGTGCCGGACTGAGGCGCGAGCGCGATTTGCGTGGCCGTATTGGGCCAGGGAAACGCACTTCCGATCGCCATCGGGATCAAGTTCGAGGCGGTGTCGCCGTCAGCGGGAAGCGGTAATCCGGTGAGGATGAAGTTGCCGGCGGCAGTCGTGTAGGTCGGCGTAAACGCGAACCCCATCGAGACGTCCACGAAGTCACCGAGCTTATCGTACCGGCATGTCTGGGAGGAGATGGATACGGACAGGTCGCCGGGCGTGGCCGACGTGATTCCGATGGTGAAAGGCTGGTTGACGATTCGGTCGATCGCCGCGCCGCCCGAGACGACCGGGAAGTAGTCGCTCATTTGGAATACTCGACGTTGAGGATCGCGCCGGCCGATTGCTGAATGAACCGGGCCGCCGAGATCTCCGCCCCGTAGAGCTTCACGCCACCACCGACAGGGATCGGCATACCGACCGCAGTCGTGGGAGCCGTCCCATCCTTGCGCATGCGGACGCCGGCACCATCGGGGATGACCGTCGCGACCGTCGCGTCGCCGGGGATGTTGGGGAGCGCAGTCGACGTCGAAACGTCAGTGACTTGGCGGTAGGTGAGCGGTGTAGAGCCGGCCGCCGCAGCAGAACCGGTCGGGATCGGATTCGAGGCGCCGTAAGGCAGGCCGGTCGCGGGATCGCTCAGGAAGACCCGCTGCGATCCGGGAATGTCGGCGGGATAGGGCATCGTTCAGTCCTGTCGGGTTACACGACCCAGCGCCTGTCCGGCGGCTTCCATTCGGTCTTCTTTGGCTCGACGATGGCGTGACGGCGCATCATCACGGCGTACCGTGTGGCCGAGAGCAGATCGTCGTTGAGCTTCACCACGCGTCCGTTGTCGCGGTGGTACATTCTGAATTCTTCGAACCACTCGTCGAGGTGAGCAAAGACGCGGAATCGGCCGGTTTGCATCCGGTCCAGCATTTCCATCAGGCCGGCTTCGACGCCGTTGCCGCCATCCTCGTGCGTGGCGTGTTCGGCCAGCATCTCCAGGCCCTGCGAACGGTACTGCTCAGCGAGGGCGAGGCCGCTCCCCTTGTCGTGTTGCAGCCCGTCATGGGGCCAAGCGCACGGAATCCAGCTTCCCCACGACTTGATCGCAGCGGAATGCAGGACCGGAGTGGCTTCCTTCTTCCTGTAGCAGGCCGTCAGGTACCAGACGTCATTGTCGCGATCCCAAGCGCAGCGCACGGCGGCGAACGGGTGATCGTATCCGAAGTCCACCCCGACGATCTGAACCCAGCTTGGCGGGATCGGGAAGGCTTTGACCCGGATCTCTTCCTCGGCGATCGGGAAGATGCGACCGGACCCGAGGGCGGGAATTCCTTTCGTGCGAGCGTCCCGCATGTGCGCCGGAATCGCGTCCCAAAGTTTCTGCTTCTGATCGGCGGTGAGGTGCGGAACGTCGTCCCACGTCGCCTGAACACAGAAGGTCACGGCGTCTTCACTGTCCCGAGATAGCGCATCGTCACTTCCGTCATGCCGCTGAGCGGGGTGAAGGTGCAGAGCATCAGGCCGTCCGTGGTCATCAGACGGAGCATGCATTCGTCGAACACGTCGGAAGGCGGCTCTTCGTCGAGCCAGACCCCGTGCTTGGCGGTGCCCTGAAACTTCTTCCGGCCCTGGTCGAAGCTCTTGAAGCCGAGGAGCGAGGCCCCGCCGGTCACATGGCGGACATGGACCTGATCGAATGCACCGGTCACACCGGAGCGTCGCGATGGACTGCCGATGATGTCCGCTTCTTGAATCAGCCCCGTGCCAACGCTCTCCAGCGGACCCATCAGAATCGCCTGGACGATGTCGCGGGTCGTCTCCGAGGTATCGCCGGCCGCCCACCATTCAACAGGGTGAGCGAAGCGCCGGCCGTCCCACCATTCGGGATAACGGCCGGTCAGGTGCAGCGCGGTTTCGTATCCACCCACACCGAACGATTTGCCGACACGATTCGCGGCAAGCATGCAGCGATCATATTCCGTCGCGCCGGCCCGGAAGAACGCTATGTGCTTCGGGTAAAGCTCTCGGCGGAGCGGGCCTTCGTCGGGGTAGAGGCGGAGGAGCTTCGTGCGCTCGCGGCGCCGTGCCTTCTCGGCCAATAGGACCGCGAGTTGCCGCTTCGCATCGAGACGCCCGAGGGACGCGGCGTCAGTGCTCAGTAGCTCCATCGCCGGCCAATCCTGCCGCAACGGCCATCATGCGGATCTGGGCGTCGAGGTCGTCCTCGGACACGTCCTGAATCGTCGCGGTGACCTTGGCCTCGACACTGGAGAGCGCCGGCTTCTCGTATTGAATCGCCTTGGACGCGGCCTGGACCCGAAGCTGCCATTCCTGAGCAGGATCGCGGTACACGGCCATGAGGAGCGCATGAGCGTCGCCGTCGAACGCGCCAGGGATCACCGCTGCAATCGTCTGGGCCGCGCGCTGCATCGCCTCTTCGCGCTCAGCGGTACGGCGATTGACCGAGCCTTTCTGCCGGCCGCCCGTCTTGCGCCCTTGTGCCATCTATGTTCGTCTATTCTGGGTTGAGCGTCAGGAAATAGACGCGCCCTTTGCGCATCACTCCCCGGATCGAATTCGAAACATGAACACCGCGATCGCGATATTCTCACTCATCGTAGCGGGATTCTGGATCGCGTCGGTACTCGGGTCGTTTTCTAGGCAGGGAATGGTGAAGCCGTAATGTCCGGGCGCCCCAGAATTTCCAGTGCTGTGAACTCGCTTCGCAGCCAGATCCTAGATCACGGATTCGAGCCTGAATTGATCGAGGACGTGTGCCGGGAATGGCGGGTGCGCCGGGAGATTCTGATCGACAATTTCGTCCGCACGTACGGGAAGGAACCGGCGATGCTGGAGAAGGCCGATCGACCGCGAGCCATTGTTGACCTGAAGACACTTATCGCCAAGGCTGTGGAAGATGCCAAGAACGTTTCCATGGACGAGCGTGGAAAGTCGCTTATCGGTCAGGTTTTTGTCTTCAGCGGCCACAAGTTCGTGTACTCGCACTACAACAAGTATCGGAACGTCGCATACGTTTATCGGTGTGATACCGGGCTACGCGTCTACGTGAAGGGGGCGACCCTGGCACGGATGAACCTTACCCTCGATACAATACGTCAGACGCGGCGGGACGCCTGAGTGTCTGGCGAAAGTCCTTCGCTTCGCCCTTTAGCTGAGGCGACGAGGCTCACGCCTTCAAGTCGCAGCTCTCGCTACTCTATTCGCCTGACATATACGCAACGTTATAACGTGTCAATCACTATCGACGCGAACGGCGGTCGTTCCACAGATTGCTCAAGGCATTCAGGGCGACGCGGAGAGATCCGAGAACCGCATCGTCGCCGGGCTCCCTATCAAGGACACACACGTGCATGAGGGCTGAGGAGCAGGCTTGCCATTCGCACGTATCGGCCAGCGCCGTCTGAGCCTCGTTCCACGAACGCTTCAGCGCCACGGCTTCCTCGTATGACATCTCGGCCGCACAGGAGATTCCGGACGCGACGTCGTTGATGGCCGCCGATGGGAAGCGGGGCAAAACGCCCACAATGTGGAAGCCGTGCCGCAGAAACAGGCTCGTATACTTCTGGCCCGCTTCGAGCTGGTCGCGGCTCAGCGTGCTGTGCAGGAAGAGGCGGCCGAGGGCGAAGCTAGCGAGCGGGTCGCGAGGGTCCACGTCCTGCCGGCGCCCATCGTCTCGAATCCGCGTTTTGGGCAAGCTTCTGCGATGAGGCTGGGCCAACGCGACCGCCATGATCTGATCCTCAGATTCTTTCCGGCGGCTTTCGAGGTCCGCCTTCGTCGAGGATCGCTTATGCCGGCCATTGGCCTCACGATGCACCAAGTTCACGGCGGCACGCATGCGAGCGAGTTGGTTGCTGGTCTTGGCGAAGGCCATCAGGTGAACCGCATCCGGAAGTGAAGGGCATCGTCCTCGCACTGAAAGGACACGAAGGCAGGCGCGTTCAGCCAGGGCGTGCTGACCATCGACGTTCCGGCCGGACAGTTTTCGTCGCGCCAAGCCATCACGTCCCTGAGCACATCGTGCCATGCAGACGCGTGGATCATCACGGTATGAGGAAACCCGAGGTCGACCGCTTCGCGCGTCATCTGCGAGCACAGAACGTCATACGGATACGGGTCTATGGTGAAGCTGTGAGTGTGGTGCTTGCTCATGCCACCCCGCCGAACCTGATCCGGTACGCGAAAGCCTGGACGGCCTGATCGGGACGAAAGGAGACGTATTGCGTGCCGAGGCCGGCAATGGAGTGCCGGACGTCCTCGATCCCTTGCTCGGCCAGCCAATCGGCGACCGCCCGCTCCTGAACCCGAGCGACCGCAAACGTCCAAGGGAAGCCCATTTCGGCCGCAGAGTCCGCCACGAGGTCGTCGAGGAATCGGGTCGTGAACCCTTCGTCCGGAGCGTCCTCGCGCATCAGCTCCACCGCATCCGGAATGCGAAGGCGCCATCGCCATCATCAGGCAGGGAGACGAAGACCACCGGGTAGAACTCGTGGATCAGCGGCGGACCGAGATCATGGTCGGCGATCCAGGCCATCACCTCTTCACTTTGTCCGGCCTTCCACCGCCAGTGCCAGAAACCGAACGTGATCGGATAGCCGTGCGCCTTGGCGGAGGCCGCGATCGCCTCCCCCGTCGCGGTGGCGACCTCTTCCTCGATATAGTCCGGCAGGCTCATCTGGCGGGTCATGACCACACCATCTTGAACTCGATCGCGAGGTCGCTGTTGGAGCGGAATCCCACGTTCAGCACGGCGCCTTCGGGATGCGGGAAGCTGGCCCATGCCAGCCCACGTCCGACCTTCCAGCTCTTCGCTTGGCCCCGATCGGCGAGCCAAGCCTCGACCTCGACAGCAGCCTCGCTGACCGTTCTGTTCGGGATTCGACACGTGAACACAACAACCGGAAAGCCGGCCGCCCACATACGACGCGACGCCGTTTTGCGTTCGTCCGCGTCCCACGGCGGGAGCGTAAAGGGCTGTGAGCGTGGAATGATCGGCAACGCGGCACCTCAGTACCATCGTATATCCGCGAACCGGCCGATAATATCAAGCTTGGCGAACGTATCCGCCCCGGATCTAGGCGGAATAATCGAGAATAGCAGGTTTTATCACCACTAAATCATCAAGACTGAGCTTGAATCATCCCCAGCGCAACTTGAACGCGAACGCATCATTCGGACTTTTGAACCCCACGAAACGAACGCCCATCAGTCCGTCATGCCGGTCGATCCAGTCATCTACGTTCCGAAGCCATTCACGGATCTGTTCAGCACGCTCGAATGCTTGTGCCATAGGCTGATTGAGCTTGGCCTCGACGCAGTGCGGGTACCCTTCGCAGGCGAACCACCACCGGAAGTGCTCGGTTTCATCCATTGGGATCATCATCCGAAGTGGATTTTAAACTCGGTCGCGAGGATCTGATCACGGAATCCGACGCAATAGATGCCGGCCGAGCAGTATCGGAGGTTCCAGCCTCGCTGGGCAAACGGCTTCGGGTCTCTTTCCGTCAGCCACACCCGCATCTCTTTCGTCCGCGCATACGAATGCGGCTGGCCCGGCTGCGTCAAGACGATGAACGGGAAACCCTGCCGAGGCAGATATTCTCTGTACCACGCGATCTCGTCGTCTAGCGATGGCTTGAGCCGCGGGGTGATCACCCGAACCTCATCTTGAATTCAAGCGCTAGATCAGGATTAGCGAAAGCAGCGGCAACAACACCGTGAACCGATGGCGCGAGAAGGAAACACGAATTTGGCCCAAGAACGAAAGGGGCGGGCTGGGGTGCACTGGCTAAAACGGCGCCCTGAACGGTCAACCAATCCTCAGCTTCTGAGTGCAGTTGCTTCGCCTCTTTGAATCCCGGTGTCGGAACTTCAACGATATGGACTAGGCCAAGCCCCACTGCTTGCAAGCGTGTATCAGCCCACATCGTAGCGCACTCATCCTGTATCTTAGCGCGGTTTACCGCTTTCTTACGCTCGCGTTTGAAAATAGCCGCGACCGTATCGATTTTACACGTGAGATCGTCCCGGTCCGCCTCGGGCAGGTACTTCACCTCCCGTCGCAGTCGATCGATGATGCTTCTGTGTTGCCGTTGAAGCTCCGTCCTCATGTCACCCGAACCTCATCTTAAAGGCTAGCGCAATATCGGGATTGGAGAAGGCAAAGTTGAACGGCGGCACGACAACCCTGCATGCTTGCTCGCCGCCGTTCGACACATGCAGATCTAACCAATCAGCAACCTCGACTGATAGTTGGCGGAAATTGCGACCGTCGTGGCCTGGCACTCGCGCCGCGACATTGAACATTCGACAGTCAGGCCCAGCACGAAGAAGTGCCGCTGCCTCAACCCTCGCGCGGTGCTCTTCCACCAACGGGCGTGCAAGTACCTCTGCCGTCGCTCTATCTGGAGTGCCAAGCGACCGCGTCTCTGTTTTGCCCGTTCTTCCCCCTGCATCAGGTGGATGGACAAACCGCACGCACCAGTTGTCCGAGCCGGCGCGCTTGAAAAGGTAGTCGCCCTTGCGTCCAGCCATGTGATCAAACCTCAATTCGACCAGCAGCGCTCGAAACGTCTGCATACTCGCCGATGGTCTTGGTTGGCTTGAAGTAGCGGTCTCGCTCAAGGCCGACCCCGCGCTTGTTTTCAAGATTTTTACTGAGGTTCTCTAGATCCTTTAAGCTTACATCTCCAAGCTCAGCCTCTCCAAAGCCAAGATCGCAAAGACCAAAAGCTAGACCGCGATCATGCGGGTAGATCTCACTAAGCAGCCAACGCCCACCGCCAAATGGATCGAAGATATGCGCCACTGGAACGAGATCCAGTTCACTAACGGTGCCGCGAACGGGCTCCTGTCTTCGACCATTCGCGAGAAGCTTTGCCTTAATTTCTTTGGTGATCAATTTCATAGACGCTCTCCATCACGAGCTTGCGGGCCATTCATGAACTAGTTTTTTTACTAGCTCAATGGAGTCAAACTACGTAGATGCTTATCCGAACCGCATCTTGAACTCGAAGGCCGCGTCCGGATCGGCGAATCCGACGACGCAGATGCCGCGATCCCCGTCGTGGATACAGTCGCACCAGACGCGGCCGGACAATATTTCCAGATCTCCAGAGCACGCCCGTAGGAGGCCGTAGCGACCTCGAGGCGGACCGATACGACATGGGGGAAGCCCGAGCCGGCGAGATGGGCCGCAGCGTCCGTGGAGGCCATCTCACCGGCAGAGGTCGTGGTCACTCAGAAGGTTCGAGCGGCAGCACGGCGAAGCGTCGCGCAATGCTCTCGTTGAGGAAGCGGGTCTTGCTGTCCGCGCTCTCGAAGCTATCGGCAGCGCACGAATCGATGTCGTCGTACTGGTAGGTCTTGCCGCCGATGAACGACACCTTGAGGGTCTTGGCGCCGCTGTCGTACTCGACCCGCTCGATGTTCGTGCTGTTGAAATCGACGCCGTTCGTTTTGACGAAGCTCATGACCCCTCCCCTATGATCTTGTCGATCCACGGCTTCAAAACGCTCATCGGCGAACCGTGGCCGTAGCCGGCCGCCACGGTTTTTTCCTCATGTCCAAACAGCTCATATTGCACTGCAATAGGACATTGCTCCGCGCGCATCCGGTCCTTTGCGCGATGACGAAGCGAATGGAGTACTTTGCCCTTTCCATCCGCGCCGGCCTTCCTGACAAGGCGCTGAAGCACGCGGCCCAGGTTCTTCGCGTTCGATGCGAATATCGGTCCGATGATCCTTTCGGGCAGCAGCGGCAGCACCACCTCTGGCAATGGGAGCCGGCGCTTAGACTGCTCGTTCTTGGAACCGATCTCGACGTAGCGGATGCCCTTCTCGACCCTCTCAGAGGTAATGTGGAATGCCTCGCCGAGCCGCATGCCGGTGGACGCCAGGAGCACCCAGAGCAGACGGGATTCCGGGTCGAAGCTCGGGAGGGCCAGGGCGACCCTCTCCATATCGTCATCCTCGTACGGCACGCGGCGCGTCGCATCGTCGATCGGCGGCGCGATTTTAGCGAACGGGTTGAAGGACAGGACACCTTCGCCGATCGCATGGTTCACCGCAGCCGAAAGATAATTTAGCTTTTTGACGATGGTGGCGGCCTTATCGCCCTCCCCCTGGAGGTGAGCGATCAGCTTGCGCCCATCCTCGCGGGTGCAGCTCTTCAGGGCCTTGCCCTCGACCAGACGCTTGAACAGCGCCCACGTATCCCGCGCCTCGCGCTCGTAATATATATTCCGCTTCTTCAAGGCGAGGTACGCTTCGAGGATTGCCGTGTCGTCGCCGGTCTCAATCTTCCTCGAATCACGAATGGCTTCGTCGCGGAACGCCACTGGATCGAATCGGGGGTTCAGATCGGTATCCCACTGATCCCTCGTTTCCCCGATCAACGTGCCGTCCTTCAGCATCAGGGCGGACCACTCCGTCGAGATGATTCGCGTCCCGTCCGCCAGAACGGACTCACCGAGCGGCCACTTCCGTCGCGCCGTCAGTTTGAAGGTTTCCGCACGCTTATTCTTCGCTTCATAGACGTCGAGCTTATGCGCCTGGATCATCGGCAGGGCGCGGATCTCCGCCTCGTACCGATCCTGCGTCCGCAGGCTCTTCTGGAGCGGTCTGCGGGCCATCACCGAAGGGTACTGAAGCCGGAGCCACCAGTTGTCCGAGCCCGGCCGTTTGAACAGATAATCGGCTTTCCGGCGGTACACGGGAATCCCCATAGCTACATGCGACAAACACAGCAATAGCTACAGTCTTAGCTACAGTCCAGGCCATTGAAATATAACGACTTTTGCCCGAAAACGACCCTAACGATTCCCCTCCCTCTTGCGGCACCAACATTTAGCTTACTGGTCAGCGCCTCCGGTAAGCACCGCACCGAGATCGACATCGGCTGGCAGCGGTCTCGGAAATTCCGTGACACGGCATGCGGCATCCAAGAGATAGCGACCGGGCTCGCTCTCTCCTATATCGTGGCGATGTCAGCTTAGCCCGCCTTCAAAATCGAACCGAACACCCTTCAGTATGGCCTGAAGCCTCCCTCAGCATGAAGCCAAGCGTCGCTCCCTGCTCCGGCCTGACGCCCGTCAGCAAGCAGGCCATTCACGCGGCTTCCTTGGACTTCCTCGACAAGTGCGCCGAGTAGGCTGGCCGGCTTGGTTGGACCACGCTACATCTCTTCCGTGTGTACCCCGACCTGGGCGTGATCCGCTCCTACTTCTGCGGAGCCATGGTCCTTAGCGGCAACCTCGTTTCTGAGGTCCATGCGGACCTCGTCCGTTTCGCACGGACGCGGTACTTTTTGAAACGTGCCTGGCCGGTCGATTGGTGCTGTGAGGCGATAGGCGGCTTAAAAGCCTGCCTCCTGTCATGCGGCTCGCTCGGTGTGGCGCCAGCACGCCAGTGTTCGGCAGCTTCACACCCGTCTCGTCGATGATCGCATCGTGTCCGTCGGTGCAGTAAAATCGATATGTCTGGCACGCCATCCACAGCCCTTCACAGACTTGGACAATTCGCCTCCGGTTAGGACTGACTTGGAATCACCGGACTAGTTGTTCTTTTTTCGTTCTATGTGCTGATATGGACCTAAGCGGTTGGGAATCTAAATGAGGAGGCATGACCTCTTCGCGCCAAGCCTACTCGTCCGATGTTTCCGACGATGAATGGGCGCTGGTTGCGCCCTAGATCGGTTTCCGAGCGCGTTGCGACGGGTTTGGGGCTGGAGCGTTGACGAGCAAAGGAGGTGCCGATGCCGTCACCGTTATCCATGGATCTGCGTGAACGTGTCGTGGCCGCTGTGGCCGAGGGTGCGTCCTGCCATCAGGCCGCCGCTCGGTTCGGGGTCAGCGTGTCGAGTGCCAGCCGTGGTCGGAGCGTTTCCAGCACGAAGGCCAGGTTGCAGCCAAGCCGTTGGGTGGCGACCATGCCTCTCACCGCATTGAGGCGCACGCCGACCTGGTCCTGGGCCTCTACGAGGCGCGGCCGGAGATCTTTCTGCGTGAGTTGCGCGATGCCCTGTCTGGGCACGGCGTGCAGACCAGCACCAGCGGCTTGTGGCGCTTCTTCCGGCGGCATCGGATCACCCGTAAAAAGGGGCGGTTCACGCAGCTGAGCAAGAACGGCCGGATGTGAGACAAGCGATTCAACCCGCCAGGGCACGGCTCTAGAACGCGGAAAAGCCTTTTTGGCCCTGACGGCAGTCGGGCTCGAGGAGAAGGATGGAACCGACAAGGGGAGTTGCACCCCTAGTTCAGGTTTCTTAGGCTCGCGTTCTAACCGTTAAACTAAGTGAGCAGCCGGATGAAACGGTGACCGGATGTCTCGTGGCAAGGCTGCAAACGAAAAACCCGCCGCGGCGTCAGCCGGGTGGGTTAATGTCTGCGAGGCTTATGAGCCGGCTTTCTCAGAGTGGAGATCAGAGCCCGCCGTTGCCCCCACCGCCGCCGCCAGCGCTACCGTTTGGCACGGCACGCGAAGGCTGATTGGCATTGCCGCCCGCGGCCGAGTCGCTCGTAGCCGTTTCGGCACCAGTCGCCCCACGCGAAACTGTCACGTCGCGGTCATTGCCGGTCGTGTTCGGCTGGTTTTCGATGACCGTTCCTGACCCGCTTGGCTGGCTTGGGGCAACACCCTGAGCGAGAGCAGGACCAGCGAGCAGAATCGTAGCGGTAACAAGGATCAATTTATTCATGGATGTATCCAAATTGAGGCAGCAGTGTTTCGCTTGAGCTAAATAAGTACTGAGATCCCAATAAGGTTTCAGCTTGGCTGGTGCCGTTGCAACCGATCCGTTACAAAAAACCGCTCTGGTTCTCACTGGGCGGGTCATATCGTGCTCTGAGGACGACAAACAGGCGCGGTAGCGCGTCGGACTAATTGGGACGGAGGAGCGCGCATAGCATGCGCGTCGCGTCCGTGCGTCCGGTTCTCGGTGGCCTGCTCTCATTCGATTGCAGCCAGCAAGCTTGTGTACTGCTTCGCCTCATCCCGCATGGTCCGCACGCACTCGGCGATGCTGTTGATGTCCACGGTCTGCCGCCGGGCGAAGTCGCGCAACTCCTCCATCACGCCGGTGACCTCGCGCTGCACCTGTTGGAACGGCGCCGGCACATCGGCCGGCGTTGCGGGCACCGGCGGCGGAAGGTGCTCCTTGTCGCCCCGCACGCGGGTCACCATCCAACCGATTGGCGGGCGATGGTGGTATCCAGAAAATCCAGTCATCCCATTACCCGTCGACCCTTTCCAGCTTGTCGAGAACCGCACCAAGCCGGCTCTTGCGTGAAACGCCGTCCAGGACGGCAATGTAGACCGACAGGGCCTCGAACCCTGCAAGCGTGCCGAAGACGGGAATGTTGATGCGGGAGAATGGGCGACGGTGAAAACGTCATAGGTCAGCGCGAACGTGAATTGCACCACGATGAAGCAGCCCACCGCCGCGCCGAAGGCTCGGGAGCAGGCCCCCTTCGGACCCACCATCTGGTTGTTGATGAAGCCGTTGAGGAACATGACCAGCATGCTCGGCTAAGAGACTACTGTGGGCTCGTCAGTGGCATCGCTGCCGGCGAAGGCACCGGAATAGCCGGCGGGATCATTAAGGAAGCGGCCGGCGCCGGCACGACGGGTGGAACGTCCAGCGGCACCGATGCCGTGAGCGGCGCGCTGACCGGCTTCGCGTCGGTGCTACGGGCCTTCGGCGCCGCCTTGGTGCAGGGCGTCAGGAACTGGTCCCGCTCGGCAGTCGGGGGGCAGCTACTTGTTCTTAATCCACAGCATGATCGCCTCGGCGCAGCCCTTCCGTTCGCCGGCGCTCAAGCGGTGAAGGAACGTCGAGCCGGTAAAGCCGCCCACGCCGAAGTTGAAGGCGATGGAGATCAGGGCGTCTCGCTCGTGTTCGGCCACCGGGACCTTGATGGCCGACAGGATCGGCAGCGCGTGCGAGGCGAGGTCACCGAGGAAAAACGCGTCGGCATGGGCCTGGTGATGACCTGTCCGAGCTTGACGCCCCTGGTGTGGCCGTAGCCGTTCGTCGACACCCCGACGCCGTCGAGCTAGGCTTCCAGCTGCACGCCTTCCCGTAATTTAAGCGCGGCAATGCCCAGCTGCGTCATGATGGCGAACGCGCCCATGCGTCGTCTCCCGAATAGTGAATACAAAATTATCTTCCTACGATCGGCTTTCCGGACCGGGGTCGGATTTTGGAATGCAGCACTTCGACAACGAGCACTTGCCGGAGCCGGAAGAACATTTTGCTGAAGGATTTGCGCCGGACGCGATCCTGACTTGTCTCGTTGCCGTGGAAGCAGTCGGGCTTGTTCTTATGGCCCTTGGCGCCGTGCATCCCGGCCGCTGGCTGCTGGCATGAGCATGTGCGGCGACCGGCCGGTTTTGCGGTGATAAACTGCCCGGATGGATCAGCTTCTACGACTGACGATCATCTTAAGCCGGTGGACGCGACGGCGTTGGACGAAGACCGAGGCGATTGTTGCGCTGGCCGTGATCGCTATTGCCTTGGCGATCGCGCTCATCGAATGGGCCGGCTACTGGCCAGAAGCTTTAACCGCTACGAAGGTGCGGCGAGCGCCTATGCGACTATAAATATTACGCTGAAACAGGGCACGAGCGTCCCCCAAAACTTCAGGTATTGCCTGCAGTCCGGCGCCCTTTGCACAGAAATGCATAGATGGCGGATGCTGATCGGCGGCAACGGGTGAAGACGACGGTGTCCTCTCTGATTCGCGGCTCATGTAATTCGAGATCCCGCTGCCAACGGGCGGCACAGTCATCGCCTCTGTGTGGCCCGCTCGGGGGGGGGACGCGATTTACTGCGGTGAGTTTGTCAAAGGAAGAGTGCTGGGGCTAGGCCGCCGGAGCGAAGGAGCATGCCCAAAGGTCCATGCTCTTGGTCGTGCCGCCGAGATACGCGAGAGCCTTCGCGTCGTCGCCAAAGCAGAGGCGGGACACGAGGGCGGTGGTGGCGCAGGTTGCGGTGATGGGGTAGAAGTCCGCCGAAACCTTCTCGATGGAGCCGGCGAGGTTAGTAAAGACGCCGCCCGTGTTCGTGGACAGGGTGACGGTGCCGGCAATCAGATCGAACAGGACGCGCGCCGTACCCACCGGATTGGTGCTTCAGGCGAACAAATCCGGCCGACGAAGCCGCAGTGCGAAGAGAAGCACCAGGGTTTTCATGTCGGTGATCTCGCCCCGATCGCTCATGGCGGCGAGGGTGGCCAGGGGCATCTCGTGAACAGTGATGCTTTCATGTTCCTCGGCCAACCCACCGCCGGGGCCGGAGCGGTCGGCGGCGCTATAGGCACCTAGAAACAGGTCCATCTGTTCGGTAGAAATCCCGGGCATTGACCACCCAGTTGTCAGGCGTTCGAGGGTGCCGAGGCGGACGCCGGTCTCCTCGAAGGCCTCGCGGCGCGCGCCGTCCTCGGGCTCAGATTCGTCGAGGAGTCCAGCCGGGATCTCAAGAAGCGACAGGGTACCGGCCGCAAAGAAGGTGGGTGGCCTGAACTGCTCCACCAGAAGCGCCACGCGGCGCTCGGGATCATAGGGCAGAACCCCCACCGCGCGGCCGTGATCCTCGATCTCGCGGGTCAGGCGCGTGCCGTCCGGCATCGTGACTTCTGCCACGAGAAAGCGGCTCCAGCCATCGTGCAGGATGCGGGTGCCACGGATCACCGGCGCCATATAGTCGTTCCCGTCTTCCGGCCACGGGCGGTCACGCGGCCTTCTTCGGGATCACCTAACCGCGAGTTGCCGCATCATTGAGGCGAAGACGGTGCGGAATGAACGCGTTTTCAGGTGCCGCCCTTCTCAATGGTGAAGCTGAAGACGCCGTCGTCGCGGCCCTGACCGACGAGACGATCGCCCTCCTCGGTGACGAGATGGGGGATGTCGATCACCGAGACCGGATCGGTGCAGAGGATGGTCAGCTGCGCCCCCGGTTCCAGGCCGCGCATGGCCTTGCGGGTGCGTAGCACCGGCAGGGGGCATTTCAGGCCGCTGAGATCGAGGACGAGTGGCGCGTCGGTCATATCTGTCCAACGATACGACAAGCCCCGCCCAAGGCTGGAGCCTCGGGCGGGGCTTGAGCCGAAGACGAGGCTCCGTGGATGATGTTAGTAGCCGTAGGCAGGATAGCCGTAGGCCGGGGCGTAGCCATAGGCGGGCGCGTAGCCATAGGCCGGGGCATACCCATAGGCTGGCGCGTAGCCGCGGTCGTAATAGCCGTAGCGGGGAGCCTGGCTCGCCGCGATGGCGCCGCCGATGATGCCCAGAGCGGCACCCGCCGCGAGGGCTCCACCGATGCCGGGGCCACGGCGATAGCCGCCACCATAATAGCCGCGACGGTAGCCGTAGCCGCCGCCGTAGTAGCGGCCATAGCGAACGGTCTCCACGGCAGAGCCGCCAGCGACCTGTGCCGACGTCAGAGCGGGCATCGGGGCGGCTTGTGCGCCGGAGAGAGGAGCTGCCGCCAGACCGACGGCGGTCGAACCGGCAAGGACCAGGGACATGATGCGCGACATGCGGGCGATCTCCTAATTCGAGTGTACCTGCACCGTTAAAACACCATCTTTGATGAACCGTTCCGGAACAGACGAGGCACTATCGGCCGAACGTGTGCCCCGGCACAATTGTCGTTTCAAGAAGACATGAGTTTATAGTCAATCGCCTCTCTTCAGAAGACGCATTCCGTGAACGCCGGATCGACGGAGCGCCGCCATGGACCCTCGTAATCCGCCAACCTGTCCTCAGCCCGCGAATGACCACTTGCGACGATGGCTTCGAGGGGCTGGAGGAAGTGAGTTTCATCGCGTCCCTGGGCATCACGGCGCCCGCGCGCTTCAAGACCCTTGCGGGCGATGGCCAGGGCTTCCGCTGCCACAGTGCCCAGACTGCGTCCGGCGATCGGTGTCGCGAGGCCGAGACGTGGCACGATGGCGCGAAGGCATTCGCGCTCTGCGGTACTCCAAGCCTTGGCGATGTCCCAGGCCGCCGCGAGCCCGGCATCGTCGTAGAGCAGCCCGACCCAGAACGCCGCCTGCGCGACGATCATGTCCGCGCCGCCCACATCTGAGCCGCGCATCTCGATGTAGCGCTTGAGCCTGACCTCGGGGAAAGCCGTGGAGGCATGGTTCGCCCAGTCCGACATCGTAGCCCTCTCGCCGGGAAGCGCCGCGAGCCGCCCATCCATGAGATCGCGGAACGAGGCGCCGCTGACGTCGTGATAGGTCTCCCCGCGCTTGACGAAATACATCGGCATGTCGAGCAGCCAGTCGGTATACGCTTCATACCCGAAGCCAGCCTCGAAGACGCGGGGCAGCATGCCAGTCCTGTCGCCATCGGTATCGCGCCAGATCTCGGAGCGGCGCGAGAGGAAGCCGTTGGGGCGCCCGTCAGTGAAGGGGGAGTTCGCGAAGAGCGCCGTCGCCACCGGTTGCAGCGCCAGGGCGACCCGCATCTTGGTCGCCATGTCCGCTTCTGAGGAGAAGTCGAGATTCACCTGCACCGTGGCGGTACGCAGCATCATATCGAGGCCGAGGGAGCCGACCTTGGGCATGTAGCCGGCCATGATCTTGTACCGGCTCTTGGGCATGACCGGCGTTCCCTCGCGGGTCCATTTCGGACTCATGCCGAGATCGAGGAAACCGATTCCGAGTGGGTCTGCCGCACGCGCGGTCGCCTCCAGATGGCTGCGCAATTCACGCTCGGTGGCATGGACATCAGCTAGCGGCGCGCCGGACAATTCGAACTGCCCGCCAGGTTCGAGCGAAATCGCTCCCCCGTCATTTCCGGCGAGGCCGATCAGGTTGCCGGCATCCTCGATCGCCTCCCAGCCCGTTTCGCGCGCAACGCCTTCGAGGAGCGCGCGGATTCCAGTCTCGCCCGCATAGGGAACGGGTGCGTTGCCGTTCCGGTAGAACGGAACCTTCTCGTGCTCCGTGCCGACGGCGAAGCTCTCGGGCGGTTTTTCGCCCTCGGCGAACCACGCGATCAGTTCGTCCCGCTTCGTCAGCGGTGTCGTGTCGGACGTATCGCGCGCCATGCGCTGCCTCGTGATGAAGGTCGTGTGTGGTGAGAGGCAGGCCGGACCGCAGCGGAGGAGCCCCTTTGAAGATGGCGACTCCTTAGTCCAGCCGCGAGCCATGAACAACGCGGCGTGGTGGGGAGCTCATCAGCGTGTGTCTCCCAGCACAGACTGCACCAAGGTGAGAGCCACCACGGCCGCCGTATCCGCCCGTAGGATCCGAGGTCCGAGGGATAGCGCGACCGTGTTGGGCCGCGCAGCGATCATTTCCCTCTCCTCTGGCGAGAACCCACCTTCAGGCCCGATCAGAACCGCCAGGGGCGGCGCCGCCGCCGGGTCGGCGGCGCTGCGCAGGGCCGCGACAGGATCGGCCACCGCGGCGTTCTCGTCGCAGAAGACGAGGAGGCGTTCGGGCGCGAGTTCCGCGAGCGCTACGGGGAGCCGGACCGCATCGGGAAGTTCGGGAATCGCCAGGATGCCGCATTGCTCAGCTGCTTCAATGGCGTTGGCGCGCAGGCGATCGAGATTGATACGCTCGCCTTGCGTGTAACGGGTGAAGACCGGCCGGATGGTGCCGGCTCCCATCTCCACGGCCTTCTGCGCCAGATAGTCGAGCCGGGCGGTCTTCAGTGGCGCGAAGAGGTAATGCAGGTCGGCACGTTCGGGTTGAGGGCGTACCTGCTCGACAACGATCAGTTCTGCGCTCTTGCGCCCGCTCTGAGCGATGCGGGTGCGCCATTCGCCGTCGCGGCCGTTGAAGACGAGGACGGAATCGTCCGGGCCACGCCGCAGGACGTTCAGCAGGTAGTTCGCCTGGGCGCGTTCCAGGGGAAGGACAGTGCCTTCACCAAGGCCGGATTCGACGAAAAGGCGGGGGGCGGTAAAGTCGTATGCTGCCATGGGTCAGCGTGGTCGCCCGCGTCCGCCGGCCTGTCAACGCCAGCGTCCGATTGCGGGTGATGCGCTGGGGCAACAGTGCTGGATTTTGTCGAGTTTCCCCAAACGCAAACCTTACCGGCCATTTACGTCTTGAAAGACGCCACATTCCTATGGCGAGACGTCAACGAGGTTCGGCAATCGCTCCGGCAGCCACGGCAAGGCACCGGTGTAGATTGGGGGAGAGGGAAATCCAACTCATGTCATCGAAGATCATCGCGGCCGTCGCCGGAGCCGCATTAGGCTCCGTTCTCATCGCTGGTCCCGCCTTCGCGCAGAACGCGGAATGCGGTGAGATCCAGAAGACGCTCCAGTCGCGCAAGGATCTCGTGGCCAAGGCGAATGCCGCGTCGAACTCTAAGAAGAAGATGACCCCCGCCGAAGCCTGCGCGCTGTTCGGCAAGCTGCAGACCAACGGCAACGAAGGCGTGAAGTGGATCGCCGCCAACAAGGAATGGTGCTCCATTCCCGATTCCTTCGCCGAAGGCTTCAAGGCCGACCATCTGAAGGTCGCCGGCATCCGCACCAAGATCTGCGGCGTCGCCGCCCAGGCCGCGAAGATGGAAGCCCAGGCGCGGGCGCAGGCCCAGAACGGCGGCGGCGGTAGCGGTGGTGGCATGCTCGGCGGGCCAGGCCTGACGGGCAGCTTGAAGATGCCGCAGGGCGCGCTCTAGGCCTTGGCTGCCATTTCGGTCCACGGTTGCGCCCGCCCATGGCGGGCGTGACCTCGCCAGACGGCGCAGACGGGAAGGTCGCGGATGCTGTCGTCGGCCACTGGGTCGATCGTCTCGCCCCGCGCGGCCTCCGTCCCTATCTCCGCCTCGCCCGCATCGACCGGCCGATCGGCTGGTGGCTACTGCTCCTGCCGTGCTGGTGGTCGGCCGCCCTGGCGGCGCTCGCCGGTCACAAGCCGTTTCCGGACCCGGCGCATCTGCTCCTGTTCCTGATCGGCGCCATCGCCATGCGAGGGGCGGGCTCGACCTACAACGACATCGCCGACCGTGATCTCGACGCGCAGGTGGAGCGCACGCGCTCGCGCCCCCTCCCCTCCGGGCAGGTGAAGACGCGGTCCGCCGCCATCTTCCTCGTGATGCAGGCGCTGGTCGGTCTGGCCGTGCTACTGCAATTCAACCCTACCGCCATCTGGGTCGGCATGGCGTCCCTTCTACCAGTGGCGATCTATCCGTTCATGAAACGGGTGATGTCGATGCCCCAGGCGGTGCTCGGCCTCGCCTTCTCGTGGGGAGCGCTGATGGGCTGGGTCGCCGCCTTCGGCACTCTCGGTGCGCCGGCCTTGGCTCTCTATGTCGGCGCGTTTGCGTGGATCGTAGGCTACGATACGATCTATGCGGTTCAAGACATCGAGGACGACGAGATTGCCGGAATCCGCTCGTCGGCCCGCCTGTTCGGCCGCGGTCTGAAGCCCGCCATCGGCCTGTGCTACGCGATCTCGGCAGCAGCCATTGCCACAGCTGCGGCACTGGCTGGCACGGGCCCTGTCGGGTTTCTCGGCGTTGCCTTGTTTGCCACCCATCTCGGATGGCAGGTTTTCCGTCTGAAACCCGGTGACGGGCGCGGGGCATTGCTGCTCTTCCGCTCTAACCGCGATGCCGGGTTGATACTTTTCGCTGGCCTATCAGCCGATGCCCTGGGGCAGGCCCTCTTCTGAGGCCGGTCCGGCTTCAGGACAGCGCGCCTCCGACGATCTCGCTCTCACCGCGATAGATGAGGGGACGCACCGGCAGCACGCCGGTCTTACGACGGACGAGGAAGCGCGGGCGGCGGCCATTGAGCAGGCCGTGACGACGGCGGGTGCGGGTCGTTCCGAGAGCGACACGGCCGATCTGGCGCGACACGGTTGCGAGGGTGCCGTCTTCCCGCACGATCATCCGCGGCAGGCCGGTCCGGGCCGAGCAATCACGCCAGATCGCGACCACATCGTCATCGCCATAAGGTCCAAGACGACCCAGCGTGGCGCCGGTCTCGTCCACGAGCAAAAGGGCGAAGCGATCCTCGTCGCAGGCATCGGAATCCTCGGAGGCGAAGGCCAGGGCGACACCGATGGCCACGGTACCACCGGCGACGCGGCCGGTGATCGGCAGAACCGAAGCAGTGAAGGCCACGGAGCTCAGCGCGACGCCATCCTGCAGGCAGTGATCGGTGGCGATGCCGACGTTTGTCTCGGTTGGATTCATGTTTGAGAAAGTGTTCATTGGTCCGACGCCCTGTTGGTGTGATCGGCCTCTGTCGGGCCGTCTCTTATGACAAGCAGATTTGCGTCTAAGCTCCTCAAACCGCCTTAATAGCCACAGTTAAGCGATCGTGGACGGCGGGGAAGCGATTGGGATGCTCAACACTTCCTTGCTTCATTCCTCAGGATCGCGGTGCATCTCCGGATTCTCGATCCTTGTGGGCATGGGATGCCCGCCCTACAACGGTATCAGTCTCTTCCCGCCGCAGGGCGCGGAAAGGCCCGATTCGCATCCCTTCTCGAGAAAACCCGAAGATTCGGAGACGCATGTCCGACACGATGTCGATCGAAGCCGCCAAGGCCCTCGTCCCTGATCTGCGGGCGGCGATCCGCGAAGCTGCCTCCCTCGCCCTTCCCTACTTCCGGGCGGACGGACAGACGACGGCCCGGACATGGTCGAAGGCCGGTGGCTCTCCGGTGACGGAAGCCGATGTGGCGGTGGATACGTTCCTGAAGATCAGGCTGAGTGCTTTGCTGCCAAAAGCCGCCTGGCTTTCGGAGGAAACGAGCGACGATCCAATTCGCCTGGGCTCCGACCTCGTCTGGATCGTCGATCCCATCGACGGCACCCGTGCCTTCCTCACAGGCCATCCCGATTGGTCGATTTCGGTGGCGTTGCTCTCGCAGGGGCAGCCTGTTCTCGGCTTCGTCCATGCTCCCGTCAGTGACAAGTTCTACGAGGCGGTGGCGGGTGCTGGCGCGACGTGCAACGGCGTTTCGCTGTCGGTCTCGCGACAGGCCGGGCTCGCTGGTGCGCGGGTGACAGGACCGAAACCGATGGCCGATAAGCTTGCACGGGGCGGCTCCGTTGACGGAAAAGCTGTCGATTTCGAGATCGTCCCGCGTGTGCCGTCCCTTGCTTTGCGGGTGGCCAGGGTCGCGGAGGGATCGATCGATATCGGCCTCGTTTCGTCCGACGCGCGCGACTGGGACCTCGCCGGGGCCGACCTGCTCCTGCGCGAGGCGGGAGGATCGGTGAGCGACCTGCGGGGAAATCGCACGACCTACAATAGACCAGATCCCGTCCACGGGGCCCTGATCGCGATGTCGGACACCCTGCGCGACGATGTCGTTGCAGCCCTGACGCGGGTCTGAAGCGTTCGTCATCGCGACGACGCGTCATTCCCTTCGCAGCCTGGCGAAGCGTCGATTGTGTGTGGATGCGGCGGTGAAATCGACCGGAATCGAGCCGGGTTTCGACCGCCATCGGCGAGGCTTTCGAGGTCTCCGGACCGATCGGCAAATCCGGTCGCGTTGCGGTGCTCCGTGGCGCCATCGACCGAGCGTTCACCCTGGTAAGCGCGGGCATCCGGCGAGGTGCGGGACACCCGATGGTCGAGACGACCGAAGGTGATTCTCCCCCGCCCCCGTGCCGGCGCGATGGGCCCGGACACGCAAACGCCGAGCCCTGTGAGGAACTCGGCGCGAAACGTCCATCAGCGCGGGGACGATGCCCTCGACGCAGGATAAGCCCGATCAGGCGTGTTCGCGAACCGCGACCACTTCGGGAGCCACTCCGAGCCGCTCGGCGAGGTGCCAGCGCAGTTCACGGGGCGAATGGTAGTTGTAAGAGGTGTCGATGAGGTGGCTGAGATCGATGTCCTGCGCATCACGCGACGTCGTCTGCTTCAGCTTTCCTACCTTGAATGTCGCCGCATCGGTGATGGGCGAACGGACGCCGCGGCGCCGGGTGTATTCGAACAACATGTTTTCTTGTGATCTTTCAGATTTTCTTGGTGTGCAGAACAACGAGCTTAGCTCCGTGTTCCGTAAGTCAGAGGTTTGATGGGTGGGAGGGATGCCATCCTCAGCGAACTCGTCTCCCCAGTAGAGATCGTCGGGATGGCGGCGGACACGGCGCTCTATGGCCGATGGTGACGCCAGCCCCGAGGGCTGGCGCCGGGGGCGTCAAGCCGCCTGGAGGTTACCAGCCGAGTCCTTGCCGCTGCGCTTGTCGGTCTGGATCTCGTAGGAGACCTTCTGACCTTCAATGAGATTGCGCATTCCCGCGCGCTCGACGGCGGAGATGTGAACGAACACGTCCTTGCCGCCGTCATCGGGCTGAATGAAGCCGTAGCCTTTGGTTTCGTTGAACCACTTAACAGTGCCGGTATTCACGAATAGAACCTCGTATCGTTCGTTGACCAAAGACGTGCATCTGCTCGAGATACCCGGCGCCGGTCCTCTTTTACATTTGACGGGATCAGCAGGTCGTGAGACGTGCGATGCACGTTGCGTTCGGCTCACTGATGCCCGCTGTCCTCCATGTAAGCTGATTGTGCGGCGGCAACAAGGCACCCGGCTCGATCTTGCCTGCCGCACCGGCACGCCGCACTCTCATGGGACTCCGAGCGGACCCCGTGTTTTTCGGTCCGCGACATGCATATATGGGACCTGTTCCAGGCAGTTAGGCGACGCAATCAGGCGGTTCATGGCGGGCATCTCGGTTTCCCTCGAAGGCGCGAACATCCAGCTCTCATTCCAGAAGGACGATCAGGCCACGGCCGTCGTCATGGATGCGCGGGCGGCCCGTGCGCTCGTGCGTGCGGTGGGACAGCTGCTGACCGCGATCGACGAGCCGGACGATGTCGACCTGCCGGACGATCTGAGCGACGAGGATATCGCCATGCTCGAAGTCACCTCGTCCGCCATCGAGGTCGGCACCGACGAGCAGGGACAGGCCGTAGTCGCCTTGCAGGCCGGAGCGCTTCCCCCCTTCCAGCTACGCCTGACGGACGAAGAGGCCCGCCACGTGGTGACGAGCCTCTCTGAAATCCTCAGTGCGCCCCGGGACGTGCGCGCGTCACACGGGGATCACTAGACCCCTCGATCACATCCTGACGCCGGGGTCGGTCGGTCCGCCCGGCAGATAATCGGGCTCGGAGCCGGGTCCCTTCGGCTCGTCGACGCCGGGATCGTCGACAGGATACGGGGTCCGTGGTCCGGTCGGGCCGATATCCGGCCCTTCATCGGGCGGCAGCGGCGGCGGTGGCAGGTCACCGGGGATTCCGCCCGGCAGCGGCTCGGGGATCGGTAGGCCTGGATTGGCCATTCAGCGTCTCCTTCGCTTCTAGGTGGATCGCGCTTCTAGGTGGATCGCCTTCCGACGTTAAGTCGGTCGTCTGTCGGACCAACCCGCCCCGATCCTCGCCAGTTCCAGCAAAGCATGAATTCGAGCCTTGTGCTGCCGCCTTGGCTGCATTGCGCCTCGGCCCGCCCAGGAACCTGCCCCAGCCGCCACCGGTTCTTCCGCTACCTCTTTGAACACATGCGGAGATCTGCCATGGCCGACATCAAGCAGTCGAAGGTTCTCATCGTCGCGACAGACGGTTTCGAGGAAACCGAGCTCACCGTTCCGCTGCAGAATCTCAGGGGGGCCGGAGCGAGCGTCGTCGTCGCATCGCCCAAATCACGCGAATCGCGGGAATCCATTCGCGGCTGGGACAAGACGGATTGGGGCAAGAACGTTGCGGTCAACAAGGATCTCGAAGACATCGACCCGGCCGATTTCGACGCGCTCGTCCTCCCCGGCGGTCAGATCAACCCGGACAAGCTGAGGCTCGAGCCGAAGGCCCTGGAGGTCATCAAGGCCTTTCTGACGTCCGGCAAGGTCGTGGCCGCCATCTGCCACGCGCCCTGGCTGTTGATCGAGGCCGGTGCCGTGAAGGGCCTGAACCTGACCTCATTCTCATCGATCAAGACGGACGTCATCAATGCCGGCGGCCAGTGGCACGACGAGGCGGTGGTGACCGACAAGGGGATCGTCACCAGCCGCAATCCGGGCGACCTCGACGCGTTCTGCGCCAAGATCGTCGAGGAGATCCAAGAGGGTAACCACGGCGCTCGCCAATTGGCCGCCTGACACCGGGCTTACGCTCCGCCCGCCCCGAAACGGGCGGGCTGTCCGACTCAGCCGCGCGATGACCCGACTTCGCCGGTGACTTCCAGCACCAGGCCGGAGGAGAGCGGACGACCATACTCGTCCTCGACATCCACGGTGATGCGGTGACTTCCGGCCGGGATGTCCCCGTCGAGACGTGCCACCCAGATATGGCTCGAAGGCTCCGCCTTCACCCAGGGTTTCTTCGCCTCGGGATAGCGGAGGTAGACCTCGTTCACGAACGGATCGGGGCGTCGCGTCCGCACCATCGCGACGGCCGGGCCGCTGCCGATCCGATAGGAGACCCGCATGCGCGGGCCGCCGTCGAAGACGTTCACCACTAGATTGGTGGCGGAGAGGCTCTCTCGCGGCACCGGCGACCGCAGGGTCTGCATCGGCCGGTAATCGCGCAGGACCTCGCCCGCGCCGCCGCGATACTGGCTCTCCAGTACGATCCGCATCCCCTCGTCCGGCTCGCCCTGGGCCGGGCGGTAGCGGGTCGTGTAGCCGGCGCCGTCCACCGACAGGACATGGAAGCCATTCGGTGTTCCGTCGCGGCTGTCGGCCGAGGGGATGCCGGTGCGGGAAGAGGGGCCGCTCCACCACGAGCCCGAGACAGCGGTGAGGACGTGGTGATGGTGGCTCCCCGCGCCGCCCGCACGGGGATAATGATGCTCCGTCGTGTGGGTATGGCCGGCGAGGCTCAATACCGGGCGGTCGCCCAGAAGGTCCAGCAGGCGCTCGCGGTCCATCACGTTCTGGCGCGGATCGTCCGGGTTGAGGTCGGTGTAGAGCGGGATATGCATCGCGATGACCACGAGGCGATCCTTGGGCGTCTGCGCCAGCATGTTGGCGACAAAGGCGATCTGGCGTTCGCCGATGCGCCCTTCGTAGCGCCCTACCCCATCGCCCGCCCCCGATGCGGCGCCAAGATAATGGACGGTGTCCAGCATCAGGAACAGCGCCTTGCCGTGGTGGAAGGCGTAGTACGGCGCTCCGTAGACCCGCTTGAAGGTCTCGCGGCTGTAGCGTGCATCGGGCGCCTCGAAATTGAGATCGTGATTGCCGCCGATATGGAACCAGGGAATGCCGATGCGCCCCATGATGCGGTTCGAGCGGCCGTAGAACGAGAGATCGTCGAACAGGATGTCGCCCGTGGTCATGCCGAAGGCGGCTTTCGTCCCCAGGACGCGCGTCACCGCCGTATCGCGGACATGGCCGAGTTCCACCGGGCTCTCGGGCTGCGGATCGGTGAACAGGATGACGTCGAAGGCATCCGGTTCCGCCTGGCGCGACAACGCGAAATCGATGGAGGCGGGAAGCGGTCCCGTCGGGTCGATGCCCCGATAGCGCAGCCGCAATTCGGGGGGCGTCCCTTGCGGTTGGTGGAGGTAGCTGAAGCGCGGGATATTGTTTTCGTCGCGCGGCAGGGCAAAGCCCGACGGCTTGACCACGAAGACGGTGTCGCCATCCGACACATCGAGGCCGTAGCGGCCCTGACGATCGGTGAGGACCACGTCCCGGCCGTTGGAGACGGCGACATCCGGGATGCCGATCCGTTCGCCGGAGACACTCTCGTAGACTATGCCCGTCGCACGCTCCGACGCCCGGGCGGAACTGGCCGACAGCGCCAGTGCGGCGGCGCCTGCCATGGTCTGGCGGCGGGTCAGAGCGGATCGGTCCATCATGCGAAAGCCTGTTGCAACGGGTCGGCCACACCGAACCACGTGCCTTTGACCATCGCGTGACGCTTCCGGCGAGCGTCGCCCGTTCAATGCGTGGCGACGGTCTTCTCGACTTTGGGCTTGGTCACGGCGGCCCCGGAGATCAACTCGCCGAGACGCTTCTGGTCGAGCCCGCGTGTCACATCCACGAGGCGATCACCGGCGGGGGATTCGACGGCTCTCACGGGGATCGACCCCGTCGCCACCGGGTCCTTCATCGCTGCCACCGGCACGGCGGACAGCGCGGGCTCGCGTTGGAGGCGCATGGCCCAATGGGCGGCGGTGGAAAGCGCGGCAATGGCGACGATCGCCTTGGTGCCGTTGGTAAGAAGGCGGCGCATGAGGAGGAGCCCGAGACTACGCGGAGGAACCTGGCCGGTTCCCCGGCCCGTCTCACTTGTGCGTGAAGTCGGTAAACCAATCCGCTCAAGCACTCGTCCGGCACTTGTCCTGAAATGGCTCGACAAGCTGAGCGCGCAATGAGCGTGGGCCATCAGCCACGGCGACGGTTCCTGTTCCCCGCACTCGTGACACACCTGACGCGACCCGGCCCACCAGGCCTCACAGGATCGACGCAGAGAACTGGTCCGCATCGCCCCGTCACGGCAAGCCCTGCAGCCACGCAAGTCCGAGAGGGTTCGCGAAACCGTCGAACGCATTAGCCGCGGGGACCGCCGATGTAGACATCCTACACCGAGCCGGCAACCGATCCGGCTGCATAGGGCCCTTCCGCCGCAGGCTCGTCCGCTGGCGGAACACGGGACAGGATGGGATCGGCCTCGGCGAGGCTCGTCCATGCCGGCATTCCCGGCTCACGCCGGGGACAGTGTCATTGCAGGTCGGAACGGTGAGGATATTCCCACCGCTCCGATCGAAGCGGGTTTCGACCGCGCTGCCTCATGGCACCGGGTTGGTGTTGGTCGTCGCTCGACGTCTCAGCTCAGCGAGCCGCAGAAGCGCTGGATGCGGGTGCAGGCCTCTTCCAGCGCGGTGTTCGACGTGGCGTAGGAGATGCGCAGGTTCGGTCCGAGGCCGAAAGCCGAGCCGTGAACGGCGGCGACACCCTCGGCCTGGAGCAGTTCCAGCACGAAATCCTCGTCCGATTCGATGACCTTGCCCGAAGGCGTCTTGCGCCCGATCGTCTCCGCGCAGGACGGGTAGACGTAGAAGGCGCCTTCCGGCGTCGGGCATTTGAGGCCCTTGGTCTGGTTCAGCATGGAGACCACGAGGTCGCGGCGCTCATGGAAAGCGGCGCGGAAACGGGCGAGATGCTCCTGCGTGCCGTCGAGGGCCGCCACCGCCGCCCATTGCGAGATCGAGGAGGCGCCGGAGGTCTGCTGGCCCTGGACGAAATCCATCGCCTTGATGAGGTGCTCGGGACCGGCGGCGTAGCCGATGCGCCAGCCGGTCATCGCATAGGCTTTCGAGACGCCGTTCATGGTCAGCGTCCGGTCGTAGAGGCCGGGCTCGACCTGGGCCGGCGTGACGAACTCGAAATCGCCGTAGCAGAGGTGCTCGTACATGTCGTCCGTGAGCACCCAGACATGGGGGTGGCGCATGAGGACGTCGGTGATCTTCTTCAGCTCGTCGCGGGCATAGGCCGCGCCGGAGGGGTTCGACGGCGAGTTGAGGATGATCCACTTGGTCTTCGGCGTGATCACCCGCTCGAGTTCTTCCGGCTGGAGCTTGAAATCATGCTCCATGTCCGTCTCGGCGAAGACCGGCGTGCCGCCGCACAGCACGACCATCTCCGGATACGAGACCCAGTAGGGGCGCGGGATCACCACCTCGTCGCCGGGGTTCAGCGTGGCGAGAAGGGCATTGTAGATAACGTGCTTGCCGCCGGTGCCGACGATGGTCTGCGACGCCTTGTAGTCGAGGCCGTTCTCGCGCTTGAACTTCCGCACGATCGCTTCGCGCAGAGGCACGATCCCGGAAACCGGCGTGTACTTGGTCTCGCCGCGACGGATCGCGTCGATCGCCGCTTCCTTGATGTGGTCGGGCGTATCGAAATCCGGCTCGCCCACCGACAGGCTGATCACGTCCATCCCGCCGGCTTTCAGCTCACGGGCCTTCTGCGTCATCGCGATGGTGGCGGACGGCTTCACCTTGGACAGGGCGTCGGCGAGAAAGCCCATGATGGTCTACTCCGATCACGTCAGATGGGCGCCGATACGCGCCTCTTCAAAAAGCGCGCGGACCCTAATCCCGGAGCTGTGAGCCGGCAAGGCTGCCGGACACGTCAAAGCGGCCACCCCTGGCGCGATGACGCTCCGGGATGGCCGCTTCGTATTGATGAGGACAGATTTGCCCTGAGGTCAGATGCCGCCGAAGACCCAACGGAGCTTCGACAGGAACCCTCCGCCGGATTTCGCAGCGCGGGTCGCCTCCGGCTCGTCCTTCTCCGCTGCGGAGGCCTTGTCCGCATGGATCAGCCCGAGGGCCGCCGTATCGGTGGTCTCGCGGTCGATGAGGATGAACCCGCCGGTATCGCGGTTCGCCGCGTAGGCATCGATGGCCACGGCGCGGTCCAGGCTCAGGGTCACGTCCGCGATGTCGTTCGCCACGAGGCGGGCGGCCGGAACGGGATTGCCGCTTTCCGGATCGATCCGCGTATGGATGGTCGTGACGGTGGCGTTCACCGTCACGGTGCCGATCTTCGCGAGCAGGGTGGCGCCGGGCAGGAGTTCGGTCTCGGCCGCCCAGAAGAGACGGGCGTCGAAACGGTCGCTCACCCGCATCGGCGCATCGGCCGTGACGATCACCGAACCGCGCGAAGCGTCGATCTCGTCGGCGAGGACGAGGGTGACGGACTGACCTTCTACGGCATGCGGCAGGTCGCCATCGGCGGTGTAGATGCGGGCGATGGTGGAGGTCCGGCCCGAAGGCTCGACGATGATCGCGTCGCCGGGGGCGACGCGGCCGCTGGCGATCAGGCCCGAGAAGCCGCGGAAGTCGGAGTTCGGACGGTTCACCCACTGGACCGGAAGACGGAACGGAGCGGCCTGCTCCTCGACCCGAACCGGCACTTCTTCGAGGTACTGGAGGAGCGGGGTTCCCGTGTACCAGGGCACGGCGGCGCCGGGCAGGACGACGTTGTCGCCGTTCTTGGCGGAAAGCGGGATGGGCCGGATCTCGGTGAAGCCGAGGGGCGCGGCGAACGCATCGAACGCCGCCGTGATCTCCTCGAACTTGCCCTGCGACCAGCCGACCAGATCCATCTTGTTCACCGCGAGGGCGACGCGCTTGATCCCGAGCAGCGAGACCAGCAGCGCGTGGCGCCGGGTCTGGCGGGTGAGACCCTGCCGAGCGTCCACCAGGATCACGGCGACATCGGCCGTGGAGGCACCGGTCGCCATGTTGCGGGTGTACTGCTCGTGACCGGGCGTGTCGGCGACGATGAACGAGCGCTTGTCGGTGGAGAAGAAGCGATAGGCGACATCGATGGTGATGCCTTGCTCGCGCTCGGCCTGGAGGCCGTCCACGAGGAGGGCGAGGTCGATCTCGGCGCCCTGGGTGCCGTGCTTGCGCGAATCGCGCTGCAGCGCCGTCACCTGATCGTCGAAGATCTGCTTGGTGTCGTGCAGGAGGCGGCCGATCAGGGTCGACTTGCCGTCATCGACGGAGCCGCAGGTGATGAAGCGCAGCACTTCCTTGCTCTGGTGAGCGGCGAGGAAGCTGTCATAGCCGAAGGCTTCGGGTGACTGATGGATCGTCATCTTAGAAATACCCCTCCTGCTTCTTGCGCTCCATGGCGCCCGATCCGTCCTTGTCGATCACGCGGCCCTGACGCTCGGAGGTCCGGGCGGCCAGGGTCTCGCCGATGATCTCGGGCAGGGTCGCGGCATCGCTCTCGACGGCGCCGGTGAGCGGGTAGTCGCCAAGCGTCCGGAAACGCACGGACAGGTTCTGCGGGGTCTCGCCGGGGTTCAGGGGAAGGCGGTCGTCGTCGACTAGGATCAACTGGCCGTCGCGCTCCACGACGGGGCGGGGCTTGGCGAAGTAGAGCGGCACGATCGGGATCTGCTCCTGCTCGATGTAGAGCCAGACATCGAGCTCGGTCCAATTCGAGATCGGGAAGACGCGCAGGGATTCACCGCGCTTCTTCTTGAGATTGTAGAGGTGCCAGGGCTCGGCGCGCTGGCGCTTCGGGTCCCAGCGATGCTGGGCCGTGCGCAGGGAGAAGATGCGTTCCTTGGCGCGGGACGCCTCCTCGTCGCGGCGCGCGCCACCGAAGGCCGCGTCGAACTTGTGCTTGTCCAGCGCCTGACGCAGGCCCTGCGTCTTCATCACGTCGGTATGGACTTCGGAACCATGGCTGATCGGGCCGATGCCCCGGGCCAGGCCGTCCTGGTTGGTGTGGACGATGAGATCGAGACCGAGCTCCTTGGCGCGCTGATCGCGGAACGCGATCATCTCCTTGAACTTCCACGTCGTATCGATGTGCATCAGCGGGAACGGCAGACGGCCCGGTGCAAAGGCCTTCAGCGCCAGATGCAGGAGCACCGACGAATCCTTGCCGATCGAATAGAGCATCACCGGGTTCTCGGTCTCGGCGACCGTCTCCCGCATGATGTGAATGCTCTCGGCTTCGAGACGCTGCAGGTGAGTCAGACGCTCGGGCAGCGTGGCGGCCAGGGCGGTGGCGGCGCTCATCGGGCCATCTCCAGATTGCTGTTGCGGGGTATGGATTCGAAAGCGGCGGCTTCCTGGCCCGGCTGAACGTTCGCCTCGGGCTGGTGCACGTGAAGGCCGCATTCCTTCTTGGATTCCTGCTCCCACCACCAGCGGCCGGCGCGTTCGGATTCGCCGACCTTGATGGCACGCGTGCACGGGGCGCAGCCGATCGAGGGGAAGCCGCGATCGTGCAGGACGTTGTAGGGGATGTAATTGTCGATCACGAAGCGGTCGACATCGGCTCTGGTCCAATCCGCGAGCGGATTGATCTTGATGAGACCACGCGCCTCGTCCGCCTCCGCCAGGGGCGTATCCGCGCGATTGGCGGATTGGCCAGCCCGCAGGCCCGTCAGCCAACCGGCGGCGCCGTCGAGGGCCCGGCCCAGCGGCTCGACCTTGCGGAAACCGCAGCAGGCTTGCCGGGCGGCGACCGAGTGGCGAAAGCCGTTGATTCCCTCGTCGCGGACGAACGCCTCTTCGGCGAGCCGCTCCGGCGCATAGGCCTGGATGCGGATGCCGTAGGCCGATTCGGTCTCCGCCCATACATCGTAGGTCTCGGGAAAGAGCCGTCCGGTATCGAGCGTGACGATCTCCGTCCTCCCTTTGGCCATGGCGAGGGCGTGGGTCAGAGCCTGATCCTCGATGCCGAGGCTGGTCGTGAAGACCAGTCGGCCGGGGATCGCGGCTTCGATCGCGCGGATCCGGCCCCGCAGATCGAGGCCGGCCATCGTGGACGCGAGGTCCCGCGCCGTTCGTTCCAGGGAATTGCTCATCTGCGGTGCTCGATACGACTGCCTGAAAGATGCCTGCTTGTCTGGCGCCTGAAATGTTCGCTATAACGAACGCTGTCAAGGCATAGCGGCCATCGCGGCGCGGCATTCCCACGCGGACGCCGCTATGGTTTGCAAAGGCGCGGCGACCGGATTGGTTGCCTGTCGAAGGAATATCCTTCTCAATTCGCCGGTCGACGTCGTGCCTCCGCGCACCTCGGCGCCGCCGATCGGAACTGCTTAGCGAGGTCAATATGGACGCGATCGATCTGAAGATCCTGGCACTGCTGCAGAACGACGCCACTCTGTCGATCGCGACGATCGGAGAGAAGGTCGGCCTGTCTCAGACGCCGTGCTGGAAGCGTATCCAGCGCCTCGAAGCCGATGGCGTGATCGACCGCAGGGTCGCGGTTCTCGATCCCGTCAAGCTGGGTCTCGGCCTCACCGTCTTCGTGTCCATCGAAACGTCGGACCATTCCCGCGATTGGCTCGAGCGCTTCGCCTCGACCGTCGCCGCCATGCCCGAAGTGCTGGAGTTCTACCGCATGGCGGGGGATGTGGATTACATGTTGCGGGTCGTTGTCGCTGATATGCAGGCTTACGACACATTCTATAAGCAGCTCATCGCCACCTTGCCGCTCAAGAACGTGACGTCGCGCTTCGCCATGGAAAAAGTGAAGTCGACAACGGCACTTCCGCTGCCGGCCGCTCCCTCGAACGGTCGTTTCACGCCAACCCTCTCGGTCGTGGCGGGAGAATAAAATTCTATATTGCGCTGCAAGGATAGGCAGCTCCTTCTACCCCGACGTCGTTCTGTAAAACGGACATCCCGTTGACAGCCGGCCTCTCAGGACGACATGGCTTACCGATGGCACGACAAGCGATCCTTCCCCAAACCGCCCCGTTCAACGACAGCGAACGCGCGAGCCTCGACTCGGTCCTCGGCGGAGCGACGCCGATCCAACGCGCTTGGCTCGCGGGCTTCCTCGCGGGGTTGGATGCGGCCGGCGGCCAGAATGCCGTGGCACCCGCAGCGCCGCCGAAGGCATCCGAGCCGTTGACGATCATCTACGCAAGTGAATCCGGCAATTGCGAAGCCCTGGCCGGCACCGTGGCCAAGCTCGCCAAGAAAAGCGGCTTCAAGCCGAAAGTGGTGGATTTCGCCGACCTCGACATCGCGACGCTGCCCGGCGCGAAGAACGTGATCGCCATCGCCGCCACCTGGGGCGAGGGTGAGCCTCCGGCACGCGCCACCCGCGCCTATAACGAATTGATGGCCGACGGCGCCCCTCGCCTCGACGGCGTGAATTTCGGCGTGCTGGCGCTCGGCGACACTTCCTATGTGGAGTTCTGCGCCATCGGGAAGGCGCTCGATGCGCGGTTCGAGGCGCTGGGCGGAAAGCGTAGTGTGGACCGCGCCGATCTCGATCTCGATTTCGACAAGCCCGCCGCCGATTGGATCAAGAACACCCTGAAGGCTCTGGCGCCCGCGCCGAGCGCCGACAACGTCGTGGCGGTCGATTTCGCCGGCCGCGCCGCCGTCGAGGACGACGATGCCGAGCCGAGCCGCGAACCGGTCGTGGTCGAGGTGGTGGATCACATCAACCTCAACTCGTCGCTTTCGGACAAGGAGACGATCCACCTCGCGCTCGAATTCCCGGACGGTGCCCCCGCCTACGAGCCCGGCGATTCGCTGGAGATCTACCCGGAGAACGATCCGGCCCTCGTGGAGGAGATCCTGAAGGCGACGAATCTCGCAGGGGACGAGAGCCTGCGCAAGGCGCTCCTCGCGGAGCGCGACATCACCACGTTGTCGGCCACCACGGTGGAGCGATTCGTGAAGGCGACGGGCCATTCCGAGGCGCAGAAGCTCATCGACAGCGGTGAGGTGAAAGCCTGGATCGAGGGTCGCCACCTCATCGATCTCATCGAGACCTTTCCCGCGACGTTCTCGGCCGAGCATCTCAACACCATCACGCGGCCCTTGCCACCACGGGCCTATTCCATCGCTTCCTCGCGCAAGGAAGTGGGCGACGAGGTCCATCTCGCCATCGTCGCCGTTCGTTACGACAGCCATGGCCGCTCCCGGTCGGGCGTCGCCTCGGTCCATGTGGCCGACCGGATCAAGAACGGCGCCAAGCTGCGGGTGAAATTGAAGCCGAACCGGCATTTCCGCCTGCCGCAGGACCCGGCCACGGACATCATCATGGTAGGCCCCGGCACCGGCGTCGCCCCGTTCCGCGCCTTCGTGCAGGAGCGCCGCGCCATCGAGGCCACCGGTCGCTCGTGGCTCTTCTTCGGTGACCGCCACTTCACCCACGACTTCCTCTACCAACTCGAATGGCAGGACGCCCTGGAAGACCGCTCGTTGACGAAGATCGACGTCGCCTTCTCGCGCGACCAGCCCGAGAAGATCTACGTACAGGACCGCATCCGCCAGCACGCCAAGGAAGTGGTGGAATGGCTCGATGGCGGCGCCAGCTTCTATGTCTGCGGCGACGCGAACCGGATGGCCAAGGACGTGCGCAACGCCGTCGTCCAGGCCTATGCCGAGGTCAAATCGCTGAGCGACACCGATGCCGAAGCCGCGGTGGCGGCTCTGGAGCGGACCCATCGCTACCAGCAGGACGTCTACTAGGGCGCGTTGTTCCTCCCCCGCTCAAATGGGGATGCGCTTGCGGCGCCCAAAAATGAATTGAACAAGACCGGATCATCGCCATGGACGACCTGACTCCTCCCCGCACCTACGAGACCCCGCCGACGACCCGTCCGATCGACGAGGCCGACGCGGCCCGCGAGGCGGGCCTCGCGCATAACGAGCACATCAAGATCGCGAGCGGCTTCCTGCGCGGCACCCTGGCGGATGGCCTGCTCAAGCATGCCACCGGGGCGATCTCGGAGGATGACGGCCAGCTCGTGAAGTTCCACGGGATGTACCTGCAGGACGATCGCGACCTGCGCCCCGAGCGCACCAAGAAGAAGCTCGACAAGGCCTACAGCTTCATGATCCGCCTGCGCATTGCCGGCGGCGTCGTCACGCCCAAGCAATGGCTCGTCCTCGACAACATCGCCACCACCTACGCCAACGGCACGTTGCGGGCGACGACCCGCCAGACCTTCCAGTATCACGGCGTCATCAAGTCGAACCTCAAGCGGACCATGGCCGCCATCGACGCAGCCCTGCTCGATACCATCGCGGCGTGCGGCGACGTGAACCGCAACGTCATGGCCTCGACGAATCCGGCCCAATCGGGTGCCCACAAGGCTGCATACGATCTCGGCAAGGCGATCTCCGACACGCTCCTGCCGAAGACCAATGCCTGGCGCGAGATCTGGCTCGATGGCGAGAAGGTGATCGGCGGCGAACCGGAATTCGAGCCCGTCTACGGCAAGACCTACCTGCCCCGTAAGTTCAAGATCGTCATCGCGGTGCCGCCGTCGAACGAAGTCGACGTCTTCGCCCATGATCTCGGCTTCATCGCGATCCTCGACAAGAAGAACGAAGTCACCGGCTGGAACGTCACGGTCGGCGGCGGCATGGGCATGACCCATGGCGAGCCGGACACGTTCCCGCGTACCGCCGATGTGATGCTGTTCTGCAAGCCGGACGAGGCGGTGCGGGTCGCCGAGGCGGTGATGACGGTCCAGCGCGACTGGGGCAACCGCAAGAACCGCAAGAACGCCCGTCTGAAATACACGATCGAGCGCTACGGCCTCGCCGCCTTCCGCGCCGAGGTGGAGAAGCGCTTCGGCAAGCCCCTCTCCGACCCGAAACCCTTCACCTTCACGGGCAACGGCGACCGCTTCGGCTGGACCGAGGGTGACGATGGCCGCCACCACCTGACCCTCTACGTCCCGTCCGGCCGCATCAAGGACGATCTGGGCGACGGGCCGAAGCTTCTGGCGGGCCTGCGCCGGATCGCGGAGATCCACGAGGGCGACTTCCGCCTCACCGGCAACCAGAATGTCATCATCGCCAACGTGCCGTCCGAGAAGCGGGCGGAGATCGAGGCGCTGGTGGACGAGTACGGGATGCAGAAGGGCGCAAGCGCCCTGCGTCGCAATTCCATCGCCTGCGTCGCCCTGCCGACCTGCGGATTGGCGCTCGCCGAGAGCGAACGCTACCTGCCGGATCTGATGACGGAACTGGAGGAGAGCCTCGCCTCGCACGGGCTGCAGGACGACGAGATCACGATCCGCATGACCGGCTGCCCGAATGGCTGCGCCCGGCCGTTCATCGCCGAGATCGGCTTCGTCGGTCGCGGCCCGGAGCGCTACCACCTCTATCTCGGTGCCGCCTTCGATGGTTCGCGCCTCGGCAAGCTCTACGCCGAGGATGTGAGCAGCTCCGAGATCAGGACCATCCTCGATCCGCTCTTCGCGGCCTATGCGCAGGGCAAGACGGCGGGCGAGCGCTTCGGCGACTTCCTCATCCGCGCCGGCTATGTCGAGAAAACCTTCAACGGACCGGACTTCCATACGAAGACCGGCGCCCTGAAGGCTGTTGCCTGAACCGAACTTCCTCCGTGCATTGCTTCGGCAATGTTGCAGTGCACGGGGGTTTGTCTTTACGGCCAAGCTCGAGTGGGGACCGAATATAAGTTCGAGACGCCTGAACTCTGACGCGGCTTAGCGGTTGATCTGGAGAATCGACCGGAGGCTGCGATGGCCAAGCACGAGATCCTGAATTTCTTCGAACATCGCCGCGACGGCGCCTGGATCTGCGTGAAGCCCTTCACGCTGACGACGAAGCAGACGAGCGTCGATATCCGACAGGGCATGCGGTTCGATTACGGCAAGCGTGTCGGCGGCGTGGACCTGGCCGAGTATCTGGAACAGCTCGGATCGCAGTTCGGCTCGTAAACCCACACCCGCTTGCTGTCGGTGTTGTGAGCGTCCGCTTCGGCCACGGCTCATGTGTATCGTGAGCCCGACATTCGTTATTGAAGTCGCCTTCGCCTCATCTCTTCGCGGGAACGGAGGCGGTCACGGTTGCCTGTCCTGAATGTCGTATCACTGACGGCACGTTGACCGCCCCGCAATCGTGGATCGTCGCCGTCAGCGATCCGTGAGCGGTAGAGACACGGGGGGCTCCGGACATCCCACGCGGTGTCCCAAGGTGCGCCGGCCGCTACTTCAAATCGTTCGCTCGTGATGGTCCGACGAGACCTTCCGCCGACCTCACCGTCTCCTGGACGAGCCGCTTCGATTCAGCGCTGGGATCATTCCTGCACCGTTCATCTGTTCCGTGCGATGATCCACTGTTCAACGCCGTGTTTTTGACGGCTGGAGGCAGGAGATTTAGGGTCCGTTTATGACAATCACCGTCGACCCGTTGCAGGCGAGCCTGGAAGACGCGGCCCCCACGACACGATGCAGGATTCTGTCGACGGCCGAGCGTTTCTTTCGCGAGATCGGCTACCAGAAGACCACCGTCTCCGACATCGCCAAGACGCTCCGGATGAGCCCGGCCAATGTCTATCGGTTCTTCGAATCGAAGAAAGCCATCAACGAGGCGGTGGTCGAACGCGTCACCCGTGAGGTCGAGGCGCTGATCGCGGGCATCGCCGTGGCTCCTGGCCTCAGCGCGGACCAGCGGGTCGCGGAAATCATCCGGGAGCTTCACCGCGACTGTATCGAACGCTGCAAGGACAACCCGCGCATCCATGAGATGGTGGAAGCCGCCATGACGGAGAGTTGGGGGGTGTGCCGGCACCATATCGACCGGATCGGCGCGGCATTGGAGCGGGTGGTGACGGACGGTGTCCGCAGCGGCGAGTTCCAGGTCGAGGATCCCGCGACCACCGCCGCGTGCCTGCACGTGGCGATCACGCGCTATTGCCATCCCGTTCTGGTCAGTCAGTACCCCAATGCGCCGGCGCCACCCATCGATGCGATGATCGCCTTCCTGTTGCGGGCGCTCCACGAACCCGCCGGGACCACCACCCCGGTCAAGGCCAGGGAACCGGCCGAGCCGCTGTAGCGCGCCGAGATCATCAGCCCATCTGAGCGAGGATCGCCTGCGCCGCGGCGCGAGGATCGGCGCTCTGGGTGATCGGCCGGCCGACGACGATGTGATCGATCCCCACCGCCATGGCGGCCGCCGGCGTCAACACGCGCTTCTGGTCGCCGAGATCGTCACCCACCGGGCGGATGCCGGGCGTCACGACCAGCCGCGACGGGCCGATGGCGGACCTTACGGAGGCTGCTTCGACGGCACTGCAGACGATGCCGCCGATCCCGGCCTCGGCCGCCTGCCTTGCGCGCAAAGCCACCAGATCCGCGATGGGCATGGCGTAGCCCGCCTCGTCCGCATCGGCCTGATCGTAGGAGGTGAGCACGGTGACCGCGAGGATCGTCGGCCCGCCCCGGCCGGCACCCCGAACGGCGGCGCGCATGGTCTGCGGATAGGCATGGACGGTGAGGAAGGTCGCGCCGAGGTCGGACAGCGCCCGAACGCCGTCTTCCACGGTATTGCCGATATCGTGCAGCTTCAGGTCGATGAAGACCTTCAGGCCCGCTCTCGAAAGCCGCTGCACCAGGGGAAGGCCGCCCGAATAGGCCAGCCGGTACCCGATCTTGTAGAAGGTCGCGGCATCGCCGATGCGGTCCACCAGCGCCTCGGCCTCGGCCACGCTCGGCAGGTCGAGGGCGACGATGAGGCGGTCTCGCGGATCGTTGGCGGCGTGGGACATGGAAGGCTCCGGGGGATCAGGTGACGGATCGCCGCCACGGCGCTCCATGTCAACGCGGGCGGCCCTGTCACCCACGCGTCATCACCCGGGAAACCTCCTCCTTCAGCACCGGCAGCAATTCGGCCTCGAACCACGGATTGGTCCGGAGCCAGCCGTTGTTCCGCCAGGACGGGTGCGGCAAGGGAAGCACGCGCGGCCGGCGCGGCTCATCGAGAATGGTTCGCCAGTTGCGCACCATGGCGGTGAGACCACCCTCGACCCGGCCGAGATGCCAGGCTTGCGCGTATTGGCCGATGACCAGGATGAGCTCCATCTCGGGCAGGCCCTCGAACAGCGTGTCCCGCCAGCGTTCGGCGCATTCACGACGCGGCGGCTTATCGCCCCCCTTCGCGTCGAGGCCAGGGAAACACGCGCCCATGGGCACGATGGCCAGCCGCGTGGCGTCGTAGAAATCCGGCTCGGAGAGGCCGAGCCACGACCTCAGGCGGATGCCGGACGGATCCATGAACGGGACACCGCTCTTGTGCGCCCGGTTCCCCGGAGCCTGGCTGGCGATGCAGAGACGCGCCGAACTCGAGCCCTGGACGATGGGTTTGGGCTCCTGCGGCAGGGGCGCGCCATAGAGCGGCGCGTCGCGGCACAGGCGGCAGGCGCGGAGGGACGCGGCGGTCGATTCGAACGAGGTCATGCGTCGTGACAGGTAGTGTGAACACGGGATCCTGGGAGTACGGGACGTGGGAACGAGAGGCCGCACCCCGCGCTTGAATCGTCGGAGGAGCCCACGACGCCGGCCTCCCCCGCGAGCACGCCCTACCGAGGAACACAGGGAGCACCCCATGGCCTTCATCACCGCGCAGGACGGCACCAGCCTCTACTACAAGGATTGGGGTCACGGGCGGCCCGTCGTGTTCCTCCACGGTTGGCCCCTCGACGCGGATATGTGGGAATATCAGATGGTGCCCGTGGCCGAGGCGGGCTTCAGGACCATCGCGTATGACCGCCGTGGCTTCGGACGCTCGGAGCAGCCGTGGCAGGGCTACGATTACGATACGTTCGCCGACGACCTGAAAGCGGTGCTGGACGCCCTCGACCTCACCGACGTGACCCTGGTCGGATTTTCCATGGGGGGCGGAGAGGTGGTGCGCTACCTGTCGCGGCACGGCAGCGCCCGGATCTCACAGGCGGTCCTGATCTCGGCGGTGACGCCGATGATGCTGAAGACCCCGGACCATCCCGACGGCGTTGATGCCAGCGTGTTCGAGGAGATCATCGACGGGCTGAGGATGGATCGGCCGTCCTTCCTCGCCAATTTCAACAAGGGCTTTTTCGGTGCCGGCATGTTCACCTCGCCGGCATCGCCTGAGATGATCGCCTGGGCCGGGCAGGTCGCCATGCTGGCCTCGCCCAAGGCCACCATCGCCTGCGTGAAGGCCTTCTCCGAGACCGATTTCCGTCCCGACATGGCGAAGGTGACGGTGCCCTGCCTGATCATCCATGGCGATGCCGACCAGACGGTGCCGATCGACGTCAGCGGAAAGGTCGCGGCCTCAGCCGTGCCGAGCGCGGAATTCGAAATCTACGAGGGGGCTCCGCACGCGATCCCGCTCACCCATCACGAGCGTCTGACGACGGACCTCATCGACTTCCTGAGGCGCTGACGCCGCCGCGATTGGCGGAGGCGCGCTCGCGGTCGAGCTCAGACCCCCTTCAACCCGCTCAGGTCGAGGGGAAGCGAGCGCAGCCTCTGGCCTGTCGCGGCAAAGATTGCGTTCGAGATCGCCGGGGCGATGACGGGCACACCCGGCTCGCCGATGCCGGTCGGGGCAACGTCGGAGGCCACGATATGGACCTCCACCACCGGCATCTCGCTCATGCGCGTCGGCTCGTAGGCGTCGAAGTTCTTCTCCTGCACCACCCCGTCCGTCAGCGTGATCCTGTTGCGCAGCACGGAGGAGAGCGCGAAGCCGACCGATCCTTCCACCTGGGCGCGGATCACGTCGGGGTTGACGGCGATGCCCACATCCACCGCCGCGACGATGCGGTTGACCTTCACATGGCTCCCATCCGCCGTGATGTCGGCCACCATCGCCACGTAGGAGCCGAAGGATTCGTGCGCCGAGATGCCGAGGCCCTGCCCCTTGCCGCTACTGCGCTTGGCCCAATCCGCCTTCTCGGCGGCGAGCTTCAGGACGGCGGAGAGGCGCGGCGCGCCGCCGAGCATCCCGAGGCGGTAAGCCAGCGGGTCGGCCCCTGCGGCATGGGCCAGCTCGTCGATGAACACCTCCATCGCCTGCGCCGTATGGGTGTGGCCCACCGAGCGCCACCACAGGACGGGAACGCCCTCACGGGCGTTATGGACCTCGAACCGGTAGGCCGGGATGGCGTAGGGCGTGTCCGATGCGCCCTCGACGGTGGTGGAATCGACGCCGTTCTTGACCAGCATCGCCTCGAAGGGCGAGCCGATCATGATCGATTTGCCCACCATCCGGTGCTGCCAGCCGGTCACGGCGCCCTTGGCGTCGATCCCGGCCTTGAGGGTGTGGAGCACCATCGGGCGGTAATAGCCGCCCGCCATGTCGTCTTCGCGGGTCCAGACCAGATGGACCGGCGCCTTGCCGCCGGTCGCCTTCATGATCGAGGCCGCCTCGGCGATGTAATCGGCCGTCGGCGTCGCCCGTCGCCCGAACGATCCGCCGGCCCATTGCGTGTGCAGCCTGACCTTGTCGGCCGTCACGCCGAGGGTCGCGGCGGCGACTGCCTGTTCGATCGTCTGGAATTGCAGGCCGGCATAGATGTCGTAGCTGCCGTCGGATGCGCGCTCGATCGTGGCGTTCAGAGGCTCCATCGCGGCGTGGGCGAGGTAGGGGAAGGTGAATTCCGCCTCGATGACCTTGGCCGAACCGGCGAGAGCGGCGGCGGGATCGCCCTTCTCCGACGCGACGATTCCGGGGCGCTTGGCCGTCTCGCGATACTCGGCGAGGATCGTGTCCGAGGAGCGCTTCTCCGCAGCGCTCTCATCCCAGGTGACCGAGAGAGCGTCGCGGCCCTTCATGGCCGACCACGTATCCTTGGCGAGAACGGCGACGCCCGTGGGGATCGTCACCACGTCGATGACGCCCGGCACCGCACGCGCGGCCTTGTCGTCGACCTTCGCCACAATGCCGCCGAAACGCGGGGCATGTGCCACCACTGCAGTCACCTGGCCCGGCCGGCGGATGTCCATGGAATAGATCGCGGTGCCGTCCGTCTTGGCAGCGGAGTCGAGGCGCGGACGCTTCTTGCCGATATGAACCCATTGGCTCGGGTCCTTCAGCTTCGGCTGCTGTGGCACGGGCACCGCCGCGGCGGCTTCCGCCAGGGCGCCGAACCGCTCCTCGCGCTTCGAGGCGAGGTGGCTGACCGTGCCGTTCGAGACCGTGATCTCGGAGGCCGGGACGGACCATTTCTCGGCCGCCGCGGTGACGAGCATCGCGCGGGCGGCGGCACCGGCCTTGCGAAGCTGGAACCAGGAATTGGCCACGGCGGTCGAACCGCCGGTCCCCTGGATCGGCCCCATCAGCAGATTGTTGTAGAGCTTCGCATCGGCGGGAGCGAAGGCCACGCGCACGCGCGACCAGTCGGCATCGAGTTCGTCGGCCAGGATGGTGGCCAGACCCGTCGTATTGCCCTGCCCCATATCCAGATGCTTGATCAGCACGGTGACGGTGTCGTCGGCGGCGATCCGCACGAAGGCGTTCGGTTGAGCCGGGGCGGAGGAGAGATCGGGCCCGGCCGCCGCGCGCACCGGCTTGGCGGGGTCGAGGGTGAAGCCGATCACCAAGGCGCCGGCCGCGACGCCGGCTCCGCCAAGGAAGGCGCGGCGCGACGGACGGGGGGCGGCCGCCTCGGATTTGGTCTGACGGACCTTCAGCATGGCTTCCTCCAGGGCGACGACGGCGGGCATTGCATGGGTTCAGGAGAGTGCCGGCCCTTGGGCCGGCCTTCGGTGCGGATCAGGCGAGGGAGCGCGCGGCTTCGTGGATCGCGGCGCGGACACGCTGATAGGTGCCGCAGCGGCAGATGTTGCCGTCCATGGCACTGTCGATCTCGGCGTCGCTTGGCTTCGGCGTGGTCGAAAGCAGACCGATGGCCGACATGATCTGGCCCGATTGGCAATAACCGCACTGGACCACATCGAGGCCGCGCCACGCGGTCTGGACCGCCTCCGCCACCCTCCCGGACACACCCTGGATCGTCGTGATCTTCGCCTCGCCCACATCGCCGATGCGGGTCTGGCAGGAGCGGACGGGCTGGCCGTCGAGATGCACCGTGCAGGCGCCGCATTGAGCGATGCCGCACCCATATTTCGTACCGGTCTTGCCCAGATGATCGCGCAACGCCCAGAGGAGCGGCATGTCGGGATCGGCATCGACTTCATGCGACGCACCGTCGACATTCAGCTTCAGCATGACATCTCTCCGACTTTAAGTTCGACTACTTCTAAATACTGAATCGACCTGGGAAATGTGCGCTTTCGCACACCAGGCGGGCAGCCGGATCGGGGCCTGCATAGGTGCCAGCGGAGTGAAGCCACGCGATTTAGAGACAAGTGTTCGAATCGCGGCAGGCCGTTCTTAACGTATCTGGCGCACCTTGGCCTTGTCGCTGCACCGACAGGCCGAGGTCCTTTCGACCTCCGTTTTCCCTCGCAAGATCCCCAAGACGGTGATGTCGGACCTGACAGCGGAGATGGTTCAGCGTGGACGCGGTCCTTCGGCACCGGAATCCGTTCGCCGCCGCAAAGTGGCCCGAGACATCCGTTCGGCACGCGAGCGGCTGACCTCGACGAACGGGCTCGAACGCGCCTTCGATTACGAGCTGCTCCGGATCTATGCCGAGTACCGTTCGGGGGCCGGGCTGACCCATGCCGTCCTGGGGCTCGTCATCGCCGGGGCGTCCTCCCTGTGGGTGCCGATTCCCGTCGCCCTGTCCTGGGCCGTCTGCCTGATCTGCGGCGTCGGCCTTTCGATGGGATTGACCAAACATTTCCTCCGGCAATCGGCGGACACCGTCTCGGTGAGACGCTGGCGCAGCGCCTTCATGCTCAGCGAGATCGTCCAGAGTTCGGCATGGGCCCTGATGATCCTCGTGGCCGCGCCCAGCGCCCGCATTTTCGTACTGTTCGGCCTCGTCATCGCCGCCGCGGTGGCCGCGATGCTGGCGGCGACACTGCCCGCCGCCGCCGCCGCCGCGCTGCTCCCGCTGATCCTGGCGGCGCTCTCCCTGCTGGCGTTCTCGCAGGACATGGACACGATCCTGCTCGTCACCATGGTGGTCGGATCGCAGATCTTCTTCCTCGGGCTCGCCCGCCGCGTCTACGCGTCGGCCGTGGGGGCGCTGAAATCGCAGGCGGAAAAGGACGCGATCTTCATCGAACTGGAACAGGCGAAGGGCAATTCCGACGAGGCGCGGCGACGCGCGGAGGAGGCCAATCTCGCCAAGTCGCGTTTCCTCGCGACCATGAGCCACGAATTGCGGACGCCGCTGAACGCCATCCTGGGGTTCTCGGAGGTGATGAAGAACGAGGTTTTCGGCGCCCACGTGGCTCCGTCGTACAAGGAATATGCCGGCGACATCCACGATAGCGGGATGCACCTGCTCAACCTCATCAACGAGATCCTTGACCTGTCGCGCATCGAGGCAGGGCGCTACGAGCTCAACGAGGAGGCGATCCAGCTTGCCCATGCGGTGGACGAGTGCCGCCACATGGTCGCCCTACGGGCGCGTGGAAAGGGTCAAGCCTTCCACGAATTCATCGATCCCGCCCTCCCCCGCATCTGGGCGGATGAGAGGGCCTTGCGCCAGATCGTGCTCAACCTCCTGTCCAACGCGGTGAAATTCACGCCGCCGGGCGGCGACATTACGATCAAGGTCGGGTGGACCGCGTCGGGCGGGCAATATGTCAGCGTGAAGGATAGCGGGCCGGGCATTCCCGAGGACGAACTCGGCACGGTCATGTCGTCGTTCGGTCGCGGCTCCCTGGCGATCAAGACGGCCGAACAGGGGTCGGGTCTCGGCCTGCCCATCGTGAAGGGGCTGGTCGACCTGCATGGCGGCAACTTCCACCTGAAGTCGAAGCCGCGCGAGGGGACGGAGGTCGTGGTGATCTTCCCGGCGAGCCGCGTGATGGACACGCTGCCGGCCCTCAACCTCCCCGAGGAAACGGATTCAGGGACGACCTTGCGCGGTCGCCGAAGCGCGGCCCGCGCAGCCTGAACCGGGCTGGAGCCGCGCGAAGTCGAGATCCGCGCGGCGGGTCGCGCCGGTTTATGCCTCGCTGCGCCCCGATACCCCCGCCTGGGCGAAGGTCGCCATGTCGCGGTGGCAGGCGAGCGCGCCTTTCAGGAGACCGATGGCGAGGGCGGCGCCCGACGCTTCGCCCAGCCGCATCCCAAGAGCCAGCAGCGGCACCAGTCCGAGGCGTTCCAGAACTTCCGCATGGGCCCCCTCCGCCGAGACATGGCCGGCGAGGCAATGGTCCAGCATCGTGGGATCGATGGCGTGGAGGATCGCTGCGGCCGACGTCGCCACGTAGCCGTCGATGACCACGGGGATGCGTTGCATCCGCGCTGCCAGGATGGCGCCGGCCATCGCGGCGATCTCGCGGCCTCCGAGGCGCGACAGCACCTGAAGCGGGTCGTCGAGATGGCCGGCATGGAAGGCCAAGGCGGCCTCCACGGCCGCGACCTTGCGCTCGATCCCGGCCGCATCGACGCCGGTGCCACGCCCGACCCAATGCGCCGCCTCGCCACCGTAAAGCGCCGCGTAGATGGCCGCCGCGATGGTGGTGTTGCCGATCCCCATCTCGCCGAGGCCGAGGCAATCCGTGCCGGCGGCGATGGCCTCCATCCCGAAGGCCATGGTGGCCACGCATTCCTTCTCGGTGAAGGCCGGGCCTTCGCAGATGTCGCCGGTGGGAAGATCGATGGCGAGGTCGAAGACCTTGAAGCCGAGGCCGTAGGCGGCACAGAGCTGATTGATCGCGGCACCGCCCGCCGCGAAATTGTCGAGCATCTGGCGGTTCACCTCCGCCGGGAAGGCGGAGACACCGCGCTTGGTGACCCCGTGACTGGCGGCGAAGACGCAGACGAGAGGGCGGTCGAGGCTGGGCTGGCCCTTGCCCTGCCAGGCCGCGAGCCATTCGACGAGGTTCTCGAGGCGACCCAGCGCACCGGCCGGCTTCGTCAGCAGCGCATCCCGCTCGCGCACCATCGTGACGGCATCCCGGTCCGCGCCCGGCACGGAGGCGATCAGGCGGCGGATGTCGGAGAACGGCGTCTGGTCGGAATGATCGTTGGTCGGGGGTGTCTGGGTCATCGCGCGAAACTTGCCTTGGGTCTCGGCGCGTCCGGTATGGCGGCCTGCCTGTGGGGCGAGCTATAACCAACGGGGCGCGAACGGTGAAGGCAGGCCTCCATGACACAAGGCCGGGATCTGGAACCGGAAGACACGTTTCCCGGCGCTTCGTTGGCCTACGATCTCGCGGCGTGCCTGCGGTTCTATTCGAGGCTACCGGTGCCGCGCCTTCCCGGCGAGGGCGACCCGCATCGCTTGCCCGACTTCCGCACCCTGCCGCGGCTGCTGCCCGTGGCGGGTCTCATCCTCGCCCTGCCCTCCGCGCTGATCCTGCTCGTCGCTTGGGGGCTGGATCTCGGGCCGTTCCTGGCGGCGACCCTCGCGGTGGCGGTGGGGACGCTGGTGACGGGGGCGCTGCACGAGGACGGTCTCGCGGACGTGGCGGACGGGTTCGGCGGCGGCGCGACGCGCGAGCGCCGCATCGAGATCATGCGCGACAGCCGGATCGGCGCCTATGGCGGCGTCGCCCTCGTCCTGACCCTCGCCCTGAGGATCGGCGCATTCGCGACCCTTCTCGATCGCACCGGGGCCATGGCGGCGATGGCTCTCCTGCTGGCCGCGTCCCTTTCGCGCAGCGCCGCGCTCGCGCCGATGGTGCTGCTCGGCCCCGCCCGTCCCGGCGGGGCGGGCGCGTCGGTGGGCGTGCCCGATCGCCGGACCATCGCAATCGTCGCGTCTCTCACCCTCGTCTTCGTCGCGATTGGCTGGATCGCCGGCTTGCCCGTCCTCGGCATGGTGCTGATGCCCGCCCTGGCGCTGGGAGCATCCCTCGGCCTCACCGCCCTGGCCCGCGCCAAGATCGGCGGCCAGACCGGCGACGTCATCGGAGCCTGCCAGCAGGTGGCGGAGATCGCGGCGCTTCTCGGCCTCGTGGCGACGGTCCCGCGCTGACCATGGCACTTTGGCGCTTGATCGCGACCCACGCCTGAGGGCATGGAACGGCCATGACCCAGCCTGTCGCCCCGAGGGCTTCGAGCCCCTGCACGAAGCTCTGCATTCTCGACGCGGCGACCGGGCTCTGCGAGGGCTGCGGACGCACGCGCGAAGAGATCGGGATGTGGGGCTCGCTGTCGGAGACGAAGCGGCAAGCCATCATGGCGACCCTCGGACATCGCCTTCGCGCCGCTTATCCCCTGCGTGGGAAGGCCGTGGCCGGGCCATGATCTACGCCGCCCTCGCGATCCTTCTCGGCATCGTCGCCTTTCTCGTCCTCTCGGATGGTGAGAGCACGGTGGCCGGGCTGGACAAGGACCAGCTCGCACGCCTCGCCTTCAGCGGAACCCTGCTGACGATCTTCCTCGCCGGGTTCTGGCATCGGTTCAGCCAACAGATCGGCACCAACCTGAAGGCGCTGCTGTTCTGGGCCGCCCTCACCGTCGCCCTGGTCGCGGGCTACGCCTACAAGGAGGAGGCCGGGGATGTCGGCAATCGCCTTGTCGGGACGCTGCGGCCCGGCAGCGCCGTCACATCCGGCGATGGAAGCGTCACGATCAACCGCCGGGCGGACGGGGCCTTCTCCGTGCGGGCAGAGGTGAACGGCCGCGCCCAGGTCTTCCAGTTCGATACGGGCGCGAGTTCCGTCGTCCTCACGGCGGAGAACGCGGCCGCCATCGGGATCGCGCCGCCGGACTCCGACTTCTCGATCCGGGTCTCGACCGCCAACGGCACCGCGATGGCCGCCCCCGTCTATCTCGACAGCCTCACCGTGGGCACGATCACCGAACGGCGCGTCTCGGCCCTGGTGAGCCGCCGCGGCGCCTTGTCGGGCAACCTCCTCGGGATGAGCTTTCTCGACAGGCTCGGCTCCTACGAGGTGCGGGGCGACCGGCTGGTCCTGCGCCCGGTCCGATAGGGCGGCCCGCGCGATATCGACTCCAGCCCTGGCTTCGCGTCAGCCGTTCGAGGATGCGGACGCGCTCGACGACGGGAATGCGTAGCGAAGGTAAGCCTGGACGAAGTCGGGCATCGACCGGGGGTCGATCTCGTCGCTGGACGCGACCGTGATGAAACCAGCCAGTTCCGGCTCGATTTCGGCGAGGCGATGGCGCTCCATGTCCTGCCGCAGTGTGTTTGCCTGATCGGGGAACGTCACGGGCCGCAGAAATGCCGCTTGGCTCTTTCCGCGAAGCAGAAGCCATTGGTTCTGCGCACCGGCCGGAAGTGCCATGCCGGTCTCCTCGACGAACTCGCGCTCCGCGCTTCCGGCCAGATCGACCGTGTCACCGTCACGCACGTCATCGAGATCCGGCGTGCCGCAGGGGAAATAAGCCTGCCCGGCATTGGCCGTGTGAGCGCCCATGACACCGAGAAGCACGACGCCATCCGACCCGTGAGGGGCAATGGCCGCGAAGGCGTTCAGAACGGTGGGGTCGTGGGAGCCCAGGTCCTTGTGGGTGATGAAGCTCGCGTAGGACGTCTCGAACAGTTCGACGGAACAGAATGCCCCCTCGAGCCGGCACGATTTCGCGAGGAGGACGCGTCCGTCGAACAGCCCGGACCGTGCGGCGCAGCGCCGACGCCAGTTCTCGGAGATGAGAGCCGCGTTGGCCTGCGCCCATTCCCATGCGAACGGCACCAGCCGCGCCGTCACCCCCTCGATCCGCGTGAGGGTGAAGCCATCAGACAAGCAGGGTCCCCTCACTCATCACCACGGCCGAACCACCGATCTCGACGGATTGGAGGGCTCCGGATTCGATGACCAGTTGGAGCGCGATCTCGCTCGGACGGCCCATGGCGACGCCCTGGCGGATCAGGACATCGTGCTCGCCGTCACCGAGAGGCTCGAACTCCATCATCACGCCGGCGAAGGCCGCGGCGGCGGACCCCGTTGCCGGGTCCTCCGTCACTCCGAGATGAGGCGCGAACATCCGGGTCTGGAAGCGGAGGCCGAGGCCCTCCGGGTCCATTGCGTAGAGGTAGAGCGCCGTCTGAGGATCCAGGGTGGAGAAGGCGGCGAGGTCCACACGCGCCGCGTCGAGCTTCGCCCGCGTATTGACCGGCACGAACAGGAAAGCCGGCCCTGCCGTGTGCCGGCTCGGCACGTGGCGCCCGAAGCCGATATCCTGCGTCTCCAACCCGATCATCTGCGCGAGGAGCGTCGCGTCCGGTCCCTCGCCATCGTATTGCGGCAGGATCGGGAGCTTGAAGCGCCCACGGCCGCGCCCCTCGCCCGCTTCGACGACGCAGGCCACGGTGCCGATCGTCTCTTCGAGACCGAAGGCGGTGGCGTCGGTGAGTCCGGATTTCGCATCGTGCAATGCCAGCAGGATCGCCGCCCCGAGCGTCGGGTGGCCGGCGAACGGAAGCTCGCGCGTGGGCGTGAAAATGCGGAGGCGGGCCTTGTGGCGTGCTTCCGTCGGCGGCAGCACGAACACCGTCTCGGACAGGTTGAACTCACCCGCAATCCGCTGCATCGCCGCGTCGTCGAGCCCTTCCGAATCCAGCACCACGGCCAGCGGATTCCCGGCAAAGGGCGTGTCGGTGAAGACGTCGAGGGTGACGAAGCGGCGGCTCATCGGCTTTTCCTTTTCGTTGACCATCAGATCGGCTCTACGGGAAACGTCTCGCTGGGTGCCACGAACTCGTCCTGCGCGTCGACGGTGAGGATCTCGCGCGAACCCGCCTCGGCCGTGCGGCGCAGGAGCCCGTAGACCGAAGCACCGGCCATGCCCAAAGCCAAAGCCGCCGAGCCGGTGCGGGCGTAATGGACGAGGAACAGGGCCGCGATGGCATCGCCCGCTCCGTTCACGTCGAGGGCGAGGCGCGGGGTGCGCAGGCGCCAGAACAGGCCGCCCTCCCCCGCCATCAGGTCGATGGACTCGGACGGGGTGTCCTCGGTGACCAGGGACGTCACCAGCACGACGCGCGGCCCCAAAGCCTGGATCGCCGCCACCGCGGCCTTGGCCTCGCCGAGGGTGCCGGTGGGCAGGCCCGACAGGAAGTTCAGCTCGAACTGGTTCGGGGTGACGATGTCGGCGGCGGGCAGAGCCTGATCCCGCAGGAATTCAGGGATGCCGGGGCGGACATAGATGCCTCGCCCGGTATCGCCCATCACCGGATCGCAGCAATACAGCGCCTTTGGGTTGGCGCTCCGCACCGCCGCCACGGCCCGCACGATGGCGGTGCCGATATCGGCCGAGCCCATATAGCCGGACAGGACGCCATCGCATTGCCCGAGCATGCCGCGCTCCGCGATACCGAGCACGAGGTCCTCGATCATCGGCCCATCGAACACACGGCCGCGCCAGGCGCCGTAGCCGGTATGGTTGGAGAACTGCACGGTATGGATCGGCCAGACCTCGACGCCGAGCCGCTGCATGGGAAACACCGCCGAGGCATTGCCCACATGGCCGAAGGCGACGTGCGATTGGATCGATAGAATTCTCATCGGCGTATTCGGCCTTGCTTCGACGGGTGCGAGCGCGACGGGCAGCGTCGTAGCCGGTTTTGTCCCACGGTGCATTCACAACCGACGTGAGGCCCCCTTCGTGACGAGATCGACCCTTGCCGGAATCGCGGCCTTCCCGCACATCGGGCGCGACGAGCAGGGGCATCCATGGATTTCGAAGCGCTGAAGACCACGATCCTGACCTTCGTGGAGACGCACAAGGAATGGGCACCCCTCATCATCGCGGTGCTCGCCTTTTGCGAATCCCTGGCCTTCCTGTCGATCCTGGTCCCCGCCACGGTGCTGCTGGTGGCCATCGGCGCGCTGATCGGTGCCAGCGGCATCCCGTTCTGGCCGATGGTGATCGCGGGCGGTATCGGCGCCGGGCTCGGGGATTGGGTGTCCTACGAGATCGGCCGCTACTTCCAGCACGGCGCCAAGTCGATCTGGCCGATGAGCCGCTATCCGCAGATGGTTGCCAAGGGCGAGGATTTCTGCCGGCGCTACGGCGCCTGGGGCATCGTCATCGGCCGGTTCATCGGCCCGGCCCGCGCGGTGGTGCCGCTCATCGCCGGCATGTTCGAGGTGCCGCGCCTGCCGTTCCAGCTGGCCAATTGGAGTTCGGCCTTCGTCTGGGCCTTCGTCTGGCTCGCGCCGGGCGCGGGCGTCATCAGCTTCTTCAACTCCTGACGCCGGATGCGCCGGTTCCCGCCCGAACGCATCGTCTGCCTCACCGAGGAAACCGTCGAGACCCTCTATCTGCTGGGTGAGGAGGACAGGATCGTCGGCGTGTCCGGCTATGCCGTGCGGCCTGCCCGCGTCCGCAAGGAGAAGCCGCGCGTCTCGGCCTTCACCAGCGCCGACCTGCCGAAAATCCTCGCCCTGCAGCCTGATCTCGTCCTCGCCTTTTCCGACATGCAGGCCGAGATCGTCGCCGACCTCGCCCGCGCCGGAATCTCGGTCCATCTCTTCAACCAGCGCGACGTCGCCGGCTGCCTCGCGATGATCCGTACCGTGGGCGCTCTGGTCGGGGCCAGCGAGAAGGCCGACGCGCTGGCCCAGGGTTACGCCCACCGCCTCGGCGCCGCCGCCCTCGACAATGCCGGCCCGCCCCGCCTGACAGTCTATTTCGAGGAATGGGACGAGCCGATGATCTCTGGCATCGGCTGGGTCTCCGAACTCATCGGCTATGCCGGCGGCGACGACGTCTTTCCCGAACTCGCCCGCCAGCCGGCGGCCAAGGACAGGATCGTCACCTCCGAACAGGTGATCGCCGCGCAGCCGGACGTCATCCTCGCCTCGTGGTGCGGCAAGCGGGTGAACATGGCGCGGATCCGCGAGCGGCCGGGCTGGGATGTGATCCCCGCCGTGGCGGCGGGGCGTATCCACGAGATCAAGTCGCCTCTGATCCTGCAGCCCGGGCCGGCGGCGCTGACCGACGGGTTCGACGCGATCCGCGCCGCACTGGCGGGCGGGCAGGCTGCCGCAGGTGACAAGGGCGGGCCGACCTGATTCCCTGGCGGACCAGTCGATTCGAGACAGCACTCTCCCCAAGCGAAGCCATTCCCAAGCGAAGCCATGTCAGCAGCCCTCGCCCATCTCGTCCTGCCGCCGGACCGCCGGCAATCGGCGACCGCGCTCCAGGTCCAGCGCGGGGTCCGCCGGCTGTTCGCCGACCTCGGCCATGTGACGATACCGGAATTCTCCCTCGCCAATGGCAGGCGGGCGGACATCATCGCCCTGTGCCCGGCCGGCCGGCTGACCATCGTGGAGATCAAATCCAGCGTCGCCGACTTCCGCGCCGACAAGAAGTGGCCGGATTACCGGGACTATTGCGACCGCTTCTATTTCGCCGTTCCCGATTCCCTCCCCGAAGGACTGACGCCCGACGAGGCCGGGCTGATCATCGCCGACGGTTACAGCGCCGCGATCCTGCGCGACCCGGTCGACCATGTGCTGAGCGGCGCCCGCCGCAAGGCGGTGACACTGCGCTTCGCCCATTCCGCCGCGCGGCTGCTTCACTCGCTCGCCGATCCGGGGGCGGTGCGGGAGGGGGCGCTTTAACCAAGCAGGAAGCTGCCCCAGTCTTGTCAGCCAGTTTCCCCCGGGATCGGCCTACCGCCCGCTTCGCCGCGCCGAGACCAGCGCCAGGGCGGCGAGATCCTTGTCGCCGTCGCCGTGGCTGACGGCGTCGATGAGGTTGTCGCGCAGCACGCTGGCGAAAGGCATCGGTACGCCGGTCTGACCCGATGCCGCGAGGGCGAGGCCGATATCCTTGAGCCCGAGCCTCAAACCGAAGCCCGGCGGTTCATAGCGCCCGGCGGCGATGGATGCGCCGTAGCCCTTGTAGACCGGCGAGGCGAACAGCGTGTTGGTGAGAAGGTCGAGGAGATCGGCACCGGCGACGCCATGTCCCTCGGCGAAGGCGACGGCTTCGCCCATGGCCTCGATGGCCGCGATCAGCATGAAGTTGCCCGCGAGCTTCACCGCATTGGCCCGATACGGCTCGGTTCCGAAGGGCCAGGTCTTCGTGCCGAGGGCGTCGAGCAGCGGTTGCGCCTTCGCGATGACGGAAGGGTCGCCGGCGACGACGATATTCAGGGCACCGTTCTGCGCCACGTCCGGCCTGCCGAAGACGGGGGCGGCGATATAGGGCACGCCGGCCCGCTCGTGGATCGCGGTGAGCTCCTGCGCGAGCGCCACCGAGATCGTGCTCATGCTGAGATGCAGGCCGGGCCGCGTGCCGGAATCGAGAAGCCCGCCCTCCACGATCACCGAACGCAGGGCCGCGTCGTCGGCGAGCATGGTGATCGCCGCATCCCCGGTGAAGGCGTCGGCCGCGCTATGCGCGACCGTCACCCCATCGAGACCGTCGGCGGCGGATGCGGTCCGGTTCCAGACTCTCACCCGGTGACCGCCCCGGACGAGGCTCTGCACCATGCCCCGGCCCATCCGGCCCAACCCGATCACTCCGACATCCATCCGAGGGCTCCCTGTGTTCGTCCCGGTTCAATGGCCGTTGAGAAATTCGAGCGTCGTGGCGTTGAAACGATCGGTCGCTTCCATATGGACGAGGTGGCCGACGCCCTCGAAGACGACCGCGCGTCCGTCCGGCATCCGGGCCGCCAGGCTCTTGGCATGGCCGGCATTGTCGCCCATGGCGGCACGCAGGTTCTCGGGTGCGAAGGGCTTGCCCGGTGCGTTGCGATCGTTTGCGCCCATGATGAACAGGGTCGGCGCGGCGATCAGCGGGATCTCGTGCACCACCGGCTGGCCCCAGATGATCTGGTAGGAATTGACGAAGGATTGGAGCCAGCGCGGATATTCGCCCGAACCCTTCATGCGCTCGCGGATCGCCACGAAGGGCTCGATCGCCGTGGAGGGCAGCGACAGCCCGTAATTCGTCATCAGCTGGCGCCGGTAGACGTCCGCGGTGACACCGCCCTCGATGCGGAGAAGCGTGTCGTTCGAAACGGGCGGGACGGTAAAGCGATAATCCTCGAGACCGATCGGCGCTTCGAGGACGAGGCTGTTCACCCGGTTCGGCGCGTTTCGGGCAAGTCGGGCGGCCAGCATACCGCCCATGGAATGCGCGACGACATCGACGCGCGGGAGATTGAGCGCATCGAGAAGCGATACGGTTTCCGCCGCCATCACGTCGAAGCTGAACGGTCCCACCGGTTTCGACGATTTGCCGAAGCCGAGCTGGTCGGGGACGACCACGCGGTAGCCCGCCCCCGCCAGGGCACCGATCACCGGCTCCCAGTAACTCGACGGGAAATTGCGGCCGTGCAGCAGCAGAACGGTACGTCCGTTCGGTGTCCCGGTCGGCGTGACGTCCATGTAGGCGAGGCGCTGCCGCTCGTTGTCCCGCGTCAGGTCGAGAAACCAGACGGGGTGGGGATAGGCAAAGCCCTCCAGGCCAATCCCCAGAGGCCCGGCATCGTCGGCTCTCGTGAGAGAGGGCGTGACCGCGAGAAGGAAGCCGAGCAGGAAGGTCGCCAGACGCATGTGATCCCCGGTGGAACGCCTCGATGATGTCTTTGCGATCGATGGGTGACATAGGGCACTTGCCGAAGCGAGCAGGGATCGTTCACGGCTCTGTGCGATGACGCACGAGGCAGACCCTCTCAATAACGGTGGAGCCGTACCGCGGCCCGGCGCGAAACCCATGGATGGTCTGCCGGTGCGCGAGCGCATGCTTGCGCTTCTCGCCATCGGACTCGCCATGACCATGGCGGTACTGGACGGGGCCATCGTCAACGTGGCGCTGCCGGCCATGGCGAAGGATCTCGGGGTCAGCCCCGCTTCCGCGATCTTCGTGGTCAACGCCTTTCAGATCGCCGTGACCGCGTCGCTGCTGCCGCTTGCCTCCCTCGGCGACATCCTGGGCTATCGGAAGGTCTATCTCGCCGGACTCGTCGTGTTCGTCGCGGCCTCCCTGGCCTGTGCGCTGTCGACCTCCCTGCCCGGGCTCATCGTCGCCCGGATCGCCCAGGGGCTCGGTGCGGCCGGCATCATGAGCGTGAACATCGCCCTGGTGCGCTTCATCTATCCGCATCGCATGATCGGCCGGGGGGTCGGCAACGTGGCGCTCATCGTCGCCATGGCCTCGGCGACCGGCCCGACCGTCGCCGCCGCGATCCTCTCCGTGGCGACCTGGCCGTGGCTGTTCCTGGTCAACCTGCCCGTCGGCCTCGTGGCCCTGGCGGTGGCCGCGCGGACCTTGCCGGTGACGCCGGTGAGCGGGGCGCGTTTCGACGTCCCGAGCGCGCTCCTCAACGCCCTCACCTTCGGCCTTCTCATCATCGGACTCGATGGAATCGGCGAAGCGAATGGGCGCTGGCTCGCCCTTGCGGAGATCGCCGCCGGGCTCGCGGTCGGCACCGTCTTCGTCCTGTATCAGGCCCGGCTCGCGACACCGCTACTGCCGGTGGACCTGCTGCGCATTCCCGCCTTCGCCCTGTCGATGGTGACTTCCATCGCCTCGTTCGGGGCGCAGATGATGGCCTATGTCGCCCTGCCCTTCTATTTCCAGGACGCGTTGCACCTCTCCGCCACCGAGACCGGTTTCCTGATGACGCCCTGGCCCATCGCCATCGCGATCACGGCGCCGATCTCCGGCCGCCTCGCCGACCGGTACGCGCCGGGTGTTCTCGGCGGCATCGGCCTGGCGCTCATGGCCGGGGGCATCGCGGCGCTGGCTTTGCTCCCCGCCGCCCCAACGCTGGTGGATATCGCCTGGCGGCTGACCGTCTGCGGAATCGGCTTCGGATTGTTCCAGGCGCCGAACAACAAGGTGATCGTCACGAGCGCGCCGCGTTCGCGCAGCGGTGGAGCCAGCGGCATGCAATCGACGGCGCGGCTGACGGGGCAATCGCTCGGCGCGGCCCTCGTCGCCGTCATCTTCGGGCTCACCCATGCCAGCGGTACGGCCGTCTCCATCGGGGCAGCGCTCTGGTGCGCCTGCGCCCTGTCAGCGGCCGGTGCCGTCTCCAGCATCATGCGGCGCCAGCCGACGGGCTGATCCCCCGAACGCAGCCACCCATCGCCTGAGGCGTTGATCGACGAGGCTGCCAACGGAGGAAGACATTCATGGACATGAATCTGAAAGGGCGGCGCGCCCTGGTGACCGGCTCGACCGGCGGCATCGGCTACGGCATCGCCAAGGCCCTCGCCGGAATGGGCGCCACCGTCGCCGTCAACGGGCGCACACCGGACCGGGTTCGGGCGGCGATCGGGCGCTTGACGGAGGAGACCGGCACGACGGCATTCATCGCGGCCCCCGGCGATATCGCCACGGCGAGCGGCGCGGAGGCCGTGGTGAAGGGTTTGCCGGAGGTCGATATCCTGGTGAACAACACCGGCATCTTCGAACCGAAGCCGTTCTTCGAGATACAAGACGACGATTGGCTTCGCTTCTTCGAGACCAACGTGATGAGCGGCATACGCCTCTCGCGGGCCTACACGCCGGGCATGGTCGAGGCCGGATGGGGTCGGGTCGTCTTCATTTCCAGCGAGTCGGGCCTGAACATCCCGGTCGAGATGGTCCATTACGGCATGACGAAGACGGCGCAGCTCGCCGTGTCACGGGGCCTCGCCGAGACGGTAGCCGGAAGCGGAGTGACCGTGAACAGCGTACTGCCCGGCCCGACCCTGTCGGAGGGTGTCGCCGACTTCATGGCGAAAATGGCGAAGGATACCGGCGAGGTCGATCTCGACAAGCTGGGACGGGACTTCGTCGCCGAGCACCGCTCGACCTCGCTCATTCGTCGCTTGGCGACGGTCGAGGAGGTCGCCAGCATGGTCGCCTACATCTGCAGTCCGGCCGCCAGCGCCACCAGCGGTGCGGCCCTACGCGTCGATGGGGGAGTGATCCGTCACATCGCCTGAGCGCAACGCTCTCGGGTCGCTAGCGGACGCGCCGGAACTGACAGAGAGCCTGCCCGGCGCTACTCGAGCGCCGGGCCGCACCGGCATCAGGCCGACTTGAGATGGGCAGCGAGGTGCTTGTTCATCTCGAACATCGTGCACTTGTCCTTGCCGAAGACCTTCTTCAGCTTGTCGTCGGCCAGGATCTCACGCTTGTTCTCGGGATTCTGGAGATTGTGCTTCTTGATGTATTCCCAAACCTTGCTGACGACCTCGCCGCGCGGAAGCGCTGCGGAGCCGACGACGGCCGCGAGTTCCTCGGAGGGCTTCAGCGGCTGCTGCAGCGCGTTGGGCTTAGCGGCGCCTTCAGCCTTCGGAGCAGCGGTCTTCTTGGCAGCGGCCGGCTTGTCGGCTGCCTTGGTGGTGGTCTTGGTTGCCATGAGTTCCTCCGGTTTTTGGCTTTGAGCGCCGTCACGCCCACGGCCAAGGGCCTCGGAGCGCATAGCTGCAACAACTAAGCGGTGCTGAGAGCGTTCCAAGAGGGAATCACGTAGACCCACCGCCCATCCACAGAAGGGACGGGGATAGCGGGGATTTTGCAAGCCCACGAAGGCGGGAGCACGGACTTCCGTCCCGATGCGATCCGATCCGCATGACGGCCGCTCCCTCTATGATCGTCATCAGGGACGACAGAGCGGCCCGGCGGCATCGGAACGGGCATCGTCCGAAAAACCTGTCGTCCGACAATGCGTTAGGAAGACGGTTGAGCCGTTCCGAGGCATTCGCTGTGCGGTTCGCGGGAGAAGCGCCGCATGATCCAGTGGTAAGGAGAGGATCGGGTCTGCGCCGGGTGGCAGGACGGTAGGTCGCCCGACGACGCCGCATCGCGGGAGCGTGCAATCTTTTTTCGTTCCTCCCCCGGAATCGTCGCATGTGCGCGATCTCGGAACACCGCCCAGACGCGCCGGGGAACGATCCCTTAAGCGCGATGAGGAACACTGAGGGCATGTTCATCGCAGCCATTGCCCTCGCCCTCGTCGCTTCCGGCGTGCTCCTCGCTGGCCTGACGGGACTCGTTGCCGCCGAAGGTCGGGTCGACACCGACACGCGTGGTGCCGATCTCGTCTGACCGGCATCGTCGCCCTCACATACGACAACGCCGCCGATGGGGGCTCCATCGGCGGCGCTTTTAGAATCCGTCAGTCGCGTCGCGCGGTTCTAGAATTTCCCGCCGAGGCCGACACTGCCGCCCGACCCCATCTGCGGGGCGAGCCCGCCGGAGCTCGAACGGCTGGTCGTTTCGCCCTCGATGTCCTCACGGCGAATCCGGCGCTCCGCCTCCGCCTGGGAGCGGGTCTGGCCGCCGGCCGATTTCGGCAGGTCCAGGCGCCGCGTCGGAGCCGTCTGGAGCGGCGCCCCATCGGGATCGACCTCGGCCGCCCGTGCGCGCTGAGCGCCGGGCACAGCACCGCGCATGGAGGGCGGAGGACCGACTTCGCTCTCAGGCATGACGCCACCGCCGCCGGACAATGCCTGGCAACCGCCCAAAGACGCTGCAAGAAGCGCCAGAGCGCAGGCTTTCGACGGGATACGCATCGACGAGTTCCTCAAAAGTATTCCACCTCAGTTCGCGCGGGTGGTTCGGCACGCTTGCGCGCATCTCTACGATGCACAAAAGGCGAAAACCAGACGATCACAGGGCTTTCGTCATACCTCACGCGGCTGACAGGGAAAAATTCCGGGTCGGCGGGCGCCGGTTCGCCTGGACAGCTTCCGCGCTGCACGCCACCATGACCGCCACGGTCCGGTTCTTGCCAATCCGTGATCGGGACGAGCCGCTCCTCTGCCGATCGGTTCGCCGTCATCCACAACTTCGCCTTGGTCCGCTCTCATACGCCTTCCCACTCCATGCCAGGCGAGAACGTCTCGGGATGGCCGAGGTCGAGCGGGAGCCGGCGACATGCTTCTTCGGGGAACGCACGTGTTCAGAACTGTCCGGCTGGTTGCCGCCGCGTCGATCACCCTTTGGGCCGCAGGAGCCGCAGCAGAGGGAACCGCTCCGGCTACCGGTGCGGCGAGCGACGCGTCTCCGGCCGCGCCCGCGGCACCCGCAACCCCTGTCTCGCCGCCGGTGCCGCCACCGCAGATCACCGCGCCGGCACAGCCGGCGGCTGCCCCCCCCGTACCGGCCACAGGGACACCCGCGACGGTTCTGGATACCCAGGATTACGAGGGCGTGCTCGGCAAAGCCGTGCGCAGTTCCACCGGCGAGGATATGGGTCGGATCATCGACATCATCCTCGACAAGGATGGTCGGCCACGCGCCGCCATCATCGATTTCGGCGGCTTTCTCGGCGTAGGCTCGCGCAAGATCGCGGTAGACTGGCGCGCCATGCGTTTCTCGCCGGATGGCAAGCCGAGCCGCCTCGTCCTTCAGCTGAGCCGGAACCAGGTTCGCGTCTCGCCGGAATACAAGCCGGGCGATCCCATCGTCGTCCTCGGCCCGGCGAGCCCGAGCGTTCCGCCCGACGGCGACGCGGCGGCCGGCCAAGCGCCTCCGCCCGCTCAGGTGGCCCCTGCACAAGTCGCTCCCGCGCAAGTTCCGGCAGCGCAGCTCCCTGCGGTTCAGCCCCCCGCCGCACCGACTCCGGCGGCTCCGGTCCAGGCTCCCGTCACGCCTCCGTCGACCCCTGCGGCCACTCCCATGCCAGACAAGCCGGCTGAGAAATCGCCGGACAAATGACGGCATCCCGCTCGCAGAATCGACGCGTCATCAAACCCCGCGAAGTGCCCCGGTCGGAATTTCGACCGCGAGGGGTTCCCCGGCGTGACGCCTATGCCGAGATGCCCGGAGAGGCTTCGACCGACATGCAGGCCGTTTCGGTGAGAAGCAGCCGCGGGCTCGACGCCTTCGCGTTCTTCGTCGCGAACCTCCAGACCGGGTTCGGTCCGTTCCTCGCCGTGTACTTCACGCAGGCGCAATGGACGCAATCCGACATCGGTTTCGCCCTCACGGTGGGCAGCCTCGTCAGCCTGCTCGGTCAGGTGCCGGGCGGTGCTTTCGTCGATGCCGTTCGTTCGCGACGCTTCGCGGCGGGGCTCTCGGTCGTGGCGATCTCGCTCAGCGCCTTCGCCCTCGCCATGTGGCCGAGCTTCCTCATCGTTCTGCTCGCCATGGCGGCCCATTCCGCCGCGAGCTGCATCCTGACGCCGGCCATCGCGGCCATCAGCATCGGGTTGGTGGGTCATAAACGTGCCGGTGAACGGCTGGGGCGCAACGCGAGCTTCTCGGCGCTCGGCAATGCGGTCGCGGCGGCGTTGATGGGAGCCTGCGGCTACTACCTGTCGAACGACGCGGTGTTCTACCTCACTGCCTTCCTCATGATCCCGACCCTGATCGCGCTCTCGTTCATCCGTCCCGGCGCGGCGCCGCTGCAGGCCCGCCAAGCCGAGGCGGTGGAGTCGGGACCGAAGGAAAGCGCGCTGAAGGTCATCGTCACCAATCGCCCCCTTCTGTGCTTTGCCGCCTGCATGACCCTTTTCTTCCTGGCCAACGCCGCCATGCTGCCTCTCGTGGGCAGCATGTTGACCCTGCGGGCCAGCGAAACCGCCACGGCGCTCATCGCCGCCTGCATCGTGGTGCCCCAGGTCGTCCTGGCGATTTCCGGCCCTGCGGTCGGGCGGGCCGCCGAGAAATGGGGCCGCCGCCCGCTCCTTCTCATCGGCTTTGCCGCCCTCCCGATCCGCGGCCTGCTCTTCGCCTATACCGACAGCCCCGAACTCCTCGTGGCGATCCAGGTCTTCGACGGCGTCTCCGCGGCGGTGTTCGGGGTCATGGTTCCCCTCGTCGTGTCCGACGTCACGCGCGGCACCGGCCGGTTCAATCTCGCCCTCGGTGCGGTGGGAACCGCCATGGGCATCGGCGCTGCCCTGTCGACGTCGCTGGCCGGAATAATGGCCGATCACCTCGGCAGCCACAGCGCCTTCCTCGGCCTCGCCATCGTGGGTCTGGCGGGCTTCGCCCTCCTCGCCCTGATCATGCCGGAGACCCGTCAGGTGGAGGCGACCTGATGGGGTTACGGCATCGAATTCGCTTGCCGCTCAAGACCCGTTCAGGTTTCCTCGGTATAAGAGCGCAAGCTTGACGGCAGCCTGCAACGCTTGGACGAGATTTGCGTTGCGACCTATAGGTTCACGGTTCCGTGCTGCCTGCTTGCAGGGTCACGTCAGAATCCGACAGTTAAGAATGAGCACCGGGATGGTCACCCATATGGAAGACCTCTGCGTCTATGCCGACAGGCCCTTCGCCTTCGTCTCCCGTTACCTGAAGCGGCGGGCCCTTCCCCATCTGGTCATCCTCTGCGCTGTCCTCGGAGCCGTCGCTTTCTCCGTGAGCACGGATTACGCGCTGAAGGGCGTCGTCGATGCTTTGAGCAAGGGGCCGGATGCAGGCCTGATCTGGGGCGCACTGGCCGTCCTCATCGCCTTCATCGCCGCCGACAACATGCTCTGGCGCGTGGCGAGCCTCGTCGGATCCTTCACTTTCGTCGGTGTCACGGGTGATATCCGCCGCGACCTGTTCCGCCACATGACCGGCCATTCGCCGTCCTTCTTCGCCGACCGGCAGCCGGGCACCCTGGCCTCGCGCATCACCGCAACCTCGAACGCGATCTTCACGGTCGAGAACATGTTCGTGTTCAACGTGATGCCACCTTGCGTCGCGGCCTTCCTGTCGATCGTCTATATCGGCACCGTCAACCTCACCATGGCGGGCGTCCTGGCCGGCATCTTCGCCGCCGTCGTCATCCTGATGTTCAAGATGGCGGCAGCCGGAAAGCCGCTCCACCACGACTTCGCGGCCAAAGCCGCGAGCGTGGATGGCGAGATGGTGGATCTCGTCGGCAACATGCCGCTGGTCCGCGCCTTCTCGGCGTTCAAGCGGGAATACAAGCGCTTCGACGGCACCATCGGCGTCGAGATGCGGTCGCGCCGCTCCTCGCTGCTCTACCTCGAGAAGCTTCGGATCGTTCACGCGATCCTCACGGTCTTCGCGGTACTCGGCCTGCTCTACTGGGCCATCACCATGTGGGAAGCGGGCCAGGCCACGAACGGACAGGTGGTCCTCGTCTGCACCCTCGGCATCCGTATCCTCGCCGCCACGCGCGACCTCGCCGTCGCCTTGGTGGATGCGACCCAGCATACGGCCCGGCTGTCGGAGGCCCTGCATACCCTGCTTCAGCCGCACGACCTGATCGACCATCCCGAAGCAATGCCGCTTTCGGGCACCGGGGCCGAGATCGAGTTCGATCACGTCGCCTTCTCGTATCCCGATGGTCGCGCGGTCTTCACGGATTTCAACGTGAAGATCGAGGCCGGGCAGCGCATCGGTCTCGTGGGCAAGTCGGGTGGCGGTAAATCGACCCTCTTCTCGCTGCTCCAGCGCTTCTACGAGGTCCAGAGCGGGAAGATCCTGCTCAATGGTCAGGACATCAACCGGGTGACGCAGGATTCCCTGCGCGAAGCCATCACGGTGGTGCCCCAGGACGTGTCGATGTTCCACCGGACGCTGCGCGAGAACATCCGCTACGGCCGGCCGGACGCGTCGGACGAGGATGTCTGGAAGGCCGCCGCGGCGGCGCATTGCACCGACTTCATCGAGGCGTTGCCGGAGGGCTTCGACACGATCGTGGGCGACCGGGGTGTGAAGCTGTCCGGCGGTCAGCGCCAGCGCATCGCCATCGCCCGCGCCATCCTGAAGGATTCCCCGATCCTGCTGCTCGACGAGGCGACCTCGGCGCTGGACGCCGATTCCGAGGAGGCGATCCGGCACGCCCTGGCCAATTTGATGAAGGGGCGGACCGTCATCGCGATCGCGCACCGTCTCTCGACGCTGAAGGATTTCGACCGGATCGTGGTGCTCGAAGGCGGGCGCGTCATCCAGGACGGCTCGCCGGACAAGCTCACCCATCTCGACGGGTTCTATCGCGAGTTGATGAAGAAGGAATCGATGTCGATGGCGCTCGCCGCCGCCTGACCGATCAGGTGGGTGGGGACACGCCGAACCCTTTGATCGCGCGGATGACCGCCGCCGCGCGATAGGGCTTCGGAAAGAAGACCGCGCCGCCTACCATCCGGGGCGGGGTGTGAGAGAAGCCGGTGGCGTAGATCACCGGAAGGGCGGGACGGATGTCCCGCGCGGCTTCGGCGAGCTGCCATCCATCCATCGCACCCGGCAGACGGATGTCCGTGAACAGGATGTCCACCGGGTCGCCACGCTGCAGAATATCGAGGGCGATTTCTGCGGTGACAGCCGGGATCACGTCATATCCGACCTCTTCGAGATGGGCGGTGATGACGTCGAGAAGCATCACCTCGTCCTCCACGATGAGAATACGGACAGCGGACGCTGGATGGTGCATCGACGACTCCGTTCGGATGAGACTCGGTTAGGATGCCCATGATGGCCACGTTCGCCGCCACCGGTCGAACCGTTGGCGTTCCCCGAGCGTCGCGGCGGGCCTGACGATCAGCCTGAACGACCCGGGTGGCATCGGGAATCACCACAACGTGGTCCGGCATCGAAGTGCCAAACCGCAACCGTGTTTCGCTACTCGACGACGAGCTTGTAGCTTTGGCCCGCCCGGATGACGGCACCCCGCTCCAGCTCGTTGAGGACGAGGAAGCGGTCGAGGGGACGATCGGGCACCACCATCCTGCGCGCCATCTCGTCGGCCGTATCGGCCGGCCCGGCGACGACGACCTGGATGCGCAGCGGGCGCAGGGACTTCACTTCGTCGGGGCCGACGCCGGACAGGCTCTCGGTCCAGCGACGGAACGCGCCGTCGGGATCCGTGCTGCCCTTGGCGGCCATGATCATGCGGAAGGTGGTCTCCCCGACCCGGACAGCGGCGAGGCGGAAGGTCCAGTCCTTGCCGCGGGACATCGCCGTGACCGCCGAGTTGCCGGCGATCATCCGGTTCTCCACCGAACTCGCCTCGATGCTGTCGCTCCAGGTTGCGCGCAGCACCTCCTCCAGGCTCTGGCCGACATGGCTTTCGACCTGATCGAACAGAAGGCGGCGGCTCCCCTCCCCGGTGGCGCCGAGGACGGCGTTCCGCGTGTTCTCGATCGTGTATCCCTCCGGTACCTCGAAGGCGATGCCGAGGCTGGGATGGAGGAAGCGGCGGCCCTTGACGATCCCGTCGCCCGGATTGTCGCCATAGGCGATGCCGTCGATGGCCGCGAGGTAGCGGGCACGCTCATCGACGCCGAGGCCGGGCGCGCCGATCAGGCGGGCGGCACGGGTGACGAGGGTGATCCGCTCGCTGGTGCCGGGATGGGTGGCGAGCATATCGGGCTCGCCGGCCATGCCCGTCCCGGTCTTCATGTTGGTGGTGCGATTGAGCGAGTTGAGGAACCGTCCCGCACCGAACGGATCGTAGCCGGCCCGCGCCAGGGTCCGGACACCGATCCCGTCCGCCTCGAGTTCCTGATCGCGGGAGAACCGGGCCAGGGCGAATTTCGACTGGTTCTGCAATTGGGCGCCGGTGGCCGGATCGTTGAGCACGTCGGCGACGACCCGGCTCACCAGCTGCGAGCGCAGGGCCAGTTCGGTGCGCGCCGTGGCATGGCGCAGGGTGACGTGGGCGATTTCATGCGCCAGCACGGCGGCGATCTCGGATGTATCGCTGGCCAGCGCCAGCAACCCCCTCGTCACGTAGAGACGGCCATTGGGCAGGGCGAAGGCGTTGATGACCGGCGAGTCGAGAAGCGTGACCGCGTAGGTCTCCTCCGGACGGTCGGTGGCCTTCACCAGACGGTCGGTCACCTCCGTCAGCAGGCGCAGAGCTGCCGGCGAACGGTATTCCCCCCCGAAGGAAGCCACGAGCTTGGCATGGTCGGCATCCGACGCGGTCCGCTCCCGGCCCGTGGTGCGGGGAGCCTCCACCGGGACCTTGATCGCGGCCGGCTGCAACAGGGCGCCGGTCTGGTCGGCGCCGCAGCCCACCAACAGCGGCAGGATGAGCGTCGACATGAGCAGGCCGCTTCGGCCAGCCCAGAATCCGCGATGTCGAGTGTGCCCCCCGCTCATTCGGTTCAGCGCCGAAGCGCCCGCTCCTCATCCAAAACTTCGATCATGTCTGCGCTTGCGATGTCGAGGGTGGGTCCGCGCCAAGACTCGACGACACCGCGAACGCGGACGAGGCGCCCGCGTAGCGTCGCCGCACTCAGACCACGTTCACGCAACTGGCGCCAAGTGCGCTTCGACACGGTGACCGTCAAGCCGTCTTCACCCCGCTTGGCGAAATCCACGTAGGTCCGGGCCGACCGCTCGCCGACATTCACGACCCTCCCTTGCGCCACGATGAAACGACCGGTCGCTTCGCGCAACGCGCCACCCTCCCGGCCCTCACGCACGCCCGTGCGCCAAAGCCCCCTCGCCGCTCCGCGAGCCTCGGTTTCGAGGCTCAGCAGCGCCGGTCTGCACAGCGTGTCGCGTTCGCCGGCATCCACATAGGCAAGTCCCTCCGCGATCAGCCCACCGGCAAGGTCCACCGCCTCGTCGAGAACGGCCGCATCGACCTGCGTGCGTCCCCAACGGTCGGCCTCGCCGCGCGGCACGAGCTCCAGCGGACGGTCCCGCTGCCGGAGGAGCCAGGCACGGGCCGCGCCATCATCTTCCACCGGCCAGCGAATGCCGCCCAGAATCGCGCGACTGCCCGATGCCAGGATCAACTCGCCGCGCTCGCCGACTCCCGTGAGCGCATCCTGTCGCGTCGAACCGGCCCGGCATTCCGGGGCGACGAAGCGCGTCGCCTCGGCCTGCGCCGAACCGGCCAAGACCAGCGCAAAGTTCGCCCATCCAAGGATGCGTCCGATCCTCACGCGCTGAACCCTCACACCGCCCGGCTCCGAACCGCCCGCCATTGTGGGGCGTCGCGGTGCGGCAAAACAAGGAAGCGATCGATGGCGACGAGCGGTTTGCCCCGTTCTGCGGCCGGTTGGCCACACCGGTAGAGCTCTCGGAACCCGCGCTCGGCGTGAACGCGACGGCGCCGCAATGCCGTCTCTTGATTACCGTCCCGGCGGTTCCCAGCTTACGGAAATCGGCTGCGGGCCCCTCTGGCGGATGCGCGTTGACGCCTTCCGTGATGTCGGAGCCGATGCTTTCCTGCGTCTCGCAAAGCATCGACGGTCCCACATGGTCGACTTTCTCTTCATCGAATGGCTCGGCAAGCCTGTCTGGATGTGGCTCGGGTTCCACGCCCTGGTCGCCGGGCTGCTCGCCTTCGACCTCGGTCTGCTACATCGGGACAAGGACCACGAGATCGGGGTGAAGGAGAGCCTCCTTCTCACCGCGTTCTATTTCAGCCTCGGCCTCGCCTTCGGCGGTTGGATCTGGTGGTATTTCGGGGCACAGCCCGCTCAGGAATACGTGGCCGGCCTCGTGGTCGAGAAGTCGCTGTCCATGGACAACGTCTTCGTCATTGCGGTCATTCTCACCTCCCTGGGTATTCCCCGCGCGGCGCAGCACCGCGTTCTCGTCTGGGGCATTCTCGCCGCGGTGGTCCTGCGCGGGCTGATGATCGGGCTCGGCGCCGCGCTCGTACACCAGGCCGCCTGGGTCCTGTCGATCTTTGCTGCCTTCCTGATTTTCGCCGGGCTGAAGATGCTGTTCGGCAAGGAGGAAGAGGCCGGCGACATTCAGGACAACGCGATGGTTCGGATGCTGCGCAAGGTGATGCGCATCACACCGGAGATGCACGGCCAACGCTTCGTCGTTCGGAAGCCGGATCCGCAGAGCGGCAAGTCCGTCCTCTGGTTCACCCCCCTGGCGCTCGGCCTGATCCTCGTGAACGGCGCGGACGTGATCTTCGCCGTCGACAGCGTCCCGGCGATCTTCGCGATCACCACCGATACGTTCGTCGTCTACACCTCCAACATCTTCGCGATCCTGGGCCTACGCGCGCTCTACTTCGCTCTCGCCGCCATGGTGGATCGCTTCGCCTATCTGAAGACCGCGCTGGCGTTCATCCTCATCTTCATTGGGACGAAGATCGTAGTGGCCGACACGTTCGACCTCGTTCATGTGCCGCCATGGGTGTCGCTTGTCGTGACGCTGGTGCTGCTGGCGGGCGGCGTCGCTTACAGCCTGTGGCGCACGCGGGACGCAGCCAAGGATGCAGCGAAGGACGAGAACAGGGACGCCGTGTCGCAACGCGCCTGAGAGTGGTCCTGAATTCCGTCACCGGCGCCTGTGCCGGTGACGTCATCGATGATTGCGAAGTCGACCCGTCTTTAGACTATGGGGCTGGACCGCTCACGTGCGGCGACGGATGCGGCGTCGAGCAATCACCGTGACGGTAATGCGGCCAGCAAGTCGCGCAAGGTCGTGATCGTCGAGGCATCGGCGACTCCATCCACGCGTGCCTGGCGAAATCGGCGCTGGAATGCCGTAACGACCGCCTGGGTTCGACGATCGAAAACTCCGGTCACGGGTATGTCGTAGCCGTAGAGGGCGAACATGGCCTGGAGCGCTTCGATCGGCTGTCCGGTATCACCCTCTGCAAAAAAGCGCCCGTCGCGGATGGGTGATGCCGGCACGTGATGTCCGATTCCGGCCGCGGCCAGTCGGTGCCAGGGAAAATGCTCGCCTGGATCTTCCTTGCGTTCCGGGGCCACGTCCGAATGGCCGAGGACTTGCCACGGTGCGATGTTCCAACGGGTAACGAGATCCTGGGACAATGCGATCACCGCGTCGATCTGCTCTGGCGGATAGGGCGGTAATCCGCCGACATGCCCGCCATTGACGATCTCGATGCCGATGGAGCGCGAGTTGATGTCTCGCTCGATTCCCGTTGTGGCGCGGCCCCATGTACCGGCCCCAGCATGCCAGGCGCGGCGTGATTCCGGCACCATCTGGATCACCCGGCCATCTTCCAGCACCACGTAATGCGCCGAGACCTCGGAGATCGGGTTAGCGAGGCGCTGCAATGCGGCGGCTGCACTCTCCATTCCGGTATAGTGCAGGATCAGCATGGTCGGCGGCCCGTCGCGGCGCTCCCCATGGTTGGGCGATGGCATGACACTGGTCGCCACCGGGCTTTCCGGTTTGGGCTTCATGCGGCAGTTCCTCCGTTCCGCCTCAACGCAAACGTCGTTCGGCGGCGATCCGGTCATAGGCGGCATTGATCGCCGCGAGCCTTTCGGTCGCGATCGTCACGGCTTCGGGGGGGACGCCTCGAGCGATGGCGCGATCGGGATGGTTCTCCATCACCAGGGCGCGATGCCGGGCCTTCACCTCGGCGTCGCTCGCCTCATGGTCTAGATCGAGGACCAGATACGGATCGTCGGCGAGTCGTACATGCCGTGCCGCAATGCGTCGGAAGGCGACATCGTCGAAGCCGAAGGTCTCGGCCACGGCACGCAGGTAGCGCTCCTCTGCTTCATGGATCGCACCATCGGCCTTCGCGATGTGGAACAGGCCGTCGAGGACATCCTCCAGCAAAGCCGGTTCATCGCGAAACGCCGTCGCCATCTGTCGCGCATAGGCCTCGAACCCGGCCGAGGTGCCCTTGGCGAGGTCGAACAGCCGTTGGACGCCGGGCCGCTCCCGCTCGCTGACCTGGATGACCTTGGCGAAGGCCTCGACTTCGGAAGGCGTCACCACGCCGTCCGATTTCGCCATCTTGGCGGCCAGCGCCACGAGGCCGGTGGTGAAGACGACATCCCTCGGCGTCGCGCCGAAGATCGCGCCTTCCCGATCCACCAGGAAGTGACCGGCGACCCCGCCGACCAGACCGCCGATCGGTCCACCGATGGCCAGTCCGATTCCGGCGCCGCCGAGCTTGCCCCAGATCCCGACGGTCATGCGGAACCGCCTTGATGGGCGTGGAGAGCAAATCCGAGGGGCGAAACGAGAAAAGCGTGAGACAGCATCGGCATCGCAGAGGATCGTCGGCCGGTCATTCGCCGGCGCAGACCCGCATACGGCAAATGCCCCCGGCCCGTCTTGTCTCCACGTCATGAAAAAGGGCCGAGGCATGCGCCTCGACCCCGATGTTCTTCCAGTATGGAAAGATCTCAGCGGCAGTACACGTCGCCGTAGGCGTCGCGATAGGTGCCGTAGGGGCAGCGCGGGGCCGTGCCGGCGCCGATGATCGCGCCGCTGGCGCCACCGATGGCCGCACCGGCAAGAGCGCCGCCAGCCCGACCGGTGGCTGCACCGCCGATGGCAGCACCGGCCAAAGCGCCGAGGCCGGCGCCGCCGAGTGCACGATCCTGCGGCGTGTTGCAGGCGCCGAGGGAGAGGGCGAGAGCCCCGGCGAGGGTAGCGGCAATGAGCTTCTTCATGGTCCCGAGACTCCCTTGTGCGTTTTCTGGCCCGGCTTATCGCCGTGGTGACCTTGCGCAACGTAGCTTAGCCATTCCTTTCGTGGAATGCACGTGATGGGGGAACGGTTCCGGCCAAGCTTTCCGTTCCGGCGAAAAACCCGTTAGTGATGCACGCCAGACACCTTGGGTCGCCCTCGCCGGATGCCCAGATGAGTTTAAACCGTTCGAGGAAGCCATGCTGCGAGCCACCGCCATCGTCCGCAAAGCCGCCATCCGCCCCGATTCCGTTGCCGATAGCGTCACGCTCGATCACGATGGTCGCCAGGGGGCGGCTGCGATCCTCAACGGCGCGGGAGGCTTGAGCTTCACCCTGGCCTTGTCGAAGCCGGCGCCCGTCGAGGACGGCGATGCCTTTCGTCTCGAAGATGGACGCTTGGTGACGGTTCGCGCCGCGGCCGAACCGTTGCTCGAAGTGCGCGCCGAGAATCCGGCGCGCTTGATGCGGCTTTCCTGGCAGCTCGGCGGTAGTCACGTCCCGGCGGAGATCGGCGCCGACGTCCTCTATATTCCCGCGACTCCGGCGAATGCGGAACTCGTCCGTGGCCAGGGCTGCGCCGCGAACCCGGTCTCACGGGCTTTCAAGCCCGAGCGCGAGGCCCACGACCATAGCCAGTGCGGGCACGATCACCATCACGATCATTCTCATGCGCACGATCATTCGCATGCGCACGATCATGGTCATGACCATGCAGATCACGGGCACGCTCATGAGCATGGGAATGACGGCCACGCTCATGTGCATGGGCCGGATTGCAAGCACGATCATTGATTGGAACAGCCGAGGCAGACGTCACTCCGGCAAAGCCGGAGCCAGTCTCTTTGATGCGGACATGATGAAACCTGACGATATCCGTTTCTCGGTTGCGCCGATGATGGATTGGACTGACCGCTACTGCCGGTCGTTCCACCGCGTCCTGTCGCGCCGTGCACGCCTTTATACCGAAATGGTAACGAGCAACGCCGTCCTGCACGGCGACCGGGAGCGTCTGCTCGGATTCTCGGATGCGGAACATCCTGTAGCGGTCCAGCTTGGCGGTTCGGTGCCTGCGGATCTCGCTGCGGCGGCCCGTATCGCGGAAAGCTTCGGCTACGATGAGATCAACCTGAATGTCGGCTGCCCGTCGGATCGGGTCCAGGATGGACGCTTCGGCGCTTGCCTGATGCGGGATCCGACTCTCGTGGGGGAATGCGTGGTCGCAATGAAGGCCGCGGTTTCGGTGCCGGTCACGGTGAAATGCCGGATTGGGGTGGACGACCAGGATACCGAGGTCGCGCTCGATTCCCTGGTCGATGCCGTGGAACGCGCGGGTGTCGATGGGCTCATCGTTCACGCCCGCAAAGCGTGGCTGCAAGGTTTGTCGCCAAAGGAGAACCGTGATGTCCCCCCCCTCGATTACGAGCGTGTGGCACGGCTGAAACGGAACCGTCCTTCCCTGCCGATCGCCATCAATGGCGGCATCGCCACGATCGAGGAGACGCTGAACCAACTGAATGCGGTCGACGGCGTGATGATGGGCCGCACGGCTTATCACGAACCCGCACTTCTGTTGGATGTGGATCGCCTGGTCTTCGGCGAGGAGGCCCCAGTCGCGGATGCCTTCGAGGCGGTGGAGGCGTTCTCGCCGATCGTCGCCGGGGCTTTGGCGCAAGGTATCCGCCTGCACTCGCTGACCCGCCATATGCTCGGATTGTTCACTGGGCGCCCGGGGGCCCGCGCCTACCGCAGACACCTGTCGACCTTCGGCACCCGGGCGGATGCCGATCTTTCGACCCTGCGCGAAGCCGTGGCTCACGTCTCCAGGGAGATTCCCGAACGAGCAGCCGCCCAGGCGGCCTGAGCCACAGGGCTCTTAACTGTCAGATGCGCGCTCGAAGGTAACGATGCTGCGGGTCTCACCTTCCTCGGCCCAGTTCGGCATGACACGCCAAGGGGTCAGGACACGAAGGCGCGTGTCGACGATCTCGAAAGATCGCGTCTGTTCGGTTCCAACCCACGACGGGTTCCAAGCGGCGTCGAGCTTGGCGGTCCACTGGTTTCCCGTGACAGTGAAACGCCCGGTGTAGGAGACCATCGTGTCGAGAAGAGCCGCGCGCTCTTTATCGGTGAAAGCGGGCTTACGGCCCTCGCCCGTCAGGTTGAAGAACACCCTCCCCTCAGGCGTGAAATAAGCGAACCCGGCGGGATGCGCGCCCATGACCGGTATCGTCTTGCCCGTGGAACGAACCTCGACCTCATACGAGACGAGCTTCCACAAACCGGTGATCCGGGCATCGCCCGCGGCCTGGACCGATCCGGGCAACAACGAGGCGAAAAGCAGCGGAAGCGACAGGCCGAGAAAGCTGCGGCGTAGGGTCGAAACTCTCATATTCAGATTCGTCCTCTCGGAGCATTGTCACCAGAGACACCCTCACGGTGATCTCGGGGTGAGCTATGCAGTGAGAACGTAGCGCGCTCAACGCTTCAAAGCCCAATCTCTCTCGC
>NZ_JADIJP010000017.1:0-107056 GCF_017355285.1 Methylobacterium sp. SD274 | reverse complement strand
CGTTCTCCGGCAGCGGCGGAGTGGAGCGAACCGGCGAGACCACCTCCGCCTTGGCGTTCTGGTCGTCGGCGATGATCCGGCGAATGGACGCCAGGATCTCCTCCATGGAGGGTTCCTGGCCCTTTTCCGGCGTCTTGGGGCTCGCTGCACTCATCCGGACGACGCTCGGGTCACATGGTTAAAGAAGTATTTCGATCACTCTGAGTATTTCACCACGGGCGCCGGAAACAAGGACCGGCAGGGCGCAAGGCACAGGATAACACCGGCGCCCTGCGAGTTCCTCGCGACCCTCAGCGTCCGTCAGGCGTACGCACGCCGTACCAGAGATCCTTGATCTGGTCGAAATGCTCCTTCGGGCTGTAAGCCACCACCGGGATCGACGTGAAGCGCACGGTGAGGCGGCCCACCGCCTGGACCACGCCGTAGGAATTCACCACGCGGTCGCGCTGGGCGAGAATGAGGTTCACGCGCGAGTTCAGCAGTTCCTGCTGAGCGTTCAGCACGTCGAGCGTGGTGCGCTGGCCGACACGGGCCTCCTCGCGCACGCCGTTCAGCGCCACTTCGTTGGCCTGCACCTGGGCCTGCGATGCGATGACCTGGGCCTTCGCTGCTTCGAGACGACCCCAGGCCGTGACGATGGCCGACCGGACCTGGTCGCGGATATCCTCGACGTTGATCCTGGCCTGACCCACCAGTTCCTTGGCCTGGCGGATCTGCGAATAGGTCTGGCCGCCCTCGTAGAGCGGGACCGAGATGCGGCCGACGATGGAGGCGGTCACGCCGTTATCGCCCGGGAACTGCGTATCGTAACGCTGCTGGACGCTGCCCTGCAGGGCGGCAGTCGGATAGAGCGCGCCTTCGAAAATCTTCACCTGCGCTTCGGCCACATCCACCGCGTGAAGCGAGGACATGATCTGCGGATGCTCCTTCAGGCCGATGGAGATGGCGTTGTCGAGGTTCGGCGGCACGAACCGGTCGAGGGGGCGTCCCGGCGCCAGCTGCCGCGGCTCGACGCCGATGATGCGCCGGTACGTGCCGATGCTGGCGCGCAGGTTCGCCTCCGCGCCGCTGACGTCGGAGCGCGCGCCGGCGAGACGGGCCTCGGCCTGGGCGACGTCGGTCCGGGTGACCTCGCCCACGTTGAAGCGGTCGCGGGTCTGGCGCAGCTGCTCCTCGAGCACCTCGACGTTGTTGCGGCGCAGTTCCAGGGTCGCCGTGTCGCTGAGGACCGACATGTAGATCTGGGCGGCGTTGAACAGGGTCGTCATCTCGGTGGCGCGCAGCGATTCGCGCGTGCCGAGCACGTCCGACTGGGCCCGACGGGTCTGGTTGTCGGTCTGAAAGCCGTTGAACAGGGTCTGGTTGATCGTCAGCCCGGCGCCGCCGGGCTTCGTCACCTGATTGAGAGAGATGCCGCTCACACGGCCCTGACTCTGGGTGAGGCCGATATCGGCGTCGAGACTCACGGTGGGGCGGTAGCCGGACTTGGCCTGCGCGACGTTCTCATCGGTAGCGCGCAATCCCGCACGCGAGGCGTTCAGCGCCGGGTTGGCGCCATAGGCACGGGCCAGCGCGCTATCCAGCGTCTCGGCCACGGCCGGAGAGGCGGCGGCGAGCGTCAGCGCGGCGAAGCCACCCAGCCGTAGCCGGAAGCTTTTCGCAAGTTTGCGTTGTCTCACGTCCATCTGCCCTTGCGGTTTCTCGATGAACCGGTCGGCTGTTCGTCACAGCCATAGCGCCTAGGGTGCCATCCGGATTGCCCGCCTCACAGGTCAGCTTAGCGGAGGTTGTGCTTCAGGGCATCGGCGGAGAGGGATTAGGCGCGAGATTGATGGCGCAGTGCCGCATAAAAGCGACACCTGCTCCCGCGGCTAGAACGAAAAATGGGAATCCGCGCTGAACGCCGAGAGGGCCGGAAGCGAGGCGTCGAAGAGCGGCCGCGCTCCGAAAGCATCCCCGGTCCTGATGAACAGGGTGGCCTTCGCGGCCCTGTCGCGACCCATCACGCAGACGAGGCGTCCGCCATCCTTCAACTGATCGAGGAGGGATTGAGGCCTCGTCTCGACGCGGCCGTTGACGAGGATCGCGTCGAACGGCCCCGCCTTCGCCGCCCCCTCCTGCAAAGGACCGTGAACGATCTCGATACCGTCCGTGCCCGACAGGCGGCTCTCGGCCTCGGCGGCGAGGGTCTCGTCGGATTCGAGGGCGACGACCCGCACTCCGAGCTGCCGCATGATGGCGGCGGCGTAACCGTAGCCGGTGGCGACATCGAGGGCGACCTGGCCCGGCGCGAGTTGCAGCGCCTGGATCATGCGGGCCAGGATCATCGGGGCCGGGACGGCGCGATCCGATGTCGCCGGATCCCGTCCGGTGATGCGGAGGGATTGGTCGATATAGGCGAAGTCCTCACGGCCCTGCGGCACGAAGCGCTCGCGCGGCACGGCTTCGAAAGCGTCGAGGACGGGGATGTCGTTGACATCGAAAGTCCGCAACTGACAATCCACCATGAGGCGTCGCGCCTGCGCGTAATCGAGCATGGGTTTCGTCTTCCCTCGCCGCATCGACCGTAGGCGCCCCTCCGCCTCATCCGGATATTCGGAAGGGGCCGGACGCCAGCGCCGAAGCTTGCCGGGTTGTCGTGGATCGGCCCTCAAAACGCAAGGTTCGAGGCGTGGTCGGGTCGACGGAAGACAGCTTCGCTTCGGCCTGCTGGAATGGGCGGAGGTTTCAGCAGCCGGTGGCGTCGAGCAGCGTCTCGACCATGGAGCGGTAACCCGATCCGAACAGGCGCAGATGCACCAGCGCCGGCCACAACTGATAGATCGCCCGACGCTCGGGCATGCCCGATTCGGCCGCACCATACGCCTCCCGGAAGGCCAGGCCGGGCGCACCGAACAGCGACAGCATCGCGAGGTCCACTTCGGCATGGCCGTGGTAGCAGGCGGGGTCGATGAGCCCGGAGACGCGGTCGCCGTCGATCAGGACGTTGCCGCCCCACAGGTCGCCATGCAGCAGGGACGGACGCGGACGGGCCGGAAGACGCTCGGGGAGCGCCCTCGCCAGGACCTCGATCCTTCGCCTGAGCGTGGGGTCGAGATGAGGAGCGTGGCAGAGTAGCCGGTGCTCGCTCCAGAAGTCGGGCCAATCCTCGCTCCGGCTATTGTCGATCCGCACCGTCCCGAAGGCGTAATCACGGGTCCAGCCGTAATTGTCGCCGGTCACGGCATGGAGGCGCGCCATCACGCGGCCGAGATCCGCATCCGCGTTGCCGCCGCGGGCCGGCAGGGGCTCGATCACCAGGGTCCGGGCATCGGCCGCGAACACTTCCGGCGCGGGAATTCCGGCGGCGCGGATCGCGCGGAGCATCTCGGCTTCCGTCAGTTGATCGGGTCCATCCTTGACGATCGCCGCGCTGCCGTCGTCGAGCAGGATCCGCACGAGGCCGGAGAGGTTGCCGCCGCTCATGGGCTCGACCCGCACGAGACGGCGCCCGAGCAGCGCCGCTCCACGCTCTGCCAGTGGCATCATGGTTCGGCCAGAGGCATCATGCCTTGAGCGCGCGCACGAGGTGACGGGCGCCCAGGGTCACGTCGGCCCAGGTGGCGTCGAACCCCGCATCGGCGCCGTAATAGGGGTCGGCGACCGCCTCGCCCCTGCGCCCGGGCACATGGTCGAGGAGAAGCGACAATGCGGCGCCCTCTTTCGGTCGAAGCCGACGCAGCACGGCGAGATTGTCGCCATCGAGGGCGACGATGTGGCTGAAGCGGGCAAAATCCGCCGGCTCGACCCGACGGGCGCGGTAGCCGGAGATGTCGACGCCGTTGCGCCGGGCGACGGCCAGGGCACGCGGGTCGGGCGGTTCGCCCGCATGCCAGCCGCCGGTCCCGGCCGAATCGACCTCCGCGTCGAGACCCGCCCGCTCGGCCTCGACGCGGAACGCCGCCTCCGCGAGGGGCGAACGACAGATGTTGCCCAGGCACACGAACAGGACGGCTGGCTTGCCTGCGGACATAACGGCTCCTCGAATGTCGATGTCAGCGGTCGCGCGACGGCCCGGTCGCCCGATCCTTGTCGGAGCCTTCTGCTTCTTCTATCGCGACCCGCCTCGCCTCCTGCCGACGGCCGAGCCAGAGGCTGTTCAGGAGCCAGGCCGCCGAGAGCGGCACAGCCGTGACCGCCACGGCCGTCGAACCGAGGCCGAGGGCCGCGATCCCCGCGAAGGACCAAGCGCCGATCTGGTCGCCGGTGCGGTAGACCACGGTGTCGATGAAGTTCTTCGCCTTGTAGCGGTCCTCACGCGGGACCACCGTGAACAGCACCTCGCGGATCGGCCGGGCGATGGCGAAGTTGCCGGCCCGCCGGAAGACCTGGAACGCCACGATGGCCGTGATCGTGGGAGAGACGGCAAGCGCCGCGAATCCCAGGATGCTGGCCGCCGGCAGAAGCGCGAGGGCGGGGCCGACCCCGATGCGCCGCACGATCCGGCCGGTAAGGAAGAATTGCACGCCGAGGGTGAGCAGGTTCACCAGCAGATCGACGCTGGCGAAGAAGGCCGTCTGCGAGCCGCGATCGGGGAAGCTGCGCTTGGCGATGCCCGCCTGCTCGAAATACAGGAAGGTCGAGGTCACCGAGAATAGCAGCAGGAACAGCCCGATATTGAGCAGGTAGGGCGACTGGAACGTGCGGGTGATGCCCGCGAAGGCACTGCCGCCGATGGCCTCCGACGGGGCGGCGTCGCCCGTGACGGGAGCCCGGTTCAGGCGGTCGGACAAGCGCGCGAGGCCGCGCATGCTGAACACCGCCACCTCGAGGAGCAGGGCCGCGCCGATGAGGAGCGCCCAGGTCGGCACGTCGCGGGCGAGGATCGCCGTCGTCGCCGATCCGGCGATCGCCCCGAGAGTCGCGCCGGCGGCGATGAAGCCGAACAGGCGCTTGCCCTGCTCGGTGGAGAACACATCGACGATGGTGGCCCAGAACACCGAGACCACGAACAGGTTGAAGATCGAGAGCCAGACGAAGAAGGCCCGGCCGATCCAGATGTCGCCCTCCGGCCCGGCGAAATAGAGCGCCCCGGCGAAGAGCAGGATGTTGGCGGCGAAGAACCGATAGGTCAGCGGCACGAACCGGGCGCGTGGCAACGTCTTTACGAGCCAGGCGAAGGGGACGTTCAGCGCCAGCATGCCCACGAGGGTGCCGGTGAACAACCAGGGCAGGTTCTCGATCCCGCCGGCGACACCCATCTGGTCGCGGATCGGCCGGAGGACGTAATAGGCCGCCAGGATCGAGAAGATGTAGGCCCAGGACCATGCAAGGGCCGGCACCTCCTCCGCCTGTACGTCGATGAGCCGCCGCAGCCAGGGCGGGACGTAGCCACCGCTACCGGCGGTCAGCGGCTTTGCCAGCCCTGGCCCGTCGCTCAACGGGTGACCCCGAAGCGCGCCCGCGATTCCTCCGCATTCAGGTCGAGGCCGAAGCCGGGGGAGCCCATGGCGAAGCTGTCCGCCTTGGCCAGCGGCCCGACCTCCACCGGATCGAAGCCCGCATCCTTTACGAGTTGGGAAGCGATCGCGAGCGCCGCGGGATCGTCGCCGGCGATGGGGATCGCCATGCGTCCGCCTTGGCGATGGGCGTTCTTGGCGAAGACCTTGTAATTGGCCGCGTTGAAGGCCCGGACGACCTTCGCCCCGTTCAGATATTTGGCCGAGACCGCCGCGATGCCGTTGGCCTGGACCTCACCATAGACTTCGCCGTCACGGGCCTGGGTCGCGTTGCCGGCATCGATCACCACCTTGCCCTTGAGCGCGGCGGCATGGTCCTGCGCCAGCTGCGGATAAGCCTTGTAGGGCACCGCGATGAGGATGACGTCGCCGAACGCGATGGCCTCGGCCGGGCTGCCTGCCCTCGCCTTCGGCCCGAGTTCCTCGACGAGGCCCTTCAGCTCCTCCGGGTGGCGCGACGACAGCATCACCTCGTGGCCGGCCTTGGCCCAGAGGCCACCGATCGTGCCGCCGATATTGCCGGCCCCGACGATGCCGATGCGGACCGGCTGCGGTGCAGCCTGGGCCGAGGCGGGACAGGGTGATGCCAGCAGGCTCGAAGCGGCGAGAAAGCCGCCTACAAGAGCGATGACGGCACGGCGGTTGAGGACATCAGAGCGCGTCGACATAGGCCTCCATTCGGGTTCGCTGGGCGGCATCGGGCAACCGGCCGCGGGCCGCGCCGAGATTGTCCTCGACATAAGCCGCCTTGGCCATGCCGGGGATCGGGCAGGTGACGGCCTCGTGGGCGAGGACGTATTTCAGGAAGAATTGCGGCCAGCTCGCGCAATCGAACTCCGCCGTCCAGGGCGGCAGGTCGCGTCCCTGCACGGCCTTGAACAGGCGGTCGCGCCCGAAGGGCACGTTCACCATCACCGCCATGCCGCGCTCTTTCGCCAGCGGCAGGATGCGCTCGGCGGCGCGGCGGTCGTCGAGGGCGTAATTGACCTGGATGAAATCCATCGTCTCGCGCCGCATCACCGCCTCGAGATCCGCGAACTGACTGTCTCGCCAGACCGTGACGCCGATGTAGCGGATCTTCTTTTCGGCCTTGAGCTCACGCAACGTGGCGAGGTTCGTTGCCGTATCGCTGAGGTTGTGGACCGCCACGAGGTCGATCCTGTCGGTCGCCATGCGGCGGAAGGAGCGTGCGATCTCGGCCGCGCCGGCCTCGCGGCCCGGTGTCCCGACCTTGCTGCAGAGGAACACCTTCTCGCGCAGACCGTCCTGGGACAGGATCTGGCCGAGGACGTCCTCGGCCGTGCCGTAGCTCGGCGCCGTGTCGATGACCGAGCCGCCGAGCGCCACGAACCGCTGCACCGCCTCGCGCAGGGGCGCGATCTTTTCGGGAATCGGCTCGACCTCGTAGCGGCGTGACGTACCGATCCCCATGGCGGGGAGCATCTCGCCGGAGGACGGGATGGCGCGGCGGATCAGACCGCCCTCCTCCGCATGGGCCGGGGACGTGGCGCGCTGCAGCAGCGGCACGATCAGGGGAGCCAGGCCGGCACCGGCCAGGAACGCACGTCGGGATGGATGCATGCGGGCTCGGTCCTCATCCGGGGATCGGGCAGGGTCAACGCCGCTGCGCCGCCAAGGTGCCAACGGATCAGGAAACGGCCGTCAGCTTGTCGGCCATGGACTGTTCTTTGTCCCGCCGCGACGAGAAGGCCATGGTGAAGAAGACCCGCTGAACGCCGAGCTGGCTCAGCTTCTCTTCGCAGAGTTCGATGAGCCGGCAGATGTCGGCGAGCTCGCCCTCGATATTCGTGCCGTTGGCATGCATCTCGGCGTTGAGGTGGCTGGTCTCCAGGATGGTCTTGATCTCCTTCACGTAGGAGGAGACCGAGGGTCCGACCCCCATGGGGACGATGCACAGATCCGCGACGACTTTCATGACGGTTCTCCTTGGCAATGCGGGCAAACGGGATGGCCGATCCCGATGGTCCTAGAGGCGTCTCGACGGCCTGCGTCGCCAGCGCCCAGGGGCCGATGGGAACGGCCGGGCGCCCGGTCCGTTGATGGGCATACCTCACAACAGGATGTTTCGAATGCGCAAGCTCGCACTCCTCTCGGCCGCGGCCGTCAGCCTCGGTGCCCTCCTCGCGGCGGCACCTGCGGAAGCCCGTGGTTGGGGCCATGGCGGCGGATACGGTCATGGTGGCTTCGGCGGCCACGGTGGATACGGTCATCGCGGCGGTTATGGCCGTTACAGCGGTGGTTACGGTCGCTACGGCGGCGGCTACGGTCGTGGTTACGGATATGGCCGTCGCGGCATCGGTCCTGGTGCCGCCATCGGCCTCGGCGTCGCTGGCTTGGCTGCCGGAGCCATCGCGGCCGGAGCCTATAACGGTGGTTACGGCTACGACGGTTACGGCTATGGCCGCCCCGTCGGCTATTACGGCGGTTACGCTCCCGCGCCGGCCTATGGCTACGGATACGGTGGTTACTACGGCTACTGAGCCGAAACGGTATGAGGAAACGAAGGGGTCGCCGCGAGGCGGCCCTTTTTGCATTCGCTTATCGCTGTCGCCTGTTCCGAGCCATTCCGGCTCATGAAACAGCGACGGATCGGAAGCACACCGTCTCCGCCCCGATGCGGCGCGATTAGGGTGGTGCGAAGATCGTTATGTTGCTGTTGATCTGGTAGGCCGCCGTCGGCGGCGTATTGACGAAGCGCAGGCGGATGGGGCTTTCGCCCAGGATGGCTCCGAAGGACGGCGTCACCGTCATGGGAAAGCAACGGTTCACGGCATCCCTCGCTGCCTCCTCGAACCGTTTCCTGGCGTCCTGATCGCCCTGGAGGCGGCGCGCCGTGACGAGAGGTGGACCACGCAGCTCACCCGTCTTGCTGATGCCGAACAGGAACGCGATCAGCGATCCCCTGGTATCCGGCGGGACCGACCAGCAGGACGCCAACGTCGCACGAAGGTCCGCCCAGTTGTTTACCGCAACTGCCGGTGACGGAGACTGAGCGAAGACGGTGGTCGACATCATTATGGACAATCCGCCGAGCATCGCCGCGCCGAAACGGCACACGATGACAAACCGGCGGATCGGTTCATGTTTCATGGTGGTCAGTCTAACCGCCACTTCGGCCCGGAGCAAAACGGCGCCCATCTGCCCGCTTTGCGACTACCGGGCTCGCCCGTTCGTTGGCGCGTTCGGCCTCGGCTTCACCGCCTCTTCGAGACGTGGAAGATGGCAAAGCCCGCCAGTGCCGCGAGGCCCAGCGCGAGCGGCCGGTTATCGTGGAAGGCGCCGAGCGCACGTGAGCCCGCATCGCGAAGATCGCCGACCACGGGGTTGCCCTGAAGGATGTTCTGAGCGCGCTCCAGATTCTCAGTCCTCGTGCTGATGGACACTTCGAATTCGTCGCCGTGGCGTTCGATATCCACGCTGTTGCGGGCGAACCCGGCACGTGCCAACCGCTCCCTCGCCGAGCGAGCCGCCCGGAGAGACGGGACGATAACCGAAGCTAAAGCGCTGTCAGACATTCATTTCCTCCAATTTGGATGGACGAACATCTTTCAAGGCTCATCGGTTCCTTGACGAAGACCGCATTCGGTTTGCGCTCCCGGCGTACGACGTCAGTGCACTGCTTGACCCGAGGGCAAGTTCAGGCTGCGTCCGTCGTGCCGGCACAGATTCCGAGGCCGTGGGCGAAGCCGGACACAGGGGCCCGGCTCGCTGTGGACGGCGTCAGGCCATAGTCCAAGTGAGGAGCATGATCCCACTGAGAAAGATTCCGTAGGTGATCGCGATGGCGGCGATCTCGCGGTGTTCGTTGACGATGTTGCGGGAAGCGAGGATCATGGCAATGACCGGCAAGGGTTGGATGCCGGCTCTATAGTCGAAGGATTTCTAACGTGTGGTCGTCATGAATGGTTAATATGATTTTAACCATTCGGTGTCGCCCGCCGGACACACCCTTCGATGTGCCGGTTCGCATCGATGACTTAGATCGGCCATGCAGGACGCATCGCCCCGGTTACGACGGGATCGACGGCTTCACCGGAGCCAGCCGGAGCAGAGCCTCCTTGTCGACCAGAAGGGCGGCGGCGATTTCATCGAGAGCGATGTGCTCGACGTCGCTGATCCCCTCGTGATCGGCGGCATCGGCCGCGATCAGGAACACCCCGTTTCGTTGACCGATGGACCTGTCGGCGATGGCGGCCACGCGGCTCAGATTGTCCGCCCGCCCGACGCGGGTCCGGGCCCGCGCGATCCCGTCGAACAGTTCCGCCTCCAGCATCAGCGTATCGTATCCCTTCTCGATGATGGGATTCGCCCGCATGGCCGCGAGTGCGACCTCGACCTCCGCCTCGTCCACCTCACTGTCGGCCACGATGACGTTCGAGGCTGCGGATACGGCCGCATACATCAGCGTCTTGTCGCCGACATAGGCGGTGACGCGTTCGAGCAGGTTCTGAAAAATGCCCATCAGGGACTCCTTGGGGCGGTCCGGCCGAGGGCCGCGAACGGGCAACGCTCGAACCTGCCATTCGGAATCGTATGCAAAGTTCGCACGCCGAACGCACGAGCTTTCTTAGGCCGGCAGGCAGTGACGTCACCGCATGGCAGAGCCTGTGTCATCGGTGCCGCCACTCATCGTCGGTGTCGTGGCACGGCAATGCGAGCGGTCGAGGGAATTCGCGACGTCGGTCGGTCTCGCCGAACCGGGCCCTCAGCCCCGACAGGCCATGTCGGGCGATCCACGGCGTCGCCCGCAGTTGAGGTTTAGGCGAGGTTCGATCGACGGCTGGGGTTGATGCGGAACCGGAACCAACCTCCATCCGACCTCCGAACCGGCGGAGGCCATCCCCTTCGGTGAACGGCGCTCTACATTCCGCATCGCCGGCTCGGAACGCGCGGGAAGGCAAGGACGGGACTGCGGGCATTTGGCCCTGGGCACCACGGCTTCGATATGTGCTCGCTGAACCGTCGAAGAAACGGATGGAGAAGAGATGAGTTTACAAGGCCAAGCGATCGCTGATCTCTGGGATCAGACCTTCAATAAGGGCGACACCGCCGCATTGGGAAAGCTCTACAGCGACGAGGGAAAGGTGATCCCGGCGGGGGGCTCGCCCGTCCAGGGAGCGGACAAGATTTCCGCTTTCTTCGCCGACCTGCAGGCGAAGGGATTCAAGGACCATAAGATCACGGTCCAGGACACCACGCAGAGGGGCGAGACCGTCATCCTCACCGGGCTCTGGCAGCTGACCGGACCGGGAGAGGGGGGTCAGTCCCAGAGCTATGGGGGCAATTGGGTGAATGTTCTGGAGCCTCATGGCGATGGTTGGCGCGCTCTGCTCCACACTTGGAACTGAGCGACATCTGGAACTGAACCATCCTCGGTTCGCCGGGCCAGCATCCCGGCCCGGCCCACATCCCGTTTCGAGGGATGAGCCTATCCGGACCCGCCGGGTCATAACCGGTCCCATCGCCTCTATCGGGGCAAAACGGAGGAACACGTCATGGACGAGGATCGCTTCAACATCGAACTGCGCAAGTTCCTGAAGGAAGTCGGAGTGACGTCGCAGCGTGAGATTGAGCGTGTGGCCCGTGAGGGTCAGGTGCCGGGCGGGTCTTTGAAGCTTCGCATGACTCTCACGGCCGAGAACGCGCCGCTGGAGCACGTGGTCGAGCGCACGATCTCACTGGGCGAAGATCCGGGCACGACACGCTGACCTGTCACGATCAGCGGCCTGCCTCCTTCGACACCTCCATGAACAGGCGGGTCGCGAGGTAGAGCCGCGGCGTGATGCTGGCGAGGACCGCGAACTCGTCCGTGCTGTGATAGCGGCCCCCGACGATGCCGAGGGATTCGAGGATAGCGGGTTTCGCCGGGCTGTCCGGCTGGAAGGCGTAGCCCGCATCCGTCCCCCCGCCGATCTCCGCCAGCATGAGCTCGGCACCCATCTCGGCATAGATGGCGCGTGCGCGTTCCCCGAGGGCCTTCGTCCCCGGATTGCTCGGCAGCGGCGGGCGGCCTTTGGCGAGATCGAAGGTCACCTGCGTATCGGGAACGCGATGCGATTCGGCGATCTTCCGTCCCTCGGACAGGACGCGGTCGTACTCGCTCGGCACGAAGTAGCGCATGTCGCCCTCCGCCTTGGCGTCATCGGGAATGATGTTCGGCTTGGTGCCGCCATGGACTACGGTCCAGTGCAGGCTCGTCCCCTTGGCTGGGTCTCCGAGATCCTGAAGCTGGAGGATCTGGTGGGAGAGTTCGACCACCGCGTTGCGTCCGGCTTCCGGCGCGCCGCCGGCATGGGAGGCACGGCCTTTCACGGTGAGGCTCGCGTAGTTGATGCCCTTCGTCGCCACGGTGACGGCATCGACGCCGGCTTCGGCGAAGGAGGGTTCGAACGACAGGACTACGTCCTGATCGCGGGCGATCCTGGCGATCTCGTCGCGCGACCCACGCGAGCCGCGCTCCTCATCGGGATTGAAGACCACCGTGAGGGTACCGTAACCGTCGAACCGCAAGGTCTCCAGGATGGAAAGAAGGTGCAGGATCATCGCGATGCCGCCCTTCGCATCGGCGACACCCGGTCCATAAGCGCGGCCTTCGCGCTCGGTATAGGGGCGCTTGGCAGCGTCGCCCGTGCCGAACACGGTGTCGTAATGCACCAGCAGCATGATCTTGCGCGTGCCGCTGCCCTATCGCGTACCGATCACCGTGTTTCCGCCGAAGACGGGGGCGTTGCGGGTGCTGACTGCGAGTCCCGAGGCTTCGAGGCGAGCCTTTAGGAGCGCCTCGACCTTGGACAGGCCGGACACGTCGCCGGTGCCGCTATCGAGATCGACCAACCCCTTCAGCGTCTCGCGATACGGGCCGTCCTGCACCTTCACCGCTGCGAGCACGGTGTCGTCCGGAGCGGACCGGGCGGCGAGCGGCGCCAGCGCCATGAGGACGGCGAGGGCCAGAGACGCGGTCGTACGCATGGAAATCCTTCTCGTCGGAGGCCGACGCAGCGAGCCACGATCTATCCGGCTCGTAGGCTGCCCGTCCCGGAGTTTCTCGCATCGATCGTCACAGAACCGTAGAGACCGCTCCGACGCAAGGATCGCGCGGCTTGCGGGCGAACCGGCCGGGTTTGGGCCGGGTCGCCAGGCGTGCCCCTTGTTCGGACCGTCGTCGCGCACCGGCTGATACGGCCTATGCGGGCGGCACGTGAGCGATGCGGACGTTGTTCGTCGTACCCGCCACGGCGAAAGGGATGCCGGCGGTGATGACGACGAGATCCGTGGGCTTGGCGAAGCCCTCTTTCACGGCTTGGTCGATGGCGCCCGCCACCATCTCCTCGTAGGTGGTGACCTCCGCGGCCTGGACGCTGTGCGCGCCCCAGAGCAGGCAGAGCCGGCGCGAGGTCTCGAGGTCCGGCGTGAGCGCCAGGATCGGCACCTCCGGGCGCCGGCGTGCGATGCGCGCGGCGGTGGTTCCGCTGAGCGTGTAGGCCACGATGGCGGCGGCGTTCACCGCATCGGCGAGGCTGGCCGTCGCGGAGGCGATGGCGTGCGGTGGCGTTTCCTCCTCGTCGGGGTCCGAGGCGGTGATGAGCGAGCGGTAGAGCTTGTGCGTCTCGGTGCGATGGATGATCCGGGCCATCATTTCCACGGTCTCCACGGGAAATTTTCCCGTGGCGGATTCCGCCGAGAGCATCACCGCATCCGCCCCGTCATAGATCGCGGTGGCGACGTCCGAGGCTTCGGCCCGGGTCGGTGTCGGGGCCGAGACCATCGAATCGAGCATCTGGGTCGCCACCACCACGGGCTTCACCGCGAGGCGGCAGGCGCGGATCATCTCCTTCTGGCGCCCCGGAACGTCCTCCTGCGGGATCTCCACGCCGAGGTCGCCGCGCGCCACCATCACGGCGTCCGAGAGGCGGATGATGTCGTCGATGCGCTCCAGGGCCTGGGGCTTCTCCACCTTGGTCATGATGCCGGCCCGGTCGCCGATCAGCCCGCGCGCCTCGATCACGTCGGAGGGCTTCTGTACGAAGGAGAGCGCGACCCAGTCGACGCCGAGCTCCAGCCCGAAGGCGAGGTCGGCCCGGTCCTTGGCGGTGAGCGGCGAGACGTCCAGCAACGTGCCGGGGAGGTTGACGCCCTTGCGGTTCGAGAGGGTGCCGCCGATCACCACCTCGGCGATGATGCTGTCGCGGGTGAGGCCGGTGACACGCACCCGCACGCGACCGTCGTCGATGAGCAGGTCCTGCCCCGGCGCGACGGCGGCGAAGATCTCCGGGTGCGGAAGGGGGATGGCATCGCGCCCGCCTTCGGCGCCATCGAGGACGAAGCGGAGGCTCTCACCCGGGACCACGTCGAGGCGGCCGCCGGCGAGTGTTCCGAGGCGGATCTTGGGGCCCTGGAGATCCTGCAGAATGCCGATGGGCCGGCCCACCTCGTGCTCGAGCACGCGGATCGCGGCATGGACCACCGCGTGGTCGGCCTGCGTACCGTGGCTGAAATTGAGGCGGAAGGTGTCGACGCCCGCCAGGAACAGCCGGCGCAGCATCTCGGGCGACGCGCTGGCGGGGCCGACGGTGGCGACGATCTTGGCGTGACGGAAGCGGCGCATGAACGATTCGGCCGCGAGCGACCGCCTTCTCGGAACGGGGTTCGGACGCTCAGGATCGCATGGAAACCGCCTGGGTCGAGAGGGGGGGGCGGGCCATTGCCTCGGCGGACGGTGGACCTCATGCGGCCAGCCCCATGAAGGCGCGCATCGGCGAGGGGTCGCGGCGAAGGTCGGCCGCCGATCCTTCATAGACGACGTGGCCGTTGTTGAAGCCGTAGACCCGCTGGGCGAAGCTGAGCACCGCGGCCACGTTCTGCTCCACCACGACGATCGTCCGGCCCTCCTGGGCGAGGCGGCGCGTGAGGGCGATCAGGTCCTGCACGATCAGCGGCGCCAGGCCCTCGAACGGTTCGTCGAGGAGGATGATCCGGGGGTCGCGGATGAGTGCTCGGGCGATCGACAGCATCTGCTGCTCGCCGCCCGACAAGGTCCGGCCCCGCGACGTCCGGCGCTCCTTCAGGCGCGGGAAGACTTCCCAGACCCGGTCGAGGGACCAGCCCTTCGGTGCGGTGAGGCGGGCGACGCGCAGGTTCTCCTCCACCGTGAGGGTGCCGAAGATGGCGCGTTCTTCGGGCACGAGCTGCATGCCGACCCGCGCGATCTTCTCGGGTGGTAATCCCTGGATCTGTTTGCCATCGAGGCGGATCGTGCCGCTACGTGGGGAGAGGGCGCCCATCAGGGTCCGGAGCGTCGTGGTCTTGCCGGCCCCGTTGCGGCCGAGCAGGGCCACGACCTCGTTCTCCTCGACCCGGAGCGAGACGTCGAAGAGGACGTGCGAATCCCCATAGAGGGTGTTGATGCCCTCGACCTCAAGCAGGCTCATGCGTGGCTCCCAGGATCGTGGTTCCCTCGCCGGAGGCTTCGTCCGGGGCAGCACCCAGATAGGCCTTCTGCACCGCCGGGTCGCGGCGCACGGTCTCGGCGGGCCCGTCCGCGAGAAGGCGCCCTTCGCTCAGGACGGTGATTCGCTCGGCGAGATCGAAGACGGCATCGAGGTCGTGTTCGACGAGGAGGATCGTGCAGGAACGACCGATCCGCCTGATGAGTGCGCAGGTCGCGACGCGTTCCGAGGGGCTCATGCCGGCCAGTGGCTCGTCGAGGAGGAGAACGTTGGGGCTGGTGGCCAAGGCCATGCCGATCTCGAGCCGGCGCTTCTCGCCATAGGCCAGGATGCCGACGCGCGTCTCGGCCCGCATCCCGAGATCGAGGATGCTCAGCATGGTCTCGACCTGCGCCTCCACCTCCGCCCGGCCCGTGGCTGGGGCGAGAAGGTCGAGACGGTATCGCCCGCGAGCCCTGGCGAGGGCCGCCACCCGCAGGTTCTCCCGTACGGAGAGGTTGAGAAAGAGCTGGTTGAGCTGTTTGCTCTTGGCGACGCCGCGCTGCGTCGCCTCCGTCACGCCCGCCCCCGTGAGCCGCTCGCCGAATAGCAGGACCGATCCCGCGCTTGGGGTCACCTCGTCGGAGAGCATCTTGAAGAGCGTGCTCTTGCCGGCGCCGTTCGGGCCGATCACCGCATGGATCGAGCCGCGCCGGACTTGGAAACTCACGCCGTCCACGGCCTTGAGGCCCCCGTAATGTCGGGCGAGCCCTCGAGCTTCCAATGCGATCTCCGCATGGGCGGTGCGACCGTTCACTGCCGGTCGTGGCATGGGCAGCGCGACCTCGGCCGGGATTTCCGGCGCGACGATACCTCCCGAAGCGATGGCGTCCTCGATCGCCTCCGTGCGTGCCTTCGCGGCGCGGAGGCGGATCGCCTCGCCGCGCTGTTGCCAGCGATGCAGGATCTCTCCGCAGATGCCGCGCCGCAGGCCCATCACCAAGCCGATGAAGGCTACGCCTAGGATCAGCTTCCAGAGGGAGCCGAAGCCCGGAATGAGCTGGAGGTTGTCGCGCAGCCACAGCCAGAGCACGGCGCCCACGAGGGGCCCCACGAGCGTTCCGACCCCGCCCACGATGGTCTGCACCACCAGCTGGCCCGAGGTCTCCAGCGCGAAGGCGTCCGGCGGCATGTAGCTCTGGAAGGAACCCAGCATCGCGCCGGCGAGGCCCGCATAGAGGGCCGCGATGGTGAAGGCCGCGAGCTTGTAGGCCGGCACGTCGTGGCCGAGCATGGCCACGCGCGGGGTGTTCTCCTTGATCGCTTTCAGGATGAGCCCGACCGGCGAGTGCACGATGCGCCGGGCCAGCACGAAGCCGAGGAAGAAGGTCGCCGCGAGGAGCGCGTACATGGGGAGGCCGGCGGTGATCCGCACGGCCCACGTCCCGAAGCCGATCACCGGCACCGGAACCCCCGCGATGCCGTTCTCACCGCCGGTATAGTCGGAGAGCGGCGAGTTCTGGATGAAATAGGCCATCTGCCCGAAGGCCAGGGTGATCATGGCGAAGTAGATGCCGATGCGTCGCACGGCGAGCCAGCCGACCGCGAGGCCGAACAGGCCGGCCGCCAGCGTGCCGATCAGGAAGGCGAGCCAGACACTCTGGATCAGACCCGAGACCAGCAGATAGGCGGCGACGAACCCGCCTGCCCCGTAGAAGGCCGCCTGGCCGAAGGAGAGCAGGCCGGCGAGCCCGAACAGGATGTCGAGGCCAAGGCCGAACAGCGCCCAGTTGAGCGCCCGCGACAGCAGGTCGTGCGAGAAGCCGAGCGGCGGCAGGAGGATCGGCGCGGTGAGGAGGACGACGAGGAGGGCGAGTTCGGGCCAGGCTCTGCGCAGCGGACGGACGCCCATCAGACCCGGCCCTCCGTGCCGAACAGCCCTTGCGGCCGCGCCACCAGGACGAGGGCCATCAGGCCGTAGAGCATCACCTCCGAATAGGCGGAGTTGAAGGCACTGGTCAGGCTGATGATTTCGCCCGCGATCAGGCCGCCGACGATGGCGCCGGGGAAGGAGCCGAGGCCCCCCAGCACGATCACCACGAAGGACTGAACCATGAAGCTCGCGCCCATGTCGGGCGTGACCGCGACGACGGGGGCGTAGAGCATGCCGGCGAGGCCGACGGCGACGATGCCCACCGCGAAGACGAAGAGGAAGGTGCGTCGCACGTCGATGCCGAGGATGCCGACCATGCCGGCATTCTCGATGCCGGCCCGCACGACCAGTCCCACCGAGGTCCGGTACAGGACGAGGTAGAGGCCCACCAGCAGCGCCGCGATGATGCCGATCAGCTGGAGACGGTAGGTCGGGTAGACCAGAAAGCCGAGCTTCGTCGCGCCGGTACCCCAGGAGGGGACGGGCACCCGCTGGCTGTTGCCGCCGAACCAGGTCCGCAAGGCTTCCACCAGCACCATGCCGATCCCGTAAGTGACGAGGATCTGGTCCTCGTCCGGCCGGGCATAGAAATGGCGGATGATGAGCCGCTCCATGGCAAAGCCGATGATGAGCATCACGGCGCAGCCGCCGAGCAGGGCGAGCACGAAGGAGTGCGTTGCCTGCATCATCACGAAGGCGGTGTAGGCGCCCACCGCGAACAATGCGCCATGGGCGAAGTTGAGCACGCCCAGCGTGCCCAGGATGATGGTGAGCCCGCTGGAGACCAGCGCCAGCAGGCTGCCGAGGGCGAGGCCATTGAAGGCCTGGGAAAGGAGGACGGCGGTGCTCGGCATGGTCGTGTGCCTTAGGTGTAGGGGCCGAGCTTGCACCCGAACAGGTCGGGCGGGTTCATCACCGTCTCGCCGTCGACGAGATCGACGACTTCGTAGAAATCTTCCGGGCCCTTCATGGCCGAAGGCGCCTTGCCGCGCAGGATCGGGATCGGCCGGACCATCTGGTGGTCCTCTGCCCTGTAATAGACGCGGCCGATCGTGGTCTCGTAGGGCTGGGACTTCGAGCCCTCCATCACCTTGATGATGTCGACAGGATTGAACCCCCCTGCCCGCTCCACCGAGAGCGCCCAGAGGTAGGTCTGCATGTAGGCGATGTGGGCGCCCCAGCGCGGACGGTACTTGTTTCGGGCAAAGAACGCCTCGACGAAGGTCTTGGCCAGGGGATAGCGGTCCTCCAGTGTCCACCAGAAGTCGCAGGAACCGTAGACGCCCTGCATCAGCTCGGGCCCCACCTCCTTGTCCTGAAAGGAGGAGAGGTTGGGCACCACGAGCTTCATGCTGGAGAGGACGCCGAACTGTTCGGCCTGCTTCGTGGAGGCCACCGCGTCGGACCCGAAGCAGATGTTGACGAAGACATCGGCGCCGCTGTTGGCGATGTTGAGAAGCGCCGAGCTGTAATCGGCCGTGCCCAGGGGCACCGTCTCCTTCAGCACCTGTGTCCAGCCCTGCTCCTTCGAGAATTTTGAGAAGGAATCGTAGACCGTCTGGCCATAGGTATAGTCGGGGACGAGGAAGGCGGCCTTGAGGTTCTTGCCCAATGCCTTCGCGACGACGGGCGCGAGGGCCTTGGCGGCCATGTAGGCGTTCTGCTGCGAGCGGAAGCCGTAGCGTTGGCAGTTCTTGCCGGTGACGTCGTTCGAGCCGGCGATGCCGACCATGTAGAGGACCTTGTCGCGGCTCGCGAGCTCCTCGAGGGCGATGGCTTCGGCGCTACTGACGGAGCCCTGGAACATGATGGCTTTGTCGCGCTGGATGAACTGGGTCGCGGCCTGGACCGCGACGTTGGGCTTGCCCTCGGTGTCGGCGATCTTGTGGCGGATCTGGCGCCCGAGCACGCCCTTGCCCTTGAGGCCCCAGGCGGCGGGGATCTCGCCGCCCGCGTTGATCTGCGCGATGGCCAGCTCATAGCCGAGCTTGAGGTCGCTGCCGTCACCGGAGAACACCCCGGTCAACGGCATGTTGAGGCCCACGAACACCGAATCCGTGCCCACCCCCTCCGGAAAAGTGCCGATCTGGGCGGGACTCTGGGCGCGGGCACCGCGCAGGTCCGGCAGCATCAGGCCGGCGGCACCGGCGAGGAGGAGCGTGCGACGATCGAGCATCAGGGGTCTCTCCGGTCTGGCTTCGAGGGGTCTGTTCGGGTGCTCTAAGGCTTCTGTGCTTGGGACTCGGTCGGGATCAGGAATGCGGGGCGGTTCGGCTTGGCGTCAGCAAGTCACGCGCCGGTCGCCACAGGCGGCAGCGGCTCGGGCGCAAGCGCCGGACCGTCCCGGAACTGTGCGGGCGCGAGCCGCTGGCGGTTCACGGCGAGGTCGAAGACGTCGAAGCGGTTGTAGTAGCCCACCACGTCGTGGAACTGCTTGGGCTCGACGCAGGCGTTGAGGTCGATCTCAGCGTAGAGAATCCCCTCCTCCTGCAGCGCCTCGCCGATCTGCGTGCCGGTCGGATCGACGAAGAACGAGGCGGCGCGCGGCGTTCCGTCGAGCACCTCGGCGGCGCCCGGATCGCGCGCCGCCAGGAAGTCGTAGGCGTCCCGGTCCAGCACGCCGGCCGTGACCAGTCCGAAGGCCTTGGCCTCGAAGCAATGGGCACTGGCGCGCAGGCGGTTGGCGGCGAGGTTGTCGTAATTGCCGCCGCCCTGCGGCCGGCGCGTCGGCCAGACCGGAGGCCAGGACGAGATGTGGAACTGCTCGCCCTGCGCCATCAGGGCATAGCGGGCGAGCGGGTTGGTGTTTTCGCCGCAGATGAGCTGGCCGATGCGGCCGATCCCCGTCTCCACCACTTTAAGCCCGGCCCCGTCGCCCGAGGCCCAGATGAGCTTCTCGTAATAGGTCGGCATCAGCTTGCGGTGGTGGTTGAGGATCGTGCCATCCTCCCCGATGAAAAGGTTGGCGTTCCAAAGGCAGCCCACGCTGGCGGGCGAGCGCTCGCTGATGCCGATCGATACGAAGATGCCCGCTGCCCGCGCCGCCTGCCGGATCCGCGCGATCTCCGGTCCGTCGACGAGGATCGAGTGCTCCGCCATGCGGGCGAACAGATCGTGGTTGTCGATGGGAGCCGAGAGGGCCGCCCAGACCGGAAAGGCCGGGATGAAGGTCTCGGGAAAGGCGACCAGCGCGGCGCCGGCCCGGGCCGCTTCTTCGATCAGGGCGACCGCCTTGGCGGTGGTCGCGGCGGCATCGAGGAAGACGGGTGCTGCGTGAATTGCTGCGGCCTTGAACCGTGGAAGCATCGGGGTTTCCCTTTCCACCCCGAAGTTACGTGGTGGAATCGGCTTGCGAAGCGGGCAATTCTGCAAGGCGCCTTGCAGGATGTCTCCGGGATGATGTCCGGGCCGGCGCACAGGGGCGACTGGCGCACATCTTGCGCCCGCTTCGACCATGCAGACCTTCGATCTCCTGGACTGGAACGACATCAAGGTCTTCCTGGGAGCCGCCCGTGGCGGGAGTCTCGCCGCCGCGGCCAAGCGCCTGAAGGTCGACCAATCCACTGTGAGCCGGAGGCTGGCGAACCTGGAGAGCGTCCTCGGCCTCGCACTCTTCGAGCGCGTGCCGTCGGGGCTCCGTCTCAGCGATATGGGGCAGCGCATGCTCCAGCATGCCGAGCAGGTCGAGAGCGCGGTCATTTCCCTCCGGCACGAGGATCATTCCGGCGATGGCCGTATCGGGGGGCGCGTACGGCTCGCCACGATGGAGGGCATTGCCTCCCTGTACCTCGCCGAGCGCCTCTCAAGCTTGAGAGACCGCCACCCCGACTTGATGATCGACCTCGTGACCTCGGCTCAAACCGTCTACGTCAACCGTCGCGAGGCCGACCTCTTCCTCAGCTTCTTCAAGCCACCGGGGAGAGGGTTGGTCTCGGAGCAGATCGGAGCGTTCCGGCTTGGCCTGTATGCGGCGCCGAGCTACCTCGCGCGGCATGGATGCCCCGTCGATCTATGGGCGTTGAAGGAGCACCGCTTCGTCTCTTACGTCGAGGATCTCATACAGGTCGATTGCGTCCGCTGGCTGGACGACGTGCTCGACGAGCCCCGGACGGTGTTCCGCTCCACCAGCATGATCGCGCAGAAGAGCGCGGCACTCGGAGGGCTCGGCCTCGTTCTGCTGCCGAGCTTTGCGGTGACGGCCCGTGACGACCTCGTTCCGGTTCTGCACGAGAGCGCCTTCACGACCCGCGAACTCTGGCTCAACGTTCACGCGGATCTTCAATTCGTGCCCCGCATCCGGGCCGTCATGGCCTTCCTGAAGAGCACGATCACGGCGGATGCGCAGTTTCGGGTGTCGGCGGACGATGCCGCTCCACCGGCGGTTCGCCATATCGGGGAACAGCCGCGGAAGCGCGTTCCAAGTGTTCAACCGCGATGCGAGACAGTGCATTCCGCATGATCGTCGGGCGGTCACCCGCTTGCGCGATGGGGGCCTGCGGGCGCTTCTCTGCGGGGTCGCTCAGTTCACGAGCCCGTCCGCGTCCCGACGTTGCTGATGGGCGGCGGTGATCTTCTTCATGAGCCGGATCAGTGTCGCCCGCTCCTCTTCCGAAAGGGGTTCGAGCGTCGCGTCATGGGCCTGACGTGCGGCCGTCTCCATCTGCCCCAGCAGGGCACGGCCTGCCTGGGTCAGGCGACAGCGTTGAGAACGTCGATCGGTCGGCGAAGCAGAGCGTTCGACGTATCCGCGCAGCTCCAGGCGTTTGAGGGCGCCGGTCGTCGTCGTCCTGTCGAGGGCGACCGCATTGGCCAAGGTTGTCTGGTCGGCTTCCTCACGTTCTGCCAGTAGAGAGAGCAGGCTGTACTGCAGGGGGGTGACGCGGAAAGCGCCACAACGCTCTGAAAATAGGCTGACATGGATCTGATGTAGCCGCCGCATCAGAAAACCCGGCCGTTCCGGCAGGAGCCAAGGCGTTCCGAGGGGCTGAAGAGCCTCCGGTGATGGCGCCGCATCCGCTTCAGCCAGCCCGCTTTCGTTCATCTGCGTCCCGTCTCCCGCTCCCGATCCGAAGCCCGGACGGTTCCTGGCACGTAACATGCCTTGGCAGATATACGAAGCATACTTCGCATTTCCCTGGTCACGTCCGTGCGAGGCAAGGCGAAGGCCGACGCGCGACGATGGAGGAGACGGAATGGACGCTGGTCGCTACGACATGCTGCTGCGCGGCGGACGGGTCATCTGCCCGGCCTCTGGCATCGATGGCATCAAGGACGTCGCCATCCGCGACGGGCGGATCGCCGCCGTCGAGGACAGCATCATACCGTCTGCCGCCACCGAGGTGGTGAACGTCTCCGGCAAGCTCGTCCTGCCGGGGATGATCGACACCCACGGGCACGTCTACCAATACGTCACCGGACGGTTCGGACTGCCGCCGGACATGGTCGGCGTGCGCTCGGGCGTGACCACGGTGATCGACCAGGGCGGCGCGTCCTGCATGACCCTGCCGGGCTTCCGCCACTTCATCGCGGAGAAGGCCGAAACCCGGATCTACGCGTTCCTTTCCGCCTATCTGGTCGGCGGCCTCGAAGGGCACTTCTATCCGAACCTCTACAGCCCGGACGGAGTCGACATCGACGCCACGGTGAAGTCGGCGGTCGAGAACCGCGACCTCGTGCGCGGCATCAAGGGGCACGCCGAGATCGGGGGCTTCGCCCGCTGGGGCATCAAGGTGATGGAGATGGCGGCCGAGATCAGCCGCCGGGCCGACCTGCCGCTCTACGTGCATTTCGGCCAGCTCTGGGGCCTGCCCGAGAGCGGCGCCAACGGCGAGGACGCCAACACCATCATGGAGCGGGTGATCCCGCTGCTGCGCCCCGGGGATTTCCTCGCCCACCCGTTCACGCGTCATCCGGGCGGCTTCATCAATGAGGAGGGCGTCGTCCATCCGATCATCCGCGCGGCGATGGATGCGGGCCTCCGGGTCGATGTCGGGCATGGAAGCCACTTCTCTTATCGGGTGGCCCGCGCCTCCCTGCCGGCGGGCGTCGTGCCCTACACTTTGGGCGCCGACATGCACGGCTACAACACCGAGGTGCCGCGGCCGGCGGGCACGCCCGACGAGCACCACGACGACGAGAACCACCCCTTCCTCGGCCAGGCCCGCTTCAGTCTGACCCAGGCAATGAGCTCCATGATGGCGTTGGGCCTGAGCCTCGAACAGGTGGTGCCCATGGTGACGAAGCATCCGGCCGAGATGCTGGGCCTGTCCGACCGGATCGGTGCCCTGACGCCGGGCTTCGCCGCCGACGTCTCGGTGTTGCACGACCATCGCGGTCGCTTCCTGCTGCGCGACAACGAGGACACCCAGGTCATCGCCCAGCGCCTGCTGCAGCCGGCCTTTTGCCTGCGCGCCGGCCGCCGCTTCGACGCCGACTCGCCGATCCTGCCCAGCGCCATCGCAGCCTGACCCCGGCACTCGAAGGAGACGACCGCATGAGGGCCGATCCGTCCCCGCTGCCGCCCGACCCCCGGCACGATTGGTCCCGCCTCGACCGGGCGGCGCGCGATGCCGCCTACGACAACAACGCGGCGGTGCCCGATGCCGCCGCCCAGGCGGCGGCGCGCAACGCGGCCTCCGCAATCTACCGCGCCGCGCATCCGGGCGCCCTCGACATCCCCTATGCGTCGGCGCCCCGCACGGCCCTCGACCTCTATCCGGCGACAAACCCGGCGGCGCCCTGCCTCGTCTTCATTCATGGCGGCTATTGGCAGCGCAATTCCCCTGACCTGTTCGCCTGCTTCGCCGAAGGCCCCGCCGCCGCCGGCTGGTCCGTGGCGATGCCGGGCCACACCCTCGCCCCCGAAGCGAGCCTGACGCAAATCGTCGAGGAGATCGGCCTGGCCCTCGACTGGCTGGTCGAGCACGGGCCGGCGCACGGCATCGCGGGGCCACTCGTTCTGGCCGGCTGGTCGGCGGGGGCGCATCTCGCGGCGATGCAGCTGCATCACCCGGCCGTGGTGGCGGGGCTCGCGATTTCGGGCGTCTACGAACTCGGGCCCATCCGTGACACCGGGCTGAACGATGCCCTCTCCCTCACCGACGCGGAGGTCGCGGCCTTGTCACCCCTGCGCCTGCCGGTGGTGGGGAAACCCCTGGCCATTGCTTATGGCAGCGCCGAGCGCCCGGCCCTCGTCCACGACGCCCGCGACTTTCACGCCCTGCGTAGCGCCCACCACGCGCCGGGGCCGCTCGTCCCCGTGGCGGGGGCCGAACACTTCTCGATCTTGAACGAACTGCGTCGTCCCGGCGGCGTGCTGGTGCGCGCCGCCATCGATCTCATCGAGGGGAGACACGCATGAGCGACGCGATCCTGCTCACCGAGGGCGTCGGCGCACGCCTGCCCCGCAAGGAAGACGACCGCCTGATGCGCGGGCGCGGACACTATGTCGGCGACCTGCGCCTGCCCGGCCTGCAGGACGTCGCCTTCGTCCGCAGCCCCCTGGCGCATGCCCGCATCCGGGCGATCCACGTACCGGACGCGTTTCGCGGGCAGGTGTTCACGGCGGCCGACCTCGCGGACGTGCAGCCGATCCGGGCCGTCTCGGGGCTCGCCGGCTTCAAGGTCTCCGAGCAGCCGATCCTCGCCAAGGACAAGGTCCGGCAGGTCGGCGAATTGCTGGCGATCTGCCTCGCGCCGACGCGAGCGCAAGCCGAGGACATCGCCGCCGCCATCGTCCTCGACCTCGAGGAGTTGCCGGCCGTGCACGACATGCTCGCCGCCCGCGAGCCCGGCTCCGCCCTGGTCCACGAGCATTGGGGCGACAACGTCTTCCTGGAGACCCTGGTCGACGTGAACTTCGCCGCGGCGCTCGACGCTCCGATCAAGGTCTCGCGCACCATCTCCACCGGACGCCAGTGCATGGCGCCCATCGAGGGGCGGGGCACGGTGGTGCATCTCGACCACCGCATGGATCAGCTCGTGGTCCACACGGCGAGCCAGATGCCGCATATCGTGCGCAACGGCCTCTCCGAATGTCTCGGGATCGAGCAGGGGCGCCTGCGCATCGTCTCGCCCGATGTCGGTGGCGGCTTCGGCTACAAGGCGATCCTGCTCGCTGAGGATGTCTGCCTCGCATGGCTGGCGCTGCGGGTCGGCCATCCCGTGCGCTGGCTGGAGGACCGGCGCGAGCATCTCACCGCAAACGCCAATTGCCGCGAGCACCATTACCGCATCACCGCCTATGCGGAGCGGGACGGCACCCTCCGGGGCATCGATTGCGAGGCCACCGTCGATTCCGGTGCCTATTCGGCCTACCCGTTCTCCGCCTGCCTCGAGGCCGCGCAGGTGGCGAGCATCCTTCCCGGCCCTTACGACTTCCCGGCCTATCGCTGCCGGACCTGGTCGGTCGCCACCAACAAGTGCCCGATCCTGCCCTATCGCGGGGTCGCCCGGACCGGCGTGTGTTTCGCCATGGAGCTCATCCTCGACGCGGTGGCGGCCGAGGCCGGCCTCGAGCCCTGGACGGTGCGCGAGAAGAACCTCGTGCGAGCCGAGCAGATGCCCTTCGACAACATCACCGCCAAGCATTTCGACAGCGGCGACTATCCGCAGGCGCTGAGACGCGCCCTGAAAGCCATCGATGTCGACGCCGTACGGGCGCGCCAGCGGATTCCCGAGCCCGACGGGCGCCGCATCGGCCTCGGGCTTTCGATCTACTGCGAGCAGGCGGCGCACGGCACCTCGGTCTATTCCGGCTGGGGCATCCCCATGGTGCCGGGCCACGAGCAGGCGGGTGCCCGGCTCACTCCCGATGGAGGCCTCGAGCTCCGGATCGGCGCGCATTCGCACGGGCAGGGATTGGAGACGACCCTCGCCCAGGTGGCGCACGAGATCCTCGGCGTGCCGGTGGCCCGCACGCGCCTCGTCCATGGCGACACTGCCATGACGCCGTATTCCACCGGCTCCTGGGGCTCGCGCGTCATGGTGATGGCCGGTGGCGCCGTGGCGGCGGCCTGCCGCGAACTCAGCTTGCGGGCGCTCCGCATCGGGGCGCACCTGCTCCAGGCCGACCCGGCGGCCTGCCGTTTCGAGGCGGGCCGCGTCGTCGGTCCCTCGGGTGATGTCGGCCTCGCGCAGATCGCCCACACCTGGTACCGGCGCCCGCAGGATTTGAGCCTGGACGTGAATCCGGGCGGCCTCGAAGTCACCGCCGGTTACAAGCCGCAACGCGATTCCGGCACCTTCTCGTACGCGGCGCACGCGGCCCTCGTCGCCGTGGACCCCGATCTCGGCGCGGTGGAAATCCTCGACTACGTCATCGTCGAGGATGGCGGCACCCTGGTGAACCCGCTGGTGGTGGACGGCCAGATCTATGGCGGCCTCGCGCAGGGGATCGGTACGGCCCTCTACGAGGAGATGCGCTTCGATTCCCGGGGCCAGCCGCTGGCCTCCACCTTCGCCGATTACCTCCTGCCTGGGCCGGCGGAGGTGCCCGAACCCCGCATCGACCACATGGAGACCCCCTCCCCCTACACGCAGTTCGGCGTGAAGGGGATCGGCGAGGGCGGGGCCATCGCGCCCCCGGCTGCGCTCGCCAACGCCATCAACGACGCCCTGCGTCCCCTCGGTGTGGCGATGCTGCATGCGCCGGTGAGCCAGCACCGCATCGTCGAGGCCGTGCTGGAGGCCCGTGACGCGGCCTCTGCCCGCAGTCGGGAGGCCGCATGAAACCCGCCCGCTTCGCCTATGAGCGCCCCGGCGATCTGTCCGCCCTGCTCGCCCGGCTCGCCACCGCCGAGGGCAGCGTGAAGCTGATGGCCGGGGGGCAATCCCTCGGACCGATGCTGAACCTGCGCCTCGTCGAACCCGACCTCGTCCTCGACATCACGGGCATCCCCGAGCTGCGTCGGGCCTCGGTCGAAGGCGAGACCCTGGTGCTCGGCGCCTGCATCACCCATGCGGATATCGAGGACGGGCGCGTCCCCGACCTCACGGGCGGCGTCATGGCGCGGGTGGCGATGGCCATCGCCTACCGGCCGGTGCGCAATCGCGGCACCATTGGCGGCTCCCTCGTCCATGCCGATCCGGCCGCCGACTGGGTCACGTCGCTGATCGCGCTCGGCGCCGAGGTCGAACTGGCCTCGACATCCGGCCGCCGTCGGCTGGCCCTGGAGGACTTCGTCACCGGCGCCCTCGACGTGGCCCTGGCGCCCGGCGAAATGCTGGTCGCCGTGCGGATTCCCGCCCTCCCTCCCGGCACTGCCTGGGGCTACGTCAAGCATTGCTCCAAGATCGGCGAGTTCGCCCACGCCATCGGGGCCGTGTGGATCGAGCCCCATGTCGGGCGCGGCCGCGTGGTGATCGGCGCCATCGAGCGTGCGCCCCTCGTGATCCCGGACGCATCCGACCTGTTCGGCGGCCGGATCGGTCCCGACTTCGCCGAACGCTTCGATGCCCGGGCCGCCGATGCGCGCCTGCGCGAGGCCGGGATGACCGACGCCGTCGACCGCCACGTCCACGTCACCGTGCTGGGCCGCGCCATTGCCCAGGCGGCCGCCGTGCCGCCCTCCCTCACACCTACTGTCAGCGAGGCCGCATGAGCACCGCCGCGTCAGCCCTTCGCGACGACCGCCTGCCGCTAAACTTCACCGTGAACGGTCGTGCGCGCAGCCTGCGGGCCGAGCCGCGCACGCATCTCGGCGACGTCCTGCGCGACACCCTCGACCTGACCGGGACCCATCTCGGCTGCGAGCACGGAATCTGCGGGGCCTGCACGGTGCTGCTCGACGGCGAGCCGGCTCGCGCCTGCCTGACCGTTTCGGGGGCCTGCGCGGGGGCCGACATCACCACCATCGAAGGGCTCGACGACGACCCGGTCGCCGGTGAATTGCGCGCCGCCTTCAACCGTGAGCACGCCCTCCAGTGCGGCTACTGCACGCCCGGCATGCTCATCGCCGCCCGTGATCTCGTCCTGCGCCTGCCGGACGCCGACGAGCGCCGCATCCGCGCCGGCCTCTCGGGCAACCTGTGCCGCTGCACCGGTTATGTCGGCATCGTCCGAGCGGTGCGCAGCGTCATCGCCGAGCGTCGCGCCCGCGGCATCGCGCCGACGACCGGCGGACAGCGCGGCCTCGGCCCCGTCGGCGCGCGCCTCGGCACGTCGTCCGGCACCGCATCGGATGCGGCCCGCACGCCCCTGCGCCCCGTTGCACAGGCCGAGGCCGCGCGGTCGATCGCCGATCTCGACGGCGATTTCGTGCCGGCCCACCGGTTCGACCAGTCCTTCACCGTGGCGCACCCGCCCGACACCGTCTTCGCCCTGTTCGGCGACGTCGAGGCCGTGGCTGCCTGCCTGCCCGGCGCCATGCTGACGGGCCAGCCGAACTCGGACGCGGTCGAGGGCGCGCTTCAGGTGCGGATCGGTCCGATCGCCGCGCGCTTTCGCGGCCGCGCCCGGATCTTTCGCGATGAGGCGGCCCGCACGGGACGCATCCTCGGTGCCGGCAGCGACGCGGGAGGACGCTCCGCCACGCAGGGCGAGATCCGCTACCGCGTCGGGCCGGGCGAGACCCCCGGAACCGCCCGGATCGATCTTGCCGTCGGCTACACCCTCAAGGGGCCGCTGGCGCAGTTCGGGCGGCCGGGGCTCGTGCGCGACCTCGCCGGACGCCTCGGGGCCGACTTCGCCGCGAACCTCGAAGCCCGCCTCTCCGGTGCGCCGGCCCCGGCTGCCACGGGCCTCAACCCCCTGCGCCTGCTCCTCACGATGCTGACGACCTCCCTACGCCGGCGTCTCGCCGCATGGGGCCGCCGTCCCTGACCGTCGCCTCCCCCCCGCGATCCTGCCCGCGATCCTGCTCAAGACCGGAGACCACCATGACGCGCAGCCACACGATTCCCGCCTTGACCCTCGCCTTCGTCCTGTCGGCGGGGGGGGGCCACGCGCAGGCGATCCGGATCGGCGTTAACGAGCCCCTCACCGGGCCGTTCGCGGCGTCGGGCACCTATGTGGTCAACGGCGCCCGGATCGCCGCCGACGAAATCAACGCCAAGGGCGGTGTCTTGGGACGTAAGCTCGAACTCGTCGTCGAGGACAACAAGAGCAACCCCACCGAGGCGGCGGCGGTGGCTGAAAAACTCATCACCAGCGACAAGACCCCGGTGCTCATGGGGGCATGGGGGTCCAGCCTAACGCTCGCGGTGATGCCCAAGCTCGCCGACTACGAGACCGCGATGCTGGTGGAGACGTCGTCGTCGGGCAAGATCACCACCTCGGGCAACCCCTACGTCTTCCGCATCTCGCCGCCCTCGGCCCTGGAAGCCGAGGCCTTCGCGCCGATGGTGGAGAAGCTCGGGCTGAAGAAGGTCGATTTTCTCGCCATCAACAACGACTGGGGCCGGGGCGCGGCGGCCGATTTCGGCAAGATGCTCAAGGGCAAGGGCGTCACGGTCGGCCTCGTGGAGACCATGGACCAGGGCGCGCAGGACATGAGCGCCCAGCTCTCCAAGCTGAAGGGCTCGGATGCCGACACGATCATGATCACGGCTGCCGTCGATCAGCTGACGCTCCTGTTCAAGCAGATGGCGGCGCTCGGCCTCAAGAAGCGGATCATCACCACCGGCGGCTCCCAGAACCCCGACCAGATCATCGCCCAGGCAGGTGCTGCCGCCGAGGGGACGATGCATCTCACCACCTTCCTACCCTGGTACCCGGAGAAGACCCCGAACCCGGCGGCCACCGCCTACTTCATCGGCGAGTGGAAAAAGCGCGGCTTCGAGTTCGCCGGCGTCACCGAGAGCTTCCGGGGCTACGACGGCATCCGCGCCATCGCGGCGGCCATCGAAAAGGGCGGCGCCGCCGATGCGGCCTCGATCAAGAAGGGGTTCTGGTCGGTCGATTTCACCGGCCTCAACGGACAGATCCGCTTCGCCAAGGCCGGCCCCGCCGGGTCCGAAAGCGGCCAGAGCAAGCCGGACGTCTACCTCGTCAAGATCGACGGCGGGAAGGTCGTGGTGCCGACGCTTTAGCCGGGCGCATGCCTCCCGGCTCGCACCCCTCGGGTATCACATGCGGAACAGGCTCTTCTCCTTAGGGCTACCGGATTCCCCCATCTGTTTTTGCGGGCAGAGCGCGTCCCTCTCCCCCTTGTGGGGAGAGGTTAGGAGTGGGGGTGGCTCCGCTAGCCCCCGCAAGCTGAGGGTCGCTCAACCACCCCCACCTCCAACTCCTCCCCACAAGGGGGAGGAGGGCGGCCCATCCCGCGCAATTGCCGTCACGCTGACGGACAGGGACCCGCGCCAAGCTCGCTGACTCTGCACTGACGCTCAGCCGACGACCGTATCACCTGCTTACAGGCGAGGCCTCGATGACCGAATTCCTGCAGCACCTCCTCAACACCCTGGTCCTGGGGGGCACCTATGCCCTGCTGGGCATCGGGCTGACCCTGATCTTCGGCATCATGAACGTGGTGAACTTCACCCACGGGGCGCTCTACACGGTGGGCGCCTACGTCATGTACCTCGCCGTTACCGCCCTCGGGCTCGGCTTCTTCGCCGCCCTGCCGACCGCGATCCTCGGCGGCCTCCTGCTCGGCGCAATCCTCGACCTCGTGCTGCTGCGGCCCTTACGCGGCGCCGACATGGACACGACCATGCTGGTGATGATCGGCGCCGGCATCGTCCTGCAATCGGGCACGCTCTGGCTGTTCGGCGGCGTCGCGAAATCGATTCCGACCCCTTTCCCGGATGCGCCGCTCCAGCTCGGACCCGTCTCGGTGTCGTGGCTGCGGCTGTTCGTGCTGGGCGCGGCTCTCGCGCTGATCGGCCTGACCTACTGGCTCATCAACCGGACCCGCCTCGGGCTGGCCATGCGGGCCACCTTCCAGGACCACGACACGGCCTCTCTGATGGGGGTCAACGTGCGGCTCATCTACACCGCGACCTTCGCCATCGGCTCCAGCCTCGCGGCGGCGGCCGGCGCACTCCTCGGGCCTGTCTATGTGGTGTTCCCGCAGATGGGCGGGATGGCCGAGCTGAAGGCCTTCGCCATCGTCATCCTGGGCGGGCTCGGCAACATCACCGGGGCGGCCATCGGCGGCTTTATTCTGGCGCTGGCTGAGGAGCTGGGCGCCGGCTACATCTCGTCGGGCTACCGGGACGCCATGGGCTTCCTGATCATCATCGCGGTGCTGATCTTCAAGCCGACGGGCCTCTTCGCCAAGGCGGAGCGCATCGGATGACCCGGCACCTCCCCGCTCTCGCCCTCCTGGCGGCGCTGGCCGCCCTGCCCTTCGCGCTGGGCCACAACCCCTACCTGCTGAACGCGCTGATCACGACGGGCATCGTCACCATCGCGGCCATGAGCCTGAACCTGCTACTCGGCTTCACCGGGCAGCTCAGCCTCGGGCACATCGCCTTCTTCGGCATCGGCGCCTATGTCAGCGCCCTCACGAGCCTCGGCTTCGATGTGGAACTGTTCTGGGGCCTTCGCATCGTACACGAGCCCTGGCCGCCTGTGGTGGGCTTCGGCCTCGCCGTGCTGGCGACGGCCGCCTGCGGCTACCTCGTCGGCCGCCTCTCCTTCCGGTTGCGGGGTGCCTATTTCGTTATCGTGACGATCTCCTTCGCCGAGGTGGTGCGCCTCGTCGCCCTCAACTGGGTGGAGCTGACCCAGGGGCCCCTGGCGCTGACGGGCATCCCACCCTTCAGCCTCGGCCTGCCCGGCCTCGGCTCCGTCACTCTGCGGACGAAGCTGCAGAACTACTACCTTGTCCTCGTGGTCGGCACGCTCTGCTACGCCCTCATCGCCCGCCTCGTGCGTTCGCGCTTCGGACGGGCCATGCGGGGCCTGAAGGAGAACGAGTCCCTGGCCCTCTCGGTCGGCATCAACGCCACCCGGACCCTGACCCTCGCGGCGGTGATCTCGGCGGCGATGGCGGGGGCGGCCGGCAGCCTCTACGCCCATTACCTGCGCATCATCGATCCCGACGTGTTCCTGTTCTCCACCACGGTGACCATGGTCATCATGGTGGTGGGCGGCGGTAAGGGCACGCTGCTCGGCCCCGTCGTCGGCGGCCTGATCTTCGGCCTGCTTCCCGTCGCCCTGCGGCCGGTCATGGTGCCCGAGGCGCAATGGATGGTGTTCGGTCTCGTGCTGATCGTGATCCAGTTCGTCATGCCCCGCGGCATCGTGCCGGGCCTCACTCGCCTCGCCACGCGCCGTCACGCGCCCGGTGGCGCACCCGCCCGGATGCCCGTGGAGGCCAGGCCATGAGCGAGATCCGCGCTCCCATCCTGTCGGTGGACCATGTCGGCGTGCGCTTCGGCGGCCTCGTCGCCATCGCCGACCTGCATTTCGACGTCCATCCCGGCGAGATCGTCAGCCTGATCGGCCCGAACGGGGCCGGCAAGACGACGGCCTTCAACGTGATGACGGGCTTCCTGAAGCCCAGCCAGGGTCAGGTCCGGTTCCGCGGCACCAGCCTCCAGGGGTTGCAGCCGCACGAGATCGTCCGTCTCGGCCTGAGCCGGACGTTCCAGCGTACGAGCGTGTTCCCCGACGACACCGTGTTCGACAACGTGATGATCGGCCTGCATCGGCGGGGCCGCGCGCGGCTGGTCGACACGCTGCTCGGGCGGGACCGCACCGGCGAGGTGGCTCTGCGAGACCGGGCCCGTGAACTCCTCGACTGGGTCGGGCTCTCCGGCCGGGCTCAGGAGAAAGCCGGGTCCCTGGCCTATGGCGAACAACGCCTCGTCGGGGTCGCGCTGGCCCTGGCCACCGAGCCTGCCATGCTGCTCCTCGACGAGCCGGTCTCGGGCATGAACGCCTCCGAGACCCAGGTCTTCGTGCGTCTGATCCGCTCGATCCGCGAGCGCGGCGTCACCATCCTCCTCGTCGAGCACGACATGCCGATGGTCATGGAAGTGTCCGACCGGATCGTGGTCCTGAATTACGGCCGCCTCATCGCCGAGGGGCCGCCGGCGGCGATCCGATCCGATCCGGCCGTGATCGAGGCCTATCTCGGCCAGGGAAGTGCCGCCCGCGAAGCCGCACAGGCCGCCAGGGAGACGATCGATGCTTGAGATCCGCGATCTCGTCTGCGGCTATGGCACGGTGACGGCTCTGAAGGGGCTCTCGCTCAAGGTCGAGGAGGGACAGCTCGTGGCGTTGGTCGGCGCCAACGGCGCCGGCAAGTCGACGACGCTCCGGGCCGTCTCGGGACTCATCCCGGCGCGCTCGGGTAGCATTCACTTCGCCGGCCGGGACATCACCGGCACCGACCCGCGCAAGGTGCTGGCCCAGGGCATCGCCCATTGCCCGGAGGGGCGGCGGGTGTTCCCGCAGATGAGCGTCGCGGAGAACCTCGCCATGGGCGCCTACCTGCGGCGCGATCCGCCCGGGGTGTCCGCCGATCTCGCGCGCATCTACGGCGAGTTCCCGCGCCTCGCCGAGCGCAAGCATCAGGCCGCCGGCACCCTTTCGGGGGGCGAGCAGCAGATGCTGGCCATCGGCCGTGCGCTGATGTCCCGCCCCCGGCTCGTCCTGTTCGACGAGCCTTCGCTGGGGCTCGCCCCCAACATCGTCGAGCGCATGTTCGCCGTCATCCGGGCGATCTGCGACACCGGCACCACGGTCCTCCTCGTGGAGCAGAACGCCTTCGCGGCCCTCGAACTCTGCGACTACGCCTACCTGCTGGAGACCGGCCGCATCGTACTGGCGGGGCCGGGCTCTACGCTGATCGCGGACCCGCATGTGCGCCAAGCCTATCTCGGCGGTTGAAGGCGGGGCCTGGATCCATGCCTGCCGGATCGGGGCCCTGGACGGCCGGGCCATTCTCCCCGTCTTCGTCGCCGGGCGCCATCTCGTGCTCGTGCGGGACGGTGACGGCATCTTCGCGGCGGAACGGGCCTGCCCGCATGAAGGGGCGGATCTCGCCCTCGGCCATTGCTCCGGGGGACGCCTGTTCTGCCCAAGGCACGCGGCATGGTTCGCGCTGACGGACGGTGCCGTCTCGCCGGGATGGTTCTTTCGCGACCTCCACACCTACCCGACCCGCAGGAAGGGGGGCGATATCCAGGTACGGATCGAATCCGACGGATGAGGACGCGGGCCGGCCATCGTGACCGGGATCCGCGAGAGGGTGCATGGCATTGCCGGGTTCGCTCGCCGAGACGATCGTCTCGGCGCCGCGGCGATGAAGCCCAGTGATCAGAGCGCCTTCAGAAAGATCGGCCAGCGCGGATCGTTCATGATCGAGCGGGCCCGCATGTGTTTCCAGATTCCGTATTTGTAGAAGTCGAAATCGAGGGTGGAGATGGTGTTCTGCACCATCGCCCAGGTCGACCATTTCACGTCGGCGAGTGCTTTATGCACCATCAGGCGGGCGAACGATGCCTCGTCGTAGCGCCCGAAATACGCCTCGATCAGCTCGCGATCGACGCTCTCGGGGAAGAACATCTCTCCGCTCCAGATCGCGAGGTCGTAGAGGCGATCGTTGTTGGAGGCGTATTCGAAGTCGATCAGCAGGATGGAGCCATCCTCGCCAATGAGGAAGTTGCCCGGCATCGGATCGTTGAAACAGGGTACGAGATCGAGACCGGAGGCTTCGAGCGCCGACTGCGCCAAGCGCGTCTGGCGCGTCAGCCACACATGATCGGGCGGCATCGGCGCCTGGAGTTCGGCCACCTGCCGGTCATGTTCGGCGATCATGTCGAACACGGTCTTGGTGAGGGGCAGCAGCGGCGCTGCGTGGAATCGGCGATAGACGCCCATCGCCTCGGCCCGCAGGGCGGGGTCGGCGAAGTCGCGGTGGGTCGAGGGACGTCGGCCATCGACGAACTCGGCGATCTCGATGTCCCGTGCGTCGAGATGATCGAAGGTACGGGGCCCGAGTCCGATCGCTTCGGCCTGCCGGCTGGCGGCGCGGGCGGCGGCGCGATCGATGAACATTTCCGTTCCGCGACCGGGCATCTTCACGAAATAGGCATGCGGTTCGCCATCGATCTCGACGCGCCAATTCATGTTGCTGATGCCGCCCAGGACCGGGCGATAGCGCATGGGGCGTCCCTGCCATGGCGCGACCGAGCGGAGAATGGCCTCGAAGGCGCGTTCGGTATCGGTGGTGCCGCCGCCCAGGGATATCATGCTCGCCTCGTCACAGGGATCTCAGGCTTTCCTCGAAACCCGGTCCACCGACCCGCATCCGGCACCGCAGGAAGCGCCAGGCCGCATATTTGCGGAATTCCAGGGCGCGACGGGGTGACAGGCGGTCCATAGCCAGGGCCCGGAGGCCCCAATGGAGATCGTCGGCGGCGGCATAGGCCCGGCAACGGTGGAAGATGGCGTCGCGGTAAGCCCCTTCCGCCATCTCGATCGCAGGCTTCATCTGGGCGTCGAACTGGCAGGCTTCGTTGAGAAAGGCGCCGAGCTGGTAATGGGGGTCGGTGTCACAGGCCATGTCGAAATCCACGAGCCGGAGCGCGCCGTCCGGGGAGAACAGCAGGTTCGAGGCATGGGGGTCGGCATGGGCCGGACGGATCTCGGTTCCGGCGGCTGTCAGCGCCGCCTCGATGGCGTCGACCCAATCGAACAGGAACCAGGAATCCTGCGGCAGGGTGTCGGCCTCCTCGCCGAGGAATGAGCGAAGCCCGCGGATCGCCTCGAAGACGCTCCAGCGACGTTCGAACGGTTCGCCGGCACCGATGCGCCGCAAGGCCTCGAAGACCGTGACCATGCGCTCGGGCCGGCGCAACGCGTCGAGGGTGGCGGGACGCCATTCGGGGCCGAGAGACTCGAACAGGATCGCGCCCTCCGCCTCGGCCAAGTGGAGGGGGCGAGGCGCAAGACCCAGGGAGGCGATCCGTTGCGCTGCCCGAAAGGCAGCGGAGGGATCGAGCAAGGCCGCGGCCGCGCGCTCCCCCACCTTCAGGAAGTAGCGAGGTGCCGCATCCGCGGCCTCGCCGACGAGGTACGAGGTCGATTCGACGCCGTGATAGGACGGCGAGGCGACCCCTGGCACAGCCTCCCGATAATGGACCGCCCTCCCCGCCAGCATGGGCGCGGCGGCAAGGGCCGCTTCGGCAAGGCGTTCCTGCGTATCCGCCGGCATGCCGAGCGCTTTCACCGGCGCTCCTTCTCCACTTCGAGGACCGACAGGCCCTCGTTGGCCAGGATAAGGAGCATATCCGCCAGGACCTGCGTGCCGAAGGCATGATCCTCCGGCGTGGTGAACTCGGTCGGGTGGTGGATCACGCCGCCGACACTGGGGACGGCCAGCACGATGGAGGGACACACCGCCGCGAGGCTGATCGCATCATGGCCGCCGATCGTGTCGAGGGATCGGGCCGGGGCGCCGTTGGCGTCGCTCGCGCGCTCGGCGAGGTGGACGAGACCGGGCGACATCCGTCCGGCCGCGCGGCGGTCGATGGAGCGGATCTCATGCCCGACTTCGGCCCGTGCCGCCGCCGCCTCGATGCTCGCCAGCAGCCGCGTCTCCGCCTCGGCCAGGATCGCCTGCGATCCGGAACGGAGCTCGATGAACAGCACGGCCTCGCTCGGAACGGTGTTGGGCGAGTTCGGATACACCTCCATCCGGCCGACGGAGGTGTGCAGGTCGAGCCCGAATTCCCCGGCCAGCGCCTTGAGATCGGTGATGACATAGGCCCCGGCCAGGAGAGCGTCGTGGCGCGCCGCCATCGGGGTCGGCCCGGTATGGGCCTGCCGCCCGAGGAAGGCGAGGCGATACTTCACGGCTCCCCAGAACCGCGTGAAGGCACCGAACCGCAGCCCTTCCCGCTCGAGGACCGACTCGCCTTCGATGTGCAACTCGAGATAGGCGTCTGGAATCGGGACGGTATCGGTCCCGGCATAGCCGATGCTCTCCAAAGCTTCGCCGACCGAGATCCCCGCCCCGTCCCGCCGGCCGAGGGCCCAGGCCAGGTCCGCCGCCCCCGTGAAGACGCTGCTGCCGAGGAGGCTCGGCTGGAAGCGAGCCCCTTCCTCGTTGGTCCAGTTGGCAGCCACGAAGTTGCAGGCGGACCGGCCGCCGCTCTTTTCCAGACTCTCGCGGACCGCCAGGATGGCCTCGCAGGCGGAGATCACACCGAGTGCGCCGTCGAAACGGCCGCCATTGGGCTGGCTGTCGATATGGGAACCGACCATCACCACGGGGGCGTTGGCGCCGGCCAGATCGAGGCGCCCGAACTGATTGCCGATAGGATCGACCTTTTCCGCGAAGCCGTTCTCGCGGAACCACGTGGCGAGCCAGTCGCGCGCCTGTCCGTCTTCGGGCGAGAGGGTCAGGCGGGTCATGGAGCCGCCCGCTCCGCCGCCGAAAACGGAGACGGCCTCCATCATGGCCTGGAGGCGCGCGGGGTCGATCCGTACGGAAGAGGGTGAGGTCGTCTCAGGCATGGATCACATCCACTTGTGTGCGCTGAAAGGCCCGCGCGATATCGCGCGTGAGAGGGGCGTTGGTGACGAGGGTGTCGAGGCCGAAGGTGCGGATCGTGCCAAGCCGGCCGAACTTGGAGGAATCGGCCAGGATGACGGAGTGGCGCGTGCGCTCCACGGCGAAACGGCGCAGGACCGCCTCGTCCTCGCCCAGATCCATGAACCCGAGCGCGTGATGCACGGTGACGATGCCCATGATCGCCACGTCGTAGATGTGCTCGCGCAGGACGGTGTTCGTGCGATGGCCGAACAGGGCCCTGTAGTCCGGCTTCATGTCTCCGCCCAGCACGGTGACCTGCGCCTGGGGATCGCCCGCCAGAAGCGCTGCGATGTCGATGGAGTTGGTGTGGACCCGGATGCGCCGGCCCAGCAACTTGCGAGCGAAGGCCAGTGTCGTGGTGCCCGCATCGATGAAGACGGTCATGCCGTCCTCGACGAGTGGCAGGGCGGCCTCTGCGATCCGCGCCTTCTCCCGGGCGGCGACCCGGACACGTTCATCGAAGGGCCTGTCGCTCTCTCTCCGGTCGAGGACGGCCCCGCCATAGACCCGCCGCGCATGGCCACGCAGTTCGAGGTCGCGCAGGTCGCGCCGCACGGTCTCGGTGCTGATGGCGAGCCGGGTCGCGAGGTCTTTCACGGTCACCCGCCCGTCGCGTTCGAGCGCATCGAGGACGAGATCGAGGCGACGCCCGGTGATCCCCATCGCAGGCATTCCCTCCTTTGCCGCCGATCCGGGGCCATGTGCCCCGGTCCCGACGCCGACCGGGAGATGGACCCGCCGAAGGAACAAGCCGTGCATCAGACGAGTCCGGCGACACGGTTCGGGGCGGGATCCGTCTCGAGATGGCAGGCGGCGAGATCGCGCGATCCGCGCACGCCGAGGTGCGGGCTCAGGGTCACGCAGGTCTCGAATGCCTGCGGGCAGCGTGACCGGAACGAGCAGCCGGTCGGCAGGTCGATCGGGCTCGGGGGCTCGCCCTCGAGGAGACAATCCTCCGGCCGGTAGCGCCGCTCCTCCAGGGTCGGCATCGCCGACAGCAGGGTCCGCGTATAGGGATGGCCAGGATCGAAGAAGAGGCGCTCGTTATCGGCGAGTTCCACGACCTCGCCGAGATACATCACGGCGATACGGTTGCAGGCTTTGCGCACCATGGCGAGGTCGTGGCTGATGTAGATGTAGGTGAGGCCGTGCGCGCGCTGGAGCGTGTCGAACAAGGCCAGCAATTTGAACTGTTCCGTCTGGTCGAGGGCCGAGAGGGTCTCGTCCATGAGCAGGATCTCCGGGTCGAGCACCATGGCGCGGGCGACGTTGATGCGCTGGCGCTGCCCGGCGGAAAGCCCGAGCGGCAACTGGTCGTAGAGCGAGACGGGCAACCCCACATCGTTCATGACGTCCCGTACCTTGTCGCGGATACGCCGGGCGTCGCGCCAGCCATGAGTGCGCAGGGGCGCTTCGAGCATCGCACCGATGCCCGTGCGCGGAGGCAGCGAGTCGAACGGATCCTGGAGCACGAGCTGAAGCTTGCGCCGGAAGGCGAGAAGCTCGGACCCGGAAAGCCCTGCAATGTCCCTCCCCTCACACAGGACCTCGCCGCTGCTGGGCCGTTCCAGGCGGCTGAGCAGGCGCATCAGGGTGGACTTGCCGCAGCCGGATTCGCCGACCACCGCGAAGCTGTCGCCCTTGTGGATGTCGAAGGTGACATGGCGAACCGCGCGCAGCGCGCTCGTCCCGGCAAAGCTGCCGCGCTTCTTCACCCGGTAGGTCTGCGACACGTCCCGCAGGCTGACGATGGCGGAGCCCGGCATTGCGGCCTTCCGCGGGATGGCCGGCACCGTCGGCCGCGCGCTCCAGATCGCGGGGATCTGCGCCACGAGTTCGCGGGTATAGGGATGGCGGGGCGCGGCGATCAGCGCTTCGGTCGGCTGCTCCTCCACCAGCCTGCCCTCATCGATGACGAGGATACGGCTCGCCGCCTCGCGGGCGACGGGGAGCGAGGACGAGACGAACAGGATCGCGGTGTCGAACCCCTCGGTCAGCTCGCGCATCAGGCGGATCACCTGGGCGGCGACGGTGACGTCGAGGGGCTGGGTCACGTTGTCGGCGACCAGAAGCGCCGGGTTCGAGATCATGGCGTCGACGATCAGGGCCCGCTGCATCATTCCGCCGGAGAATTGCGACGGGTAATCGTGAAAGCGCGCGCTCGCCGAGGGAATGCGCACCGCGTCGAGCATCGCGATCACGCGGTCCTGTGCTTCGGCCGCATTCACCTCCGGCGCCACCGCCCGGATCTTCTCCACGATCTGGCGCCCGACCGGGAGGGTCGGATCGAGGGCACCCATGGGATTGGCGCCGACATAGGCGATGTCGCGGCGTAGCCGCCGCATCTCGCGCGCGGGCAGCGTGAGAAGGTTGCGGTCGCGGAACCGAACCTCGCCGCCGCCGATGACCAGGGGCGGGGCGATCCAGTTGACCACCGCCCGGGACAGCACCGTCTTGCCGGCGCCGGAAGCGCCGACCACGCCGACGATCTCACGCGGCGCGACGTCGAACGAGATGCCGTCGAGGATACGGCGCTCGCGACCCGGAAGGTTCAGGTCGATCCGCAGATCGCGGACGGAGAGGACGGGGCCCATCAGGCGCCTCCGTGAATCGTGTTGCGCGCGCGCTCGAAGGCGGCGCCGATCAGGTTGATGCTGGTCAGCGTCAGGCACAGGAAGACTCCCGGCATGGTGGCGATCCACCAGGCATTGAGGAGGTACTTGCGGCCATCGGCGATGATGTTGCCGAAGGTCGGTGTCGGCGGTTGCACGCCGAGACCGAGGAATCCGAGCGTCGACTCGAAGATCATCATCCGGGCGACGTCGAGCACCGAGGTGAAGAGCAGCGGCGGCACCAGCAGGGGCACCAGCAGGGTGAGGATGATGCGCGGGTGCGTCGCCCCGGAGACCTGCGCGGCCCGCACGTATTCACGGCCCCGCTCGGCCATGACCATCGAGCGCATCACCCGGGCATAGACCGGCCAGTTCGACAGACCGAGTACCAGGATGATTGCCGGGATCGTCGGACGCGAGACACCGAGCACCGCGATGGCCAGGATGATCATCGGGATCGAGAGTTGCGCGTCGGTGATGCGCATCACCACCGTATCCGTGCGACCGCCGAAATAACCCGCGATCGTGCCGAGGGCACAACCGATCAGGAGAGTGACGGCGACCGAGGCAACGCCGATCAGGAAGGAGTAGCGCAGGCCGACGAGGCTGCGCACCAGCATGTCGCGGCCGATCTGGTCGGTGCCGAGCGGGTGGGCCCAGCTCCAGGTCTCACCGACGAACAGCGGCGGCAGCAGGCGCGCGCGCACGTTCATCTTCAAGGGATCGATGCCGCTGAGCTCGGGGTAGAAGGCAGCGGCGAGGGCGAGGAGCGTGAACAGCGCGAAGCCGATGCGGAACTCGGTGGAGCGGCCGGCATGCGAGAGGATGCGCCGGCCGATCGAGCGGGAGGCGGCGACGTCGACCCGCAATGGCTGGGCGACCAGGGTGGCGTCGAGGGCGCTCATCAGTATTCGAGCCTCGGATCGATGGAGGTGGCGGCGAGATCGACAAGGATGTTGATGAGGACGAAGATCGCGCTGGTGACGATCGCGATGCCCTGGATCAGCGGGAAGTCGCGCTGCAGCACCGCATTGATGGTGAGCAGCCCCAGACCGGGATAATCGAAGATGTATTCGACGATGATCACGCCGCCGAGCAGGCTGGAGAACTGCACGCCGAGCAGGTTGAGCAACGGGACGGAGGCGTTGCGCAGGGCATGGGCGGCGACGATCCGGCTCGGCGACAATCCGCGGACATGGCCGACGGCGACGTAGGATTCGCTCATCTGCGCGGCGACGGCCCCCGACAAAGTCCGGATCAGCACCGGCGACAGTTCCACCGCGAGCACCAGGGCCGGCAGCACGGTGTAGGAGAAGCCGCCATAGCCGATCGCCGGCAGCCAGCCGAGCTTCACCGACAGGAGCAGCGCCAGGACGATGCCGAGCCAGAAATTCGGCAGCGAGACGAAGACCGACGAGACGGTGAAAGCCAGCTTATCGGCGATGCCGCCCGGGTGCAGGCCCGCCGCGATTCCGAGCAGGCTGGAGAAAACGAGGGCGAAGAGCAGGGCCAATGCCGCCAGTTGCAGGGTCATCGGCAGGGCATCGAAAATGAGGTCCAGGACCTTCGCACGCTCGCCGCGGGTGGTGTCGTTGAAGGTCGCGCCGCCGGTCGACGCGCCGTTGGCCGGCCGCACAAAGCTCTGGCCGAGATCGCCCTGGACGACGCGCACCATGTAGCGTCCGAACTGGACCGGGATGGGATCGCGCAGACCCATCTGGGTGGCGATCTGCTCGATCAGGGCTTCGGGCGCCATGCCGCCGGCCATGAGCCGCACGGGATCGCCCGGCACGACCCGAAGCAGCGTGAAGATCAGCAGCGAGACCAGGAAGATGATGACCGCACCCTGCGCGAGGCGCCGGGCGAGGAAACTGAGAACGAACATCGGGTGCAGGTCCGGTGACGGGTTCGGCAGGGCGCGACACGGCTCCCGCCGGAGCGGACCGTGTCGCGCGCCCGACGCGCATGGGATCGGGCTGGTTGCTCAGACCGTCTTGGAGGCGTCGATGGAGCCGTCGGGATAGACATAGAGACCCTGCAACTCCTTCTGCATCGCGTGGATCATCACGGAGGTGAACAGCGACAAAGCCGGCACTTTCGCCGCGAGGAGCGGCATGGTCTCGTCCTGAAGGATTGCCTTGCGTGCTTCCAGCGTGGGCGCGGCCCGCTCCTTGTCGAGGCTCGCGTCGATCGCGGCGTCCTCGATGCCGGTGATCCGGTGCGAGGACGAGTGGAAATGGGTGCGCAGCACCAGATCCGGCTCCGGCGAGCCCGTGGACCAGCCGCAATCGACCATGTGGCCCGGGCCGCCGCCGGGGCGATGGTAGAGGCGCTCGTTCCATGCCGCCGGTTCCAGGACGGTGAGGCTCACCGGGAACCCCTGCTCGTTGAGCATCGCGGTGATGACCTCGCCGTATTCCTTGGTCTTCGGGTAGAAACCCACCGACGTGATGTATTCGAGCGGCGGCAGCCCCTTCCCCTTCGGGAAGCCGGCCTCGGCCAGCAGCGCCTGCGCCTTGGCGGGGTCGTAGGCCGGATAGTTCTCGAGATCGACGTAGCCGAATTTCACGGGCGAGACGTAGTTCGCGGATGCGTGGCCGGCCGCCCCCAGAAGCTCGACGATCATCGCCCGGTCGATGGAGTGGCAGGCCGCCATCCGGATGCGCACGTCGTTGAAGGGCGGTTTGGAGCAGCGGAACCAGAGATACTTGTTCTCGACGGAGACGACCTGATTGATCGCGATCTTCGGGTTGGCCTTCACGGTCTCGACCTGCTCGGGCTCGAGCCGTTCGACGATCGAGGCCTGCCCGTTCATCAGCGAGAGCATCCGGGTGGTCGAGTCGCCGGTGAAGGTGAAGTCGATGCCCGGGATCGCCGGCTTGCCCTTGAAGTAGCCGTCGAAGGCGGCGAGGACGGTGCTGTTGCCGCGCTGTTCGACGAAGCGGAACGGACCCGTGCCGTTGAGCCGGCGGGTCAGGGCGCCGCCCGGGCCTTCCGCGATGTCCTTGGCCGACATGATCGGCAGGAACGACGCCAGGAAGATGAAGAGATGGGCGGGATAGCCGCCCTTCGACGTGTCGACGATGACGGTCTCGTCGTCGGGCGTCGTGATGGTCAGCGTGTCGGTCGGGCCGGGATACCATTGCGCCGGCCGGTCCTTGCCCGAGCCGTATTCCAAGGTGGCCTTGACGTCCTCGGCCTTGAACGGTTTGCCGTCGTGGAAGTGGATGCCCTTGCGCAGCTTGATCTGCAGGCGGGTGGGCTCGATCAGCTGGATATCGGTGGCGAGCTCGTAGACCACCTTGCTCGGGTCATCGAGCGTCATCGGCGTGCGGGTGAGGAAGCCCATCACGAATCCCTCGATGTTCTTCTGCGAGAGCGTGGTGTGAGCGGTCGGATCCCAGTTGCCGGTGATGTTCTCGGCGGACAGGAACACCAGCGGCTTTCCCCCTTGCGCGAAAGCGGAGGAGATCAGGAAGTCCGGATTGATCTGGCTGACACCGGCCAGTGCCGCACTGCCTTGCAGAAACCGCCTGCGATCCATCCCGTCGGCCATCCCGAAACTCCCAAAGCCACGTATCCGTCAAAGTGGTCAAAAACCACAAAGCACGGCGCGTGCCAGAGCGCTCGAATCGGTCAAAACGGGCATGGGGCGGATGGTGGCGGGGCGGGGCAGGAGATGGCTCCCAATCGGCGATCCGGCTCTCTCGTCCCATCGATGGGTGGGGATCAGCGAAGGGGCGATATCAGCAGGGCTCTGGCCCGGTGCGGGCCTGCGCCGCGCCGGCGCTTCGGTGGAGGACAGCGTCAACCTCGCTCATAGGCCAATTTAACGAGGCTCCATGAAGTAGCCTCGCCGGGTATCGCCACACGTCGCGGAGCCCGGTCGGGTCGATGCACCGTTCCGGGATCTCCTGCATCGGGCCGCCGCGCTACAAGGGCGAGGTTGTGCCGTGGCGACCGGCGGGAGGGAGCCTGCCACGCGGCGCCCTTATCGATCACGCGGCCTCGGAAAGGCTCCGCTCGGCGACCACGAGGGCGCGGCCCAGCTTGATCGCTCCGTGGTGGCGGCGGTCCGCGATCGCGTCGTGGATCGCGAGCAGGTGGGGGGCGAGCGACGGGCTCGTCCGCATGATCTCGGTGGCCTGGCGGGCGAAGAGATCCTCGGCCTCGGCCGGATCGTCGGCGAGGTAGAGGATCTGCAAGGTGACGCAGAGCATCTTCGCGGGCGTGTCGGCCTCGCTCTCCTTGATGACCTCGGATTCGCGCAGGAACTTGCAGTGGGTCTCGATGAGGAAGTCGGAGCGCCGCGATCCGTTGCGGATGAGCGCGCCGTTGATGAGGAAACCCTCGTAGGGCTTGAGGTCGAGGCGCAGGGCCATGGCGGTGAATCCCTTCTGGAAACGGGCCTGGATCGATCGTCGGATGGGGCGGGGACCGGCGCTGGCCGCCGGTCCCCGTAAGTGCGCGCGCTTAGCGGAGGAGCTGGAGGATGCCCTGCTGCGCCGTGTTGGCGAGCGAGAGAGCCGAGGTGGCGATGGAGTTGCGGGTCGACAGCGCCTGTGAGTTGGCGGCCTCCTCGTTGAGGTCCGCGTTCACAAGGTTGGCGGCGCCGGTGTCGAGGATGTTGATCAGGTTCTTCGAGAAGTCCTGACGGTTCTGCACGATCGACAGGTTGGCGCCGAAGGTCGAGGACTGGGTCCGCAGCTGGATCGTGGCTTCGGACAGCTGCTCGATGGCGGCGTTGATATCAGTGTCCGACTGGAACCCGCCCTCGACGGCGTCGAGGCCGAGGCCGGCGGCATCGAACTTCACGCCCTGGATGTCCAGCGCCGAGGTGTTCTTCTCGTTGAAGGCGATGTGCAGGGTGTTGTCGGCGGCGCTGTTGCTGTTGCGGAACAGCAGGTTGACGCCGTTATAGCCGGAATCCTGGGCCTGCTGGGTGATCTTCTCGAGGATCAGGTTGAACTGCTGCGCCAGGGCCGAGCGCACCGAACTGGTGCCCTTGCTGCCGCCCACATCCGTGCCCGACCCCGTCTGGGAGGTGGCACCCGATCCGGAAACGCCGAAGCCGATATCGACACCTGCGGTACCGCCGGTCGTGACCTGGGCTGCCTGGATGGTCAGCTTCTGGTCGGAGCCGGAGGACTTCGTCGAGATGACGAGCTTGCTGTTGACGTAGCTCGCCTCGACCTTACCGGCGAGACCGGTATCGGCGTTGATCTGGTCGTTGATCGCCTTGGCGATGGCGGTCTGGCTGGTGGCGGCCGAAGTGCCGAGGTTCGTGTTGTTGAGCGTGATCAGCTTGAGCGGGCCGGTGCCGAGCTTCAGGGTGAAGGACGCGTCCTTCGTGCCGCTGAAATCCTTGGTCACGGTCTGCTCGGTGCCGACGATGGAGGCCTTGGACGAGCCGTCCGTCGCCTCGGTGCCGGAGGCGGTGACGCCGGTGGCGGCGGTGCCTCCGCCCGCGGTGGGGGTGCTGCTGGCGGTGGTGGTGGTGCCGAGGCCGAGGCCGGCGGTGTCGCGGGTCGCGGTCAGGGTCGGTGCGGCGGCGCCGGTGCCGACGGCGTTCGACTTCACTTGGAGCTTGTCGTCCACGAAGGAGACGGTGGCCTTGATGCCGCCCTGGTCGAGCTGGACCTGGATGGCTTCGGCGACCTTGGCCTGCGTGGCCGATTCGCCGATGGCATTTCCATCCTTGTCGAGGCTGGTCGACGAGACTGTGATGGCCTTGGCGGGGGTGGCGGGGGTGGTGATGATGCCGTCATGGATGGTGAAGGCGCTCGACTTGCCGCCGGAGAGGTCGATGGACCCGGCCGTGAGGCCGGTCGCGGTCACGGGCTCCTCGCCGGCAACCGCCGAGCCGATGCCGAGCCCCGCAGCACCCGTGCCGTCGACACCGCGCGTCAGCGTGACGGTGCCGCTGGTGCCGACCCCCTTCGAGGTAAATTCCAGTTTGTTGGCATTGAACGCGGCGGTGACGTTGACGCCGGCCGCGTCGAGCTGCGCCTGGATGGCGGCCTTGATGTCATTCTGGCTCGGCGTTGTGCCGAGTGTCCCACCGCCGACCTTCGCCGTGTCGGAAGCGATCGAGATCTCGACCGTCGTGGTGCCATCGCCGATCGAGAACGTGTTCGCGGTCGTGGTCAGGGCAAAGGGGTCACCATCCGTTCCTGTTACTCCAGAGACTGCCGTACCGGCCGCCGTCACCTTCGCTCCCGTGCTGGCGGACGGCGTGGTCGCGGCGTTGGTGGCCGTCAGCGTGTTGGCGGTGCCGAGGCCGAGGCCGATCGTGTCGGAGGCCGCGGTGATGACAGGCGCGGCGGTCGCCGAGTTGGGGCCGACGATCGTCAGCTTGTCGGCGGAGTCGATGTAGGCCGAGTAGCCGCCGGTCAGCTGCTTGTTGATCGCCTCGACAACCGATTTCTGGTTCGGGTTATTGCCGATGGCTTGACCGGAATTGTCGGTCTTCGTCGCGTCGAGAGTGACGGTGCCGCCACCGGTGACTGTGAAGGTCGCACTCTTGCCGGTCAGGTCGATGTTGTCGCCCAACGTCGTGGCGAGCTTCGCTGTAGCCTTGGTTTTGGTGAACAGGCCAAGCTGATCGGTCAGTCCTGTGCCGGACGTCTCGATGACAATATCAGCCGAGGCGTCAGCATCGGTCGTGAAAACGAGGTTGCCGTCAGTGGTAGTGCTTGCCGTGATGCCGGCACCTGTGCCCGCAAGTTGCTGGTTGATGGCATCGACAACGTTCGCGAGTGGCGGCGCCGAGCCGAGCGCCGTGCCATTCGTCCTCAGCGACGCCGCATCGATGCTGACCGTATTGCCGGCAACCGTGAAGACGGACTTCTGGCCCGCCTCGAGCGTCAAGGTCGCCGGCAGAGCGACCGCAGAGGTCGCCGTGCTGCTCGCGGTACCGCCACCGTTGACCAGGGCCGGCGCCGTATACTCGCCCACTGCCGCCGTCGTGGAATCCGCCGCCGCGGGATTGCCCGCGACCGGCGTGCTCGCCGTGAAGGTGCTGAAGCCGATGCCGGCTGCGCCGTTGCCGCCCGTGGTGTCGATGCCGCCGATCACGGAGATCTGCGCGTCGGGGCCGACATCGGCCGACTTGAACACGAGGCTGTTGGTGCTGGAGAGTTCGACCGTGGCGGTGGAGCCGCTATCCTTGAGCTGCTTGTTGATGGCCTTCGCGACATCCTCCCGCGTGGCCGAGGCGCCGAGCGTGCCGCCGAGCTCGTCGGTGGCCGAGTTCTTGTCGAGCTGCACCTGGACCGAGGTGTTGCCGTCGCTCACCACCAGGGAGGCGCTGCCGGTGGAGAAATCCGTGGCGACGGCCAGTTCGGCATTGGCGGTGACGGTGGCGGAGGTCGGCGTGGTGGAGGACTTGCCGTAGCCGATATCGATGGTGGAATTGGCCGAACCCGCCACGGTCAGGCTGGCGGACGCTCCCGTCGTCGTGGTCGAGAAGGTGATGCGGCCGTCGGGGCTGGTGCCGGCCGTGACCTTGCCGGCCAGCGCGCTGTTGTTGGCGATCTGGCCGTTGATGGCGGTGAGGAGCTGGTCCGACGTGACCTTGGAGAGGTCGGTGCCGGACGAGGCGAGGGTCGCGGAATCGATGCGGATGGTCGACTTGGTGCCGCCCAGGGTGATCTCGAGAGAGGCGTCCTTGGTCGGGCCGGAGAAGTCGAACGTGGTTTCGCCGGTGGCGCCGGTGGTGCCGAGGGAGGCCAGGGTCGAGGTGGCCGTCACCTTGGCGGCCTGCTCCGTAGCGCCGCCGCTGATGCCGCTGCTGCCGCCGGTCTTGTCGGCGAGTGCCTGACTGGCCGTGGACTTGGCGGTTTCGAGGAGCTTGGTGATCGAGGTGATGCCCTGGCTCGCCGCCTGGATCGCCTGGACGCCGTTGGAGATGCCGTCGAGCAGCGAGCTGATGTCGCTGGAGCGCGCCGACAGGCTCTGCGCCGTGAAGAAGTTCGTGGGGTTGTCCAGCGCCGAGTTCACCTTCTTGCCGGTGGAGAGCCGGCTCTGGGTGGTCGAGAGCAGGTTTGCCGTGTCCTGGAGCGAAAGCAGGTTTTGGCGCGTTGCGGCGGTGAGGGTGATGCTGCTGGACATCGTGTGGATCCTGTTGATCGAGACATCGCCCTGTTGGCGACGCCCCAGACAGGGGGTGATCCACTTATCGACATCTTAATTGATGCTCGAATTGTGTTTGTATTGAGGGGCAATGCGTCTCATCTAAGTAGCATAGTGTCTCAAAGCGTCTTTAGGTTACTTAGTATCTCAAACATAGTCGTTTTTGTCTCATAATCGAGCCCCCATACGGAATGGCCTGCTTGCCTTGGTCGCCGGCCCGTTTCAAATGACCGTGACGGCAGGCCGGATCACAATCGGCCGATAAGACTGTTCATCGCGACCCGATCCCGTTGAAATCCAAGTCTTCGTAAATTAAAGATTTATTAAAATATGATGTTATGCTGGTGATGTTGTACGTAAGTACTTCTCTATCGCTAGGATGTGGTCTGTTTGTACAAAGTCATGGTCGAGATGAATTCTCTTTCGAGTATCGGTTGATGATGTCGCCATTAGAAAATCTGTCTCAGGGCGAAGATTCCATAAGACATCAGGTTCCGTGCTGCGGCGTGACGACCATGGGCCTTCACCGTTTTGAAGGCCTTGATTTATGACGGGCATTCTCTGCGACCGTTTCATCGCTCCCACCGATCCGGCTTTGCTGGCTCAGTCCTGGTGCAATCATCTTGCGCCGGTCTTCGAGGCCGAGCTCGCGTCGGATGCCGATCTGGCCTCGCCGATCGCCCTGACCACGTATCATTTCGGGGAAGCCCTGATCGGCTCCGTGACCGCGCCGACCCAGCGCCTGAAGCGCTCGGCCCGGACCATCGCCCGGCAGGGCGTCGACCACATCCTGATCCAGTTCTACACCGCCGGCCAAAGCCGGATGGGCGCCGCCCGACGCTCAGTGGAGATCAAGGCTTCCCAGCTCGTGGTCTTCGACCTCACCCAGCCGATCGTCAGCGAGGCCGGGCCGGTCTCTGCCACCAACGTGATGCTGCCGCGCAAGCTCCTCGGCGACCAGATCGCCACCATCGAGAATTTGCACGGGCAACCCCTCGATTACCGCTCGGCCCCCGTGCGGCACCTCTCCTACACGTACCTGTCCGGCCTGGTGGCCAGCGCCGCCTCCGCCGAGGCGCACCAGCTGCGCTACCTGTCGAGCGCGGCCGCCGATCTCTGCGCCGCCTGTTTCCAGCCCGACGTGAACCAGGCGCCGGCCCTCGACCGGCTCAACAAGATCGCCATCTGCCAGTTCATCGAGCAGGAACTGGCCTCGGAATCCCTCGGGATCGACACGCTGATCACCCAGTTCGGGCTCTCGCGGGCCACGCTCTACCGGCTCTTCGAGCATGAGGGCGGGGTCGCCAGCTACATCCGCGAGCGGCGCCTGCTGCGGGCGATGAAGCTCCTCGGCGCGGCGGGCGGCCGCCCGCGCATCTCGTCGGTGGCCTACGCCACGGGCTTCTCCGACGAGAAGACCTTCAGCCGTGCCTTTCGCAGACGCTTCGGATTCCTTCCGAGCGAGGCACTGGAGGAGCGGCTGGTCGCGCACCGTAGCCAAGATAGCATTCCGGTGCTGCTCGGCTGGATGCGGAGCCTCAGCGCCTGAGCGCCACACGAGATCGGCAGAGACGTCGCCCGTCCGATCCGCCGGAGCCCGGATCGGCGGCTTGGACCGGCATCGGCGCAATGCCCGCACGGTCTCGTCGCACAATCCCCGGCTCTTCGAGGGTAGCCGGATTTGACACGGTCCGATTTGAGTCGGCTCAGCCGAACAGTACCCCGTAGCCCTCCTCGAACACCCGTCCGAGTTGGCGGCGGTAATCGGCATAGGCCGGCATGCCGGACGTCACGCGTCCGTAGCTGAGTTCCGGGCCGGCCGAAGCTTCGGGGATGAGCGCGAGCGGAGCCGCGGCCGGGGTCAGCTGCGTGCCGCGTCCCGCATGCAGCGTCGTGAGCAGCCCGAACATCTCGCCATGGATGGTCGGCCGGCAGAGCACGGCAAGGCGACACTGCCCCTGCCAATTGGTCAGGAGATAGATCATGCCCGACTGGTTCGGCACCGCGACGCTGCCGGTCTGGGCGAAAGGCGCATCGCTTCGCTCAGCCTCGCGGAAGGCAAGGCGTGCGCTCGCCGCGTCCCACGCGATCTCGGTGCGATAGGCGAAGACCGCATCCGCCATGCCGAAGGATGGCCGCAGAGTCAGATAGCGCCCTTCGAGCCAAGCGGCGGATTCCCGGGAATAGGAGCCGAGTTCGGAAGGAGCGTGCCGCGTCTCCGGTGCTGCGCTGACGGGCTCGGTGCCGTTGCGCAGGCGCTGGCCGAGCGCTTCCTCCAGGCGGATGGTGGTGGCGAGCGTGAAGGGCCGGCGGCCGGCCAGAGCCTTCTCCAGGGTCGAGATGCTGATCCTAGCCAGATCGGCGAGCGTTTGACGGGAGATCCGGCGACGGGCGAGCGCCTCGCGCACGGCCTGGGCAATGGCGCGGCTCTGGCCCTCGGGCAGCTCGGTCTCGGGTTCTTGCACGGTCTCTCGGCTCGTCGCTCGTCTCTGCAGAGATCCGCACGAAACCGCACAGGCTGGCAAGACACAGCTTGGTAAGAGGAGTGGCTCAATCCGCGCCGTCCACCGCCTCTGCCTCCACGACCAAGCGCAGCGGCCCCTGCACCAGGCCATCCAGAGGCCAGCAGGTCACGAGGGCGATGTTCCGTCCCGGGGCGGCCGGATCGATGCCCGATGCGTCCCAGGACACGACCCGGCTGCCGCTGATCCGGAAACGGATGGTGCGCCCGTCCCGTCGGGTCACCGAGACGACATCGCCCGGCTTCACCGCTGCGAGCACCGCAAATTGCGTATCGCGATGGGCCGCGAAGATGGCGGTGCCCGGCTCGCCCGCCTCCGGTGTCCCGTCGAGATGGCCGGGGCCGAAGGCCAGGGCCTGTCCGCTGCCGCCGCGCAGGGCTACGAAGCTCTGTCCCGCCACCGTGAGTCGTGCCACCGGCTCGGTATCGGCCGATGGCCAGGGCCGCACCGGGCGGCCCTCGGCGAGGCTTCGGGCGAAGGCACGCTCCAGGAGCACCTGCGCGAGCGCGGCCTTGGCGGGAATCCAGGCGGCTCCGACCAGGACGCCGAGGCCGGCGAGGATGAGGAGGGTGGCGAGCACCCTCCCCCCGGTCATGCGGCGCATCGGACGCTCCGCACCCGGCGAAGGGTGAGCAATCCGCCGAGCAGCAGGACGAGACCCAAGAGGATCTGCGCCCGGGTGCCCGCCGCGGTCTGGGGCAGCGGGACCGCCTGGGCCGGAACCATGGCCTGGGCCGGGATGAGAGCGGCGCGGCGCTCCTGCGGCGGCTGCGCGGCGCGCTCGCCGAAGACTTTCGCGAAGTCCCAGCCCGCCGGCAGGTTCAGGGGCAGATCGGTCGCCACGAGGGGAGCACCGGCCGGCCGGCGCGGGGTCGCGTCGACGGCGACGAGGCTCGTCAGGCGGGTCATCAGCTTATGCGCCAGGGCGAGCTGCAGGATCGTGGCATCGGCCTGGTTCGGCATTACGCGCCCGGTGACGCGGGCGGTTTCGGCCTCGGCGATCTTGGAGCGTGCCCAGACCTTCGAGATGCCCGTCCCCTCGGCCGCGTCGGCCAGGGACACGCTGGTCTGCCACGGCGCTTCGCCGATACGGCCCGTCAGTGTCAGGGTGCCCATCGGCTCCGCGATGTCGGCGGCGAGCACCACCGGCTCGCCACGGTAGAGGTCGGGCAGCGGATTCGGGGTGATGTCACCGCCGTTCGAGAGCGTCGCGGCAAGGTCGGTGACGGCGGGGGTCTCCAGCTTGGCATAGAGGCTGCGGGTGCGCTCGGCCACTTGGTCGACGGTGTGGATCGCGGTGTAGCTGCCCCGACCGATCTCGGCGGCGTGACGCATCAGGTGCCCGTTCGGAGCCGAGCCGATCCCGACCATGAACAGCCGGCTCCGGCCGAGGCCGTCGTGGATCGCGGCGAAGATCCGGTTCTCGTCGCCGATGGCGCCATCCGTGAGGAAGACGATCTGGCGGACGCGGCTCCGATCCTCCGGATGGCTGTCGGCGAGGGCCGCACGGAGGGGCGCAAGCATCTCGGTGCCGCCGCTCGCTTCCAATCCGGCGACGAAGCTCTCGGCCGCCCGCAGGTTCTCGGAATTCGCCGGGACCGGCTCCTGAAAGAGCTGGCTCATGGTGTGGTCGAAGCGGATGACGGTGAACCGATCGCTTGGCGTGAGCCGGGCAAGGCCGGCGAGCAGCCCGGCCTTCGCCTGCCGCATCGATGCGCCGGACATCGAGCCCGAATTGTCGATGACGAAGACCACGTCACGGGGCTGGCGCCGCGCCGCGTTCGCGTCCGGCGGGGTTACGGTAGCGAGGAGGTAGGTGCGGCCGGCCACCGTCTCGCGGAACAATCCGAGGCGCGGCTCCATGCTCGGCACGGGTTCCCAGGTGAGTTCGAAGTCGCGGTCGGCGGGGGCGACGCCGTCGGCCAGGGTCACGCGCCGGGATTCCGGGCCGGTCTCGTCGACATGGAGAGGATGGGTGGCGCTCCTCACCATGCCGAGCGGAAAGCCGGCCTGGAGCCGCACCGTGATACCGACGGGATTGACCGGGGCGGCCAGGGAGGGGTCGAGGACGGGCGCGGTGATCCGATCGCGATCGGGCACCGGGTCGGAGGCCGTCTCATCACGCGCCGAGACGAGATCCAGTGCGGGCGGGGCCGGGTTGTAGCGAGGAGCCACCACCAGGGGCAGCCTCAGGGAGCGGGTGCCCCCGGACATGGCCACCGTCTGCTGGTACTCAATCTGCACCAGCACGGTCTCGCCCGGTCCGATATTGGCGACGGTGTTGGTGAAGACATTCGGCCGCTCCTGCTCGGTCAGGGCCGCGCTCTGTCCGGCCGCCTTGGCCGCCTCGTAGATGCGCTTGGCCACCGCGCGTTCGCGGATCTCGGCGACGATCACCTTGTCGCCGATCACGAGCCTCATCGTATCGACCGCCGAATCTTCCGGCAGCGGGTAAAGGTAGGTGCCTTCCACCCAGGACCCGGTGGTGTTGCGGAAGGCTTGGGTCACTACTGTGCGGGCGGTCGGGCCGCTGATGGTGACGCTGAAATCGGTGCTGAGACGCGGCGCCTCGACCGGCGAGGCGGCATCCGGCACACGCAGAACCAGGCTGCCGCTCGACGGTGCCGGCAGGGCACTGGCCGAGCAGATCGAAATGAGTAGCGCGAGAAGCGCCAGGAACAACGGCGAAACGGGCTGGACGATTCCGGTGCCATCCGGCGGGCGGACGCGCTTGGTGAGAATTGAGGGCAGCATGGGTCTGATCTCCGGGCTCCCGGCTCGATGGCCGGCTCGTTTCGGAGATTCACCCGCGCATCGAAGCTTCGCCATGGGACGCTTCGGCCAGTCTCGGGCCGCACCCGGACGACTGAGCCCGGCGCAGGCGGATCTGTCCGGTGTCCGTCCGGTACCGTGCGGACAACGCGGTTCCGCTCCGCCTTCAAGAAGAGGCGAACCTCGCTGCATGGCCGCGTCCCAGGCGGCCGTGTTGCGGAAGGGTGGTCATCGGCGATTGCCGGGCAGGCTCGGGTTGCGCAGGCGCGGGTTGCGACAGCCAACTCCAAGCCCGTGAGATCCCCGACGACCGACGAGATGACGAGCTTGCGCTGGCCGTTTGAGAAGAGCATCGGCGTGGATTGGCTACATCTCGCCCGAACAGCCCTCGTGGCCGCGCTCGGGCTGTTCGCCGTACAATGCGAGGCATGCTCGCTTCGCATTGAGAAGCTTGTCGCGGGGCTCGAATTCGCCTTTAGCGGGCCTTGAACGCCTTGATCAGTTCGATGCCTGCCCGCAGCTTGGCAGTCCGCGCGTCCGATGTCCTGAGGCTGCGCACCATCTCGGTGAGGCACAAGGTCGCTCGCAGGCCTGTCGGTATACGTCGGCGGAAATGAAAGGTTCGTCCACGTAGGACGACATTCGCGATCGGTGCCACTCCGCTCCTTCGGCACCTGGCTGGGTGCCTTGTGTAGCAGCGGTGTGTAGCAACAGGCTCACACCGCAGGGCGACTGCGCGAGGAGGTCAATGATCGGAATGACTTAGGTGAGACAGTGGCTGGGGGACGAGGATTCGAACCTCGACTAGAGGAGTCAGAGTCCACTGTTCTACCGTTAAACTATCCCCCAACGAACCCTTTGAAGACAAGGCGTTTTTTAACGCCGCTCTTCGATCTGGGCCGGAAGCTTCGTGAGCGCCTCCGAACGAGGTTGTTCGCATAAGCCACCGCTCCCGTCCGGTCAACCACCCCGATGATGCCAAAATCACCGAGGATGTATTTCCACGGTCGGCGTCTCGCGGGCGGCGGAGTCGACTTCCCCGCCCAGCCGAGACCGGCCTTGCCGAGGGAGATGCAACCCGCCGACATCCATGTCACGCATTCCCGACGCGACGCACGCGCGCCCCCGCTCCTGACTGGCCGGATGTGCTGCGGCCGTGGGGCCATTCGTCCGATGGGAATATCGTGCGTAAATGTCAGCTCACCGAAACATCCATACTTGTCCGGGGTTGGCGAAGAGAGCGTGAGGCCCGATTCATTCCGGCGACGTTTCGGGCGGGGACCGTCAGTGTTCGAGGAACGTCACAGGGTCCGCGTGGAATGAGCCCCGCCGGACAAGAGCGCTCCCGCCGCAGGGCGAGGGAGGTCACGGGTTGAGCGCGCGCGAATACGATCTCCTCGTCATCGGCGGCGGCATCAACGGCGCGGGTATCGCTCGCGACGCGGCCGGGCGCGGCCTCGGGGTGCTGCTCTGCGAGAAGGGCGATCTGTCCGAGTTCACTTCGTCCGCCTCGACGAAGCTCATTCATGGCGGTCTTCGCTACCTCGAACATTACGAGTTCCGACTGGTGCGGGAGGCGCTGGCCGAGCGCGAGCGCCTATTGCGGCTCGCTCCCCACATCATCTGGCCGCTGCGCTTCGTCCTGCCACATGACGAGGGCTTACGCCCTGCCTGGATGCTGAGGCTCGGCCTGTTTCTCTACGACCACCTCGCCCGCCTGCAGACCCTGCCCGGCTCGGCCTCCCTGCGCCTGCAAGGCACGGATCTGGGCGCGCCGTTGCAGCCGCGCCTGACGCGCGGGTTCGCTTATTCGGATTGCTGGGTCGAGGATAGCCGCCTCGTGGTGCTCAACGCCATGGATGCGCGCGAGCGCGGCGCCGAAATCCGGACGCGCACCGCCGTCGAATCCGCCCATCGCGATGAGACATCCTGGGTCGCCACGATCCGCGACGTCGTATCCGGCCGCCGCGAGACCATACGTGCGGGCATGGTCGTCAACGCCGCTGGTCCCTGGGTCAGTGAGACCCTGGGGCGCACGCTCGGCCTCGCAAGCCGTGCGACGGTCAGGCTCGTCAAGGGTAGCCATATCGTCGTGAAGAGGCTCTATGATGGCGCGCAGGCCTATATCCTGCAACAGCCGGACGGGCGGATCGTCTTCGCGATCCCCTACGAGCGCGACTTCACCCTCATCGGTACCACGGATGTGCCCCATGGGGGGGAGCCGGGCCCGGTCCGAATCTCCGAGGACGAGACCCGCTATCTCTGCGACTGCATCAACCGGTCGTTCCGGGCTCGGGTCGGCCCCAACGACGTGGTGTGGAGCTTCTCGGGCGTGCGCCCGCTCTTCGACGATGCCGCCACGAATGTCTCTTCGGTCACTCGCGACTACGTCCTCGATGTCTCGAACCGCGATGGCCGCCTGCCCGTGCTCTCGGTCTATGGCGGCAAGATCACCACCTACCGGCGCCTCGCCGAACACGCGATCGATAAGCTCGCCCCCTATCGACCGGGGTTGAAGCCCGCCTGGACCGCCACTGGGATTCTTCCAGGCGGCGACATGCCGAATGCCGATATCACGAGGTTCGTCGGCGATCTCATGGCGCGACGGCCCTTCCTGCCGCCGATGATGGCGCGGCGCCTGGCCCGTGCCTATGGCACCCGCACGGACGAACTACTCGGCACGGCCCGAACCCTCGCCGATCTCGGCACCGATTTCGGAGAGGGACTCACGGCGGCGGAGGTGGATTACCTGATCGATCGCGAATGGGCACGCAGCGCGCAGGATATCCTCTGGCGCCGCTCGAAACTCGGCCTGCATCTGTCACCCGAGGGACAGGCCCGGCTCGAAGACTATATGACCGGCAAGGCCAGCGCAGCCTGAGAGCCGATGGACTCGCGCCCGGCCTCGCGAGCCGTACAGAAACGACACGCTCCAAGGATAGGAGGCGGCCATGACCCGTTATGTCGGTGCCCTCGATCAGGGCACGAGCAGCACGCGCTTCATCGTCTTCGATCGCGGCGGCGCAATCGTCGCGTCGGCCCAGCGTGAGCACGAGCAGATCTATCCCTGCCCCGGCCATGTAGAGCACGACGCGAACGAGATCTGGCGCAACACCCGCATCGTCATACGCGAGGCCCTGGCGATGGCGGGGCTGATCGCTTCCGACCTCGTCTCCATCGGCATCACCAACCAGCGCGAGACGACGGTGATCTGGGATCGCGCCACCGGGCGCCCGCTTCACAACGCCCTGGTCTGGCAGGATACGCGAGTGGACGGGCTCGTGAGCGAGTTCGCGCGCGATGGCGGCAAGGACCGCTTCCGGACGGTCACGGGGCTACCCTTGGCGAGCTACTTCTCCGGCCTCAAACTCGCATGGCTCCTCGACCGGGTGTCCGGCGCCCGCGCGGCGGCGGAGGCCGGGGATGTCCTGTTCGGCACCATCGATAGCTGGCTCGTCTGGAACCTCACGGGCGGACCCGCGGGCGGGCTGCACGTCACCGACGCGACCAATGCCAGCCGAACCCAGCTCATGGCTCTCGATACCCTCGATTGGGATCCCGGCATGATCTCGGCCTTCGGTATCCCCCCGGTGATGTTGCCGAAGATCGTCTCCTCGAGCATGGTCTATGGCGAGACGCGCGGCGCCCTCCCCGGGGTTCCCATCGCCGGCATCCTCGGGGACCAGCAGGCGGCCTTGTTCGGCCAGGCCTGCTTCTCTCCGGGCGAGGCCAAGAACACCTACGGCACCGGCTGCTTCGTGCTGATGAACACCGGGACGGCGCCGGTACCCTCCACCTGCGGCCTCGTCACCACCCTCGCCTACCGGCTCGGTGATCAGGCACCGGTCTATGCGCTGGAAGGGTCCATCGCCATTACGGGGGCCCTGGTGCAATGGCTGCGCGACAATCTCGGCCTCATTCGGGACAGTGCCGAGATCGAGCCCCTCGCCCGCACCGTGGAGGACAATGGCGACGTGTATTTCGTGCCGGCCTTTTCCGGGCTCTACGCGCCGCATTGGCGCGAGAGTGCGCGCGGCATCATCGCGGGCCTCACCCGCTACGCCAACAAGGGCCACATCGCCCGCGCCGCTTTGGAGGCCACCGCCTACCAGACCCGGGAGGTCATCGAGGCGATGGAGACGGATTCGGGGATCGCCATCAAGGAATTACGGGCCGATGGCGGCATGGTCCGCAATGACCTCCTCATGCAGTTCCAGGCGAACCTCCTCGCGGTGCCGGTGCTGCGCCCGAAGGTGACCGAGACCACGGCACTGGGCGCCGCATACGCGGCAGGCCTCGCCACGGGCTACTGGGCCGGCACGGGCGACCTCGTCGCCAATTGGGGCGTCGACCATCGCTGGCACCCACGAATGGACGAGGACCGGCGCAACCGGCTCTACGCCGCCTGGGGCAAGGCGGTGACGCGTTCGTTCGGGTGGACGGAAGCGACGGGATGAGGAAGGTCGGCCATTGCCGGCCTTCTTCGCCTCACCGTGACCCATCGAGAAAGAAATTGGAGGCCTCGCCCGGAATCGAACCGGGGTGCAAGGATTTGCAGTCCTCTGCGTAACCACTCCGCCACGAGGCCTCTCGCACATCCCATCGATGAGGGAATGGCGCCTCCGGATCGGACGGTCGATCCGGGGTGACCGGTCTCTTACAGAGCCCGGGCCCCGTCCGCAACGGGGATTCCGCGACAGGAGGCCAAACGGAGGCGAGGCCGTAAACAAAGCCGACAAATATGCGAAGAGGCCTTGCGTCCCGCCAAAGCCGTGTGTAGAGACCCCGCCGTGGTCCCCGATAGCTCAGTTGGTAGAGCAAGCGACTGTTAATCGCTTTGTCGTAGGTTCGAGTCCTACTCGGGGAGCCAATTTCCTCTTCGGTCGATTGTGACGCCGAACGAGGTATGGGTGTGAGGCCGATCGGTCTCCTCATTTCAAACATATTCTGTTCAGCCTCGGCCATCCATGGGCGCTTCGTTCTGCCGGACCGGCTATGCGTGGGTAGTGCGATGCGGTAGCCTCCCTCGGTGCGGGGGCCGTCATATTTTCGGCGTGTAGTGCTCGCACTGAGCTTCTATGTTCTCGAGCGGACGGGGCCTTCCTAACGATGGCAAAGATCGCTGACTCCGGGGGCAGTCAGAGACGGGGGCATGTCATGCTGCGGTCTATCTCCATCGTCGGAACCGCATTGCACGTTCGATGAAGTCTGCAAACATCCTGATGGACTACACGGATCTGGTGTCCTTCTTCAAAAGAGGGTTGCCGATCACCGGGATCCAGCGCGTCGTCTATGAGATCACCAGCGCGATACAGGCGGACGATCTCGACTGCGTCATCACTCCCATCGGCATCACCCCCTTCAAACGGCGGCTCGCGCCCATCAGTGCCCCGATGTTGGAACTCATCGAGGCCTATGGCCGGACCAATACCGTCAAGGGGCGCTCCCTCGTCGCCAAGGCGGTGGAGGAGCTAAGTTATGTCCGCATCTTCAAGAACCAGCCGGCGGCGGCTGCCGACAGTTCCGTGCCCCGCTCTGCCCCGTGGCTCGTCATGCTCGGGGCGAGCTGGTCGCGCTCGAATTATGCCGGCATCATCAGCGCGCTGAAATCCGCCAACATCTCCTGCCGCAAGGCGATCCTGGTCCACGACATGCTGCCGATCGAGCAGCCGAAGCTCACCTTCCGTTCAGCCCATGAGACGTTCAAGCGCTGGATTGATCTCGTGCTCGAGACGGCGGACGTGATCTTCACGCCATCTCGCGCCACCGCGGAAGCCTTGATCGCCTATCAGGGGTTCGATTGCGGGCGGATCGTGACCCTCGATTTCGGTGTGTCGCAGATCGGTGACAACACCCCACCGAAGCCGTTGAAGGTGAAGGGGCCCTACATCCTCTATGTCTCTTCGGTGCATCCGCGGAAGAATCACCGGGTCGCCATCAAGGCTTGGTCATTGGCCTTCAAGGGCAATGAGGAGGCGGCCCCGGGCCTGGTCTGCGTCGGGCATAGCAAGCGCAGGAAGCGCATGATGCTGCGTGCAATCATCAGGCGGACGCCATTGCTGGCGCGGAAGCTCCACTTCCTCGCAAAGGTCGATGATCTGGCCCTGCGGACCCTCTACAAGAATTGCCAGATGTTCGTGTTTCCCTCTCGCTACGAGGGTTGGGGGCTACCGGTGGCCGAGGCCCTGAGCTTTGGTAAGTTCGGCATCGTCTCGAAGACCACGTCCCTGCCCGAGGTTGGTCGGCACTTCGTCGACTATGCCCCTCCCCATATGACGAGGGAATGGGCCGACAAGATCAAGGCCTATGCCACCGATCCCGAGTTGCTCCGAGAGAAGGAGCGCGAGATTGACAGGAACTATCGCCCCGCCACCTGGACTGATACGGGCCGGCAGATCATGGCGGCCCTTCGCCGTGTGGACGAGGAGGCCAAGACCGCTCGGGCTGCCAAACGTCCCACCCCGTCCCACGGGACCCCGGCGCCGGAGGACACCGCCAGGCAGCGCGTCTCTCAGACGACATCGTGATGCTGGTCGCTCCCTCGCTGCCTTCCCATTAACGTGAACTCCTGCCCTGGACACCCCGCAGGAACCGCCTTAATCAGGCGCACCAATGACTTGAAGAGGATCCATGGATTCGGGATCGAGGCAATCAAATGCGAGATGACCTTGCTGTCTGTCGGCGGGATAAGATCTTTGGTCGCGCTGGATTGCTGGGTTTATAGTCACCTAAGCATCGATATGACTTTGTTTGGCTCCTAAATATTGATTGCCGTGGGACGAAAGCTAGAGCGTCAATCGTGTTGATGGTTGTGGGTCTAGGTTGTGCAGTGACGATGAGATCGTCGTTTTCGTTTAGATAATCCAAGAATTGAGGACGTGATCTATGGCGACATCCATCACCCGGTACGTGCGTGGAAAAGGCGAGATTCCGCTGGCCTGGGCCGGTTCGACCCTGGACATGAACTATCTCAACTTCGGCGACGCCTTGAGCCCGGTGATGATCGCGCTGCTCTCGGGCAAGCCGATCCGCAGAACGCCGATGAAGTCCTTCGCGCCTCGCCTGTCCTGCGTCGGTACGATCGGACACGGCTTCGCCAATGGTGAGGTCTGGTTCTGGGGAACGGGCTGCTCGAACTGGGCCAACCCCTCGGCGCCGGCGAACGAAAAGAAGCCGTTCGTTCCTTCGGCGGATTCGCACTTTACCGTGACCGCCACACGTGGGCCGGTCTCAGAATCGCTCCTCTCGGCCAAGACCCTCTCGCATGCCGTTCCCTACGGTGACCCAGTCTGGCTGCTGCCGCTTTTCTACAAGCCGACCGTCAAGAAGCGCTACAAGCTCGGTGTCATCCTACACCTGTCGGAGCTCGCAAATCGCGAGATGGAGGCGGTGCCGCGCAAGGAGATCGCGCGCTTCAGAATTCCGGCCGAACTCGCCGACGACGTCCATCTCATCACGACCGTCACCGAACTGCATGTCGGCGCGCTTCAGTCGAAGATCGACGAGATCCTGTCCTGCGAGCGTATCGTTTCCACCAGCCTCCACGGGATGGTGATCGCGGAATCCTACGGCATTCCCTGCCTGTATTTCGCGCCGAGCCTGAGCAAAGACGGGCTGCAATCGGTGGAACTCACCCCCGAGGGGGATGTCGACCTGCGCATCGTCGATCTTTACACCGGCCTCGGCCTGCCGAAGATCGATGTCTACAACCAGCCGCGGCCCAAGCCGAGCGACTGGCCCGCCATCATGAAGGCCATCGACAAGAGCTGGTCGCCGAAGAGCTTTGATGGCGATGCCCTGATCAACGCCTTCCCTGTCGATCTGAGCCCGATCTCCGCCGCGCCCGGCGAGACGATCTGGGAGCACAAGGCGCTGACTGACCTGAAACTACGTCACGATGTCAGCGAGCTGAACCGCCTGGACCGCAAGGAATTTCCGGGAGGTGCCAAAGTGGCAGCCGCCCGATTTCCTGACGAATCTCCCAAAGGCGCTCCCAAAGCCGCTGCGAGAGCTGTGGCCGAAAAGACTGTCTCCGAGCCAGCTGGCGAAGATGCTGCGGCGAAGCTAGAAAAAAAAAAGAGCTCCGTCGCTCTCCTGAAGCGCATTAAATCGACCCTGCCGCCCGGTTCGGTCCCCCTGGCCTGGGCGGCCAGTTCGCAGAAATTTCCCTACGCCAATTTCGGTGACGCGCTGAGCGCCGTCATGGTCGCCGCCATCTCCGGGCGCGTCGTGCGGCATGCGGCCTTCGACAGCAATTCCGAGCGTCTCGTCGCGGTCGGAACCATCGGCCATGCCATCACCAACGGGACGGTCCACATGTGGGGCACCGGTCTCGATGCCCAGCGCAGGCCGGGCAGTCCGAACCCGGCGCCCTATCAGCGCCCGGCGGGGACCGAGTTCCACGTCCATGCCGTGCGCGGCCCCAAGACCGGCGCCGTACTGAGGGCGCAGGGCATCACGGTGCCGGAGATCTACGGCGATCCGGTCTACCTGCTGCCCAAGTTCTGGCCCATGGACCATGTGGCGAAGACCCATGAGATCGGCGTCATCGTCCACCTGACCGAGCTCTCCTCCCAGGATCCCGCCGCCACCGTCCTCGACGTGATGACACGCTACGGTATCCCCCCCGAGCGCAAGGGCGATATCCGGATCATCAACACGATCACCGACCGTGACGCCCCGTCGCTGCGCGCCAAGGTCGAGGAAATCGTGTCCTGCCGGCACATCCTCTCCACCTCGCTCCACGGCCTCGTGATCGCGGAATGCTACGGTATTCCGAGCGCCTGGTTCGCCACCTATGGCCAGGGCGAGGGCCGTGAACTCAAGCTCGACGACGATGAGGAGAAGGTCGATCACCGGGTGCGGGATTTCTATCTCGGCGCCGGTGTGACCCGCCTCAACGCCTTCTGCCTGGAGCGGCGCGCCAAGCCCGAATGGGACAAGGCCCTCGACTGGATCAAGGCCACATGGCGTCCCTTGGCCTACTCGCCCCAGGCCCTGTTCGAGGCCTTCCCCCTGCCGAAGGCGGTCGAGTTCGATGCGACGCCCTGGCCGGTGGAGCCGAAGGTGCTCAAAGCGCTCAAGTTCTAGGCTTCCGGCTCCGCGGAACGCGTCATATCGTCGAGTCCACGCGCCGATCTTGGAGAACTGAACTCCGTCCCTTTCGGAGACGTCACCGCCCGGGGAGCAGGAACGGAATGCTTCCGTTATGGACCCGGGCCGCCGACGCGAAGACGGCACTTGATCCAAATCTTTCATTTGGTCCGAGTCTCTATCCTAGTCGCCAACGACCCATCGCAGAACCATCCAAGGAAGTCTGGAATGCCTAAAAGTGTGATGCTGGATGGGTACAATCTCGGCCTGGAGAAAGGGACCGGAGTCGCCACCTACGCCCGCAACCTGAGCTACGAGTTGCACGAGCTCGGCTACCGGACCGACGTCCTCTACGGGACCCGCGCATCGCCGGGCATCGATCCACTCCTGCGCGAGATCTCCTTCTTCGATCCGGCGGTGGGCGTCCCGCCGCAATGGCTGGTGATCCTGCGCTATCTTCGCGACCAGCTCACCTCGCCCCTGGGGCGGCGTGCGGTGAAAGTGCCGATCACCGGCACCGTCATCAGCAAGACATTCGAAGCGCGGATGCCGTATTTCGACCAGATCTGGAACAGCGTGAACCTGTTTGACGTCGCGCTCGCCTATTTCAAGACCTACAACCGCACCCTGCGCGTCAGCGGCCTGCGTACGCCCGACATCATGCACTGGACCTATCCTCTGCCGATCCGGATTCCGGGCGCCAAAAACATCTACACCCTGCACGACCTCGTGCCCCTGCGTCTGCCCTTCACCACCGGCGACATCAAGCGGCGCTACCTACGCCTGATGCGGCGTATCGTGAAGGATGCCGATCACATCGTCACCGTGTCCGAGACCTCGCGCCGCGACATCATCAACTTGCTCGGCTGCCCCGAGCACCGGATCACCAACACTTACCAGTCGGTGGAAATCCCGAAGAAGTTCGCCGAGAAGCCCGAAGAGGTGGTCCGCCGCGAGATCGAGGGCGCGTTCGGCTTGCCCTATAAGGGCTATTTCCTGTTCTTTGGCGCCATCGAGCCCAAGAAGAATGTCGGCCGCCTCGTCGAAGCCTATCTCGCCAGCCAGGTCTCGGCACCTCTCGTCATCGTCGGCGGCGCGGCCTGGAAATCGGATGTCGAGTTCAAGTTCATCAATCCGACGACGAACTCGTATCTCGAACAGATCGACAACATGACCTACCAGCGCGACCGCATCCGGCGGTTCGACTACGCGCCGTTCTCCCTTCTCGTCAGTCTCATCCGCGGCGCCAAAGGCGTGGTGTTCCCCTCCCTCTACGAAGGCTTCGGCCTGCCGGTGTTGGAGAGCATGCTGCTCGGCACTCCGGTCATCACCTCCAAGGAGGGCTCGACGCCGGAGGTCGCCGGTGATGCCGCGCTGCTGATCAACCCCTACGATGCACGCGACATCGCCGACGCGATCCGCGCCGTGGATTCGGATGCGGATCTGCGCGGGCGCCTCTCCGAGATGGGCAAGGTTCAGGCGGCGAAGTATAGCCCCGAGATCTATCGCGGCCGCCTCAAGGAACTCTACGAGCGAATCTGAACGACCCTTTCCGGACCGCCGCCGGCCTCGTCGGCAGGCGGTTCGGACCACGATGAGGCCTCGACCCGAAATGGCGATTCTCGTGACCGGAGCGGCGGGCTTCATCGGTTACCATGTGGCCGATCACTTGCTCGCGCGTGGCGAGACGGTCATCGGAATCGACAATCTCAATGATTATTATTCCGTCGCACTCAAGCGTGACCGGATCGCCGATATCGCGACGCGCCGGGGCGACGCGTTCCGCTTCCTGCCCATCGACTTCTCCGATCACGAGGCCCTGGACAGGGGGCTGGACGGGCATGGGGTCGACAGGATCGTCCATCTGGGCGCGCAGGCCGGGGTGCGCTACTCCATCGAGAACCCGCGCGCCTACATTCAGGCCAACGTGGTCGGTCACCTCAACATTCTGGAATTCGCGCGTCACCGGGGCGTGGCGCATCTCGCCTATGCCTCGTCCTCCTCGGTCTATGGCGGCAATACCTCCCTGCCCTTCCGGGTCGAGGACCGCGTCGATCATCCGGTCTCGCTCTATGCCGCCACCAAGAAAGCGGACGAGTTGATGAGCGAGACCTACGCCCATCTTTATCGCCTGCCCCAGACGGGCCTGCGCTTCTTCACCGTCTACGGGCCGTGGGGACGGCCCGACATGGCCTTGTGGCTGTTCGCCAAAGCCATCTTCGCGGGCGAGCCGATCCGCGTGTTCAACGACGGCGCGATGCGGCGGGATTTCACCTATATCGATGATATCGTCGCCGGCATCCTCGCCTGCCTCGACAATCCGCCGCCCGATGACGGCGCGGAGAAGGCGGGCGGCAGTCATGCGCCGCACCGGCTCTTCAACATCGGCAACAACACGTCGGTGCCGCTTCTGCGCATGATCGACGTGCTGGAGGAAGCTTGCGGGCGTCCGGCGATCCGTCGGTCCGAGCCGATGCAGCCCGGCGACGTGAGGGAGACCTATGCCGATCTCAGCGCCATCTCCCGTGACCTCGGCTATGCCCCGACGACGCCGATCGAAATCGGCATCCCGGCCTTCGTGCGCTGGTTCAAGGCCTATCACCGGCTCGGTTGATACGAACCAGACACCCCCGCGGCGACGGCATTGCAGATGGACAGCGTCCTATCGGGGACCCGGCTGCTAGCGGGAGGTCCCTCATCCCCCAAATGGGGGATGGCAGCAATTGGCGGGATGCTAGTGTTCCCAGGACCGACGGGCTCGACCTAACCCGGGATTCCTATGGAACAGAGATGTTCATCGATTGCCGTATCACCTACGACCTCCGATCAGATGATCGGAGCCTCGACCTTTGGACAGTGTTCGACACCAAGACCGGCCGCCCGGCATTGGTGAATGGTGTCCGGCAGGTCGGGCTTGCCTTCGCTGCGGCCGACGCACTGGTCGACGTCCTGAACGCCATGGAGCGCGCCGCGCCTGGCTCGTCCGTAACCTGGTGAAGCAGGGCGCAGCGCCCTGGATCGTCGGTCTTTTCGCCCTCATGGCCGGGAGCGTTCGCGCCGTGAGCCGATCACGGGCGTGAACGACTTTAGCCCCTTCGGCGCCCCGTCCTTAAGACAACGCTAACCCTGTTCTTTTACCACGTTGGGGTCGGCGAGGAGCCGTCCCGATGTAAGGGCCGTGCGTCTTGGACGTGGGCGATCCTCTGGGGCGATCTTTGGCCGCCGCGTCCATCGCGCCGGTCCGGGATGCGCGAAGGGACGTCCGTGAAACATCCCGGGCAGTGGTCTTGTCGCGCGAGACGTTCGACGCCAGGGCCGCGGAGAGACAGTCGTCCGGGATGCGTGCAGGGCCGACCGCAGGATGGCGCAGGACGGGGCTTCGTAGCCTGATCCTGACGGCCGCCGTCGCCTTGCCGGGGGTGCAGGCGCAGGCCCAGTCGCGCCCGGCGACACAGCTTGCTACCCCGACTTTCGGCAGCACGAATCCCTCCTCCGCCACGGGTGCCGGTACCACGGGTGGTCCGACCCTGCGTGGGAGCGGCGCGTCCGGCGATGCATCGACGGGTGCCGCCTCCCCAAGCGACGGCGCTTTTTCGCAGACGGACGATGGTTCGGCCGGCACCGCTGCCCGGCGGCGCTCCCCTTCGCCCGTTCCGCCTGTGGCTTCGAGCGCCGGCAACAACCGCAATCCCACCGATCTCTTGCGCATGCGCGCGATCCCACCTCGTCGTTTCGGCGTGGCGACGACGCGGCCGGTCCGTTCCATCGTGCGGACGCCATCGCCGGACCTGCGCCTGACCCCGGTGATCCGCAGTGCCGTCGTCGGCGCGCCGTTGCCGACCCCGTCACCCGCCCCGCCCCTGGCGCCGTCCCTTACCCTGCTACCGCTCGCCGGGATCAGCACGCCGGGTGCTTTCCTCGGCTCGGCCCTGCGCAGGCCGCTGGTGGTGGACGAGGCCTATGCCCCCCTCGGCATCAAGCTCGGGACCTTCACCTTCCTGCCGGTGTTCCAGCAGAGCGTGGGCTACGACACCAATCCGGACCAGATCACGCCCAACCGCGCCAAGGGGTCGCTCGCCCTGCGCACCGAGGGCGAACTCGCCTTCCGCAGCGACTGGTCCTCGCACGAACTCGCGGGCGAACTCCGCGGCGGCTATCTCGACTTCCCTGACAACCAGGCCGCCAGCCGGCCCAACGGCGCGGGTACCGTTCGCCTGCGCCTCGACGCCAACCGCAGCACCACCGTCGATGTGGAGACCCGCTTCCTCGTCGACACGCAGCGGCCGGGCTCGCCCGACATCAATGCCACGCTCTCGAACCGCCCGATCGTGGCGAGCTACGGCACGACGATCGGCGTCACCGAAACGTTCAACCGGCTGCAGGTCTCTCTCCGCGGCCTCATCGACCGGTCGGAATTCGAGAGCGCGACGCTCTCCAACGGTGCGATCCTGAACCAGAGCGACCGCAACCTGAACCAGTACGGGCTGAGGCTGCGCGCCTCCTACGAGATCTCGCCCGTCATCTCGCCCTTCCTCGACGTCCTGGCCGATACCCGCGTCTATGACCTGCGCACGGATTCCAACGGGATCCGCCGGAATTCCGATGGCATCACGGTCACGGGCGGCGCGCGCGTGGCGCTCACCCGTTTCGTCAACGGTGAGGTCTCGGCGGGTCTCCAGCATCGGACCTATGTCGATCCGGGCCTGAAGGACCTCACCGCGCCGATCATCAACGCGGCCCTGATCTGGACGGCGAGCCCGCTCACCACGGTGCGGCTCAACGCGGCCACCGGCATCATCGAAACCGCCGTCCCGGGATCGAGCGGCGTCCTGACCAAAGCGGTGACGCTGGAGGTGCAGCACGACCTCCTGCGCAACCTGTCGATCACGCTGGGCGGCGGTTACCTCGCCAGCGACTACGACCGGGTCAACATCACCGAGCGTGGTTTCTCAGCCACCGCACGGCTCGACTACCGCTTCAACCGCTGGCTCTCCCTGCGCGGCAGCTACATCTACCAGCAGATCGACAGCAGTTCCGCTGGGTCGAGCTTCAGTGCCAATACCTGGCTGCTGGGGCTACGGGTCACGCCTTGAGGGGGCTCGGGCCGCCTCCTGAAACCTGAGCGTCCGCAGGGCTTCAGGCGGCCTCTGTCAGGTGCCGGATAAGGCCCTACCGCGCCAATGCCAGCGACGCGCCGGACTTGGAGAGCGCTCCGTCCAGCGCCCCGCCGCCCTGGCGCAGGCGGGCCGTCACGGTGCCGCCTGGCTGGTAGAGATAGACTTCGCCGTCGCGGTAATCCCAGGCCGTGACCTTCGCCAGATCCTTGTTGGCGCAACCGGACGCATTCGCCTTGTAGAGGTCGAGGGCGGGGGCGCTCGACAGGGAGACCTTGCAAGTCGAGCCCGTGGCGTCCCTGGCGTTCCAGCTTCCCACCACCGAGGAGCGACCGCTCGACACGACCGGCGGAGCCGGCGGCGGCACATAGACCGGCTCGGCAACGACCGGGGCGGGCGCGACGGCCACGTCCGTACCTACCGGAGGCGGGGCGTCGACAGGGGCGGCGCTGGCGCCTGGTGGAGGAGCAAGGGGGGAAGAGGTCACCGGACCGGCGGGCATGGCCGGTGCGGCCGGCTCGAGAGCGGCCTGGGCACCGAGACCGGCACGGCTGCCGCGGCTCGGCCCATCGAGGCGCGACGAGCTGCAGGCGCCGAGGCCTGCGGCAAGGGCGACGAGGGCAACGGTCGACAGGAACTGACGCGGCATTGATCTCTCTTCCCGGCGGGGACATCGGCAATAGACCGCTGCGTCACCGCCAATTGCGCTGACGGCAAGGCAATGCGGGACGACCGAGAGGGGAAAGGCGCATCGCTCTGGCTTTTCGGACACGGTGTGGCGGCAAGGCCTCAATCGCCCCCGCGCATGCTCGCGGCCTCAGCGCCGAGGTGCCACTCCATCGATGGCAAGCCGAAGATGCATGGGGCCGCGCAAGGCAGCGCCCGAGCGATAGGGAGGCGGATCGTCGATCAGACGCGGATGGACGAGGCGTTGCGCCAGCGCCACCAGGGCCGCCTCGGCCTCGAACCGGGCGAGCGGCGCGCCCGCGCAATAATGGAGTCCGCCGCCGAAGCCGAAATGACGGATATCGGGGCGATCCGGATCGAACCGGTCCGGATCGCGGAACACCGCCGGGTCGCGATTTCCGGAGGCGAGGAGGAGGACGATGTCGGCGCCCTCCGGGATGGTGGTGCCGGCGATGTCGATGGCGCTCAATGCCCGCCTTGTCCGGAAATGCACCGGTGGGTCGTAGCGCAGCATCTCTTCGATCAGACGCGGCGCGAGGTCCGGCTCGCCGGCGAGCCGCGCGAGGATATCGGGGTGGCGCACCAGAGCCAGCGTGCTGTTGGCGATGAGGTTCACGGTGGTTTCGTGCCCGGCCACCAGCAGCAGGATGGCGCTGGCGATGAGGTCGACTTCGCCCATCCCCGGTTCGCCGCCTGGCCCGGAACCGGCACTCAGGCCCGACAGCATGTCGTCTTGCGGATGTCGGCGCTTTTCCTTGATGAGGCCACGCATGTAGGTGGAGATCTCGTCGAAGGTGGTGATGTTCTTCGCTCGTGCCTCTTCGTTGCCGAGGTTGTCCGGTTCGAGGGCCGAGGCGAGCTGCGTCGCCCAGCCGTGGAATTGCGGCTCGTCCTCCGGCGGCACGCCGAGCATTTCGCAGATCACCGTGACGGGAAGCGGATAGGCGAGGTCGCAGACGAGGTCGAAGCTCGTCGCATCGCTCTGCTTGTCCAGGAGGTCGGCCACGAGGTCATGCGAGCGCCCGCGCATGGCATGAACGCGCTGATGGGTGAATTGCCCTATCACGGCCATCCGCAGCCTGTCGTGGTCCGGCGGATCGCGGAAGATGAAGGGGCGATGGGTGTTGGTGAGGTGGTCCTTGACCGGGTTGACGATCCAGTCCGAGAACGGATTACCGGTCCGGGGGCGCTCGCTCGGCGGCAGGGTCTCCGAACTGATCCGCGGATCGTGCAGGAGACTCGTGATCGCCGTATGGGTCGAGACCACATAGATGCCGTCGTCCTGGCGCGAGACGGGCGTCTCGCGCAGTCGGGCATAGAGCGGATAGGGATCGGCCCGGTTCGCCTCGTCCTTGACCGCCTCGAACAGCTGTCCGGTCTTCATGGCGATGTCCGTTTCTCGGGAAAGCCCGGCGACAGCACCGTCAGATTGTGTTCGTCGGTTCCGCCGCAGATGGGAGGGAATGGTGCGCGGGCGGCGATCTGCTCGGCATAGGCGGGAAGCCACCGGGCGGAATCGAACGACACGGCTGCGATGCAGCGGCCTTTCGCGCCGTAGACGACGACGAAGCGGCCCTCCTTCGGGCTCCCCTGCGCGAAGACCATGGAATCCGCCCCTTCGGTGAGGCCGACCGACTTGATCGTGATCCCGCCCTGGGACGACCAGAAGGCGGGCATCTCGGCATAGTCCGTCTCATTGGCTTCGCCCGCGAGAAGGCGCCCGGCGTGCTCGCCCTGCGCCACGGCGTGTCCCCAATGTTCGAGGGCGACGGGACGTCCGTCAAAGAGCGGATGGGGGAACCGCGCCACGTCGCCGGCCGCGGCGATGGCCCTGTCAGGACGCCCCTCGGTGTCGAGGGCGTAGCCGGTCTCGTTGCAGACGACGCCGCCCGGCCCGGCATCGAGTCCCGATCCGCTCAGCCATTCGGTGTTGCGCACGGCGCCCAACGCCACCACCACGAGGTCGGTTTCGACTACATTGCCGTCCTCGAGAATAGCCCGGACCACCCGGCCTGCCTCATTGCCTTCGAGCCGCGCGACCTTGGTCCGGCTGCGCAGGTCGACGCCGAGAGCTCGGTGCAGGGCAGCGACGATCTCGCCCACCGGCTGCCCGAGAATCCGGGCGAGGGGCGCCGGCCCCGGATCGATCAGCGTGACGGCGCGGTCGAGGGCCCGGCAGGATGCCGCGACCTCGCAGCCGATGAAACCCGCGCCGATGATGAGGACGCGCTTGGGGCCGGCGGCGAGCGCCTGACGCAGGGCGGCGGCATCGTCGCGCCCGCGCAGGGTATGGACCCCGGCAAGGCCTGCCTCGGTCGGGTTCGGCCATGATCGTGCGCGCGAACCGGTGGCGATGAGAAGCCGGTCATACGACAAGGTCGTACCGTCGGCGAGGCGGACCTCGCGCGCCTGCCTGTCGAGACCGGTGGCGGCGACGCCGAGCCGCCAATCGGCATTGAGGGCGTGGAGGTTCGGCAGGACCGTCGCTTCGGGCGCCACCTCGCCCGTAAGAGCGGATTTGGAGAGCGGCGGCCGGTCGTAGGGGCGATGCGGCTCATCGCCGACAAGGGTGAGGCGGCCGGCAAAGCCCGCGCGGCGCAGGGCCTCGGCCCCGCGCAGGCCCGCCAGGGACGCGCCGACCACCACCGTATGTCCCCCGGTGTTCTTCCTTTCGGCGTCCATGCCCCTCATCGGCCCTGTCGCTCCGGATCCTCGACGCGGATCGCTTGGACCGGGCAGGACACCCGAGCACGCTCGATGGCGAGACGGGCGGAGGAAGAGGGAGCGGGGTCGTAGAACAAAGCCTCTCGCCCATGCAGCACGAAATGCCCCGGCGCCGCGTAGCAGCATTGAGCATAGGCTTGGCAACGGTTGAGATCGACGGTGACGCGCAAGGGTGGCGTCGCGTCGGGTGGCAAGGAAGAATCTGGCATGAGGCTCGCTGCAGGAATCACCCGACAAGGTTTCCGGCGAGCCGAGGTTCCGTCGCGAGCGCAAAGGTCGCGCGAGCGCTTCACGATTCGACGTCGGTCCCGAGCTTCCGGTGCATCACCAGGGCATCGACCAATCCGAGGGTCGGATGCCGGAACGCGTCGGGCAGGCGCGCAAGTTCCGAGAAGCCGAGGCTCTTCCACAGGGCTACCGCGCGGGTATTGCTGGCGACGACGAAGTTGAACTGCATTGCCAGGAAGCCCTGCCGGGCGGCATCGTCGATAGCGTGTCGTCCCATGGCGCGGGCGATGCCGCGGCCGACCGCGTCGGGATGCGTCATGAAACCGGCATTAGCCACATGGGCCCCACCACCCAGCTGGTTCGCCTTGAGCATGAAGGTACCGAGCACCCTGCCCTCGTCCACGGCGACGAAGACCTGGTTTGCCGGGGCGAACCAATAGTCCAGCATGGCCTTGCGGGATCCGTCACGCGGAAGCGCATAGGTCTCGCCCACCCGGATCACCGGCTCGAGGATGGACCAGATCGCATCGGAATCGTCGGGTTCGGCGGCACGAATAAGAAGGGACGTCATCGTTCGATCCGGGCTAATGCCACTCCGATTCTTCCCCAACCGGGAAGTTTGATCGCCGGGCGGCGCAGGTCGAGTCCTGCGACGAGGCCGAGCAGGTTGATCTCGACCCCCTCGACCCAGCCGACAGTGATACCGGCATAGCCGCCGACGGTCAGCCTGATTCCGGTGCCGCTCGGCGTGCGCTCGACGATGCGTCCGGGAGGCGCCCAATCCTTCCCCAGCGCCGTCGGCGGAAGAGTGACCTGCGGCTCCGGCAGGCGGGCCAGCACATGCGCCGCGAAGCTGTTCGAGTTCGGGCCTGGCCAAGCCCGGTAGGTTCCGAGCGCCCGGTAGGGGTAGTCGGCCACGGCCGCGCGGATCGCCGGGATGGCGCGGGCGGCATCGTCCCCGTCGAGGGCGAGAATGGTTTGCGGATCGTTGCCGAACCAGCGGCCGTCTGCGGCCCAGCCATCCGTGCGGACCGGCATCCCCCAGCCGACCACGTCGTAGCGGGTGTAGCGGGCGGCACCGGCCGGTTTCACCACGATCCAGCTGTGATGGGCAAAGATCCCGCGCCAGCGCCCGACACGCGCCGCATAGACCCTGACGAGGGCCGGATCGCTCGCTTTGGGCGGGCGCAACAGCCCGGCGCTCGACCAGTCGGCCACTGCCCAATCCGCTGCGCCGCCGCCCCGCGCCGTCCACCACAGCGCATGGGTGCCGAGCGGCAGAAGGAACAGAGCGAGCAGAAGCAGGCCGAGCATTCGGAAGGTGGTGCCAAGGAGGGAGAGGGAGATCACAAGCAAGGATGTTTGCCTGCGCCGAGCCTCCCGCAAGCGCCGCCTTCGTCGCAGCGGCATCTGCCGTTGATGCAGTTCGGCAACAGGCGGGGCTCCAACCGTCCATCAGCGCCCTCCCCCCCTTGCGGAAATAGACGCCCTCGCGGATGAAACATTATAACATAATTCTTGAGGGGCGTGATGCGGACGAGACGATCAAGGATCTGGCTGGCCGGGACGATGCTATCCGGCGCGGGCCTGACATCTGGCGCGATGGTCGCTCCCGTAGCGGCCCAGCAGGCCGAGGCGACGCTCTCCGAACTCAGCGTAACCTCCGCGAGCCCGATCCTTCCCGCCCCCGGCCCTTCCGCCGTGGGTGGGTTTCCCACCGGCGTGCTGCCGGTCGTCGGCGACAGCTTTTCCCCCGTCACGGTGGTGACCCGCTCCGAGATTCAGCGCAACCAGCCCCGCACCCTCGGCGACGCCCTATCCGACCGCCCCGGTATCTCGTCCTCGACCTATGCGCCGGGCGCGGCTTCGCGGCCGATCATTCGCGGCCTCGACAATGCGCGGGTGCGAATTCAGGAGAACGGAATCGTCAATGGCGGCGTATCCGATCTCGGCGAGGACCATGCGGTGCCGGTCAACCCGCTCACCGCCGATCGAATCGAGGTGATCCGGGGCCCGGCGACCCTGCGCTACGGCTCGGGAGCTATCGGCGGCGTGGTCTCGTCCGAGAATAACCAGGTGCCGACCTTCATTCCGGCCCGGGGTGTCTCCGGCCAGGTCACCACCGGCTATTCCAGTGTCGATAACGGTCGGCTCGGCGCGGCGAGCGTCGATGCCGGGGCCAACGGCATCGCGGTCCATGCCGACGGGTTCAAGACGGCAACCGATTCCTACGCGATTCCCGGCGGCATCCAGCGCAATTCGGCCACCGAGACGCAGGGCGGCTCCATCGGAATCTCGGCGATCGGCGATCGCGGCTTCCTCGGCGTGTCGTTCAGCCATTACGAGGCGATGTACCAGATCCCCGGTGGCGAGTCGGAAGAGACCCGCTCAAGTCTGAACCCGAAGCAGGACCGGGTGCTCGCACGTGGCGAGTACCGACCGCTCCAAGGGCCGTTCGAGGTTCTGCGGTTCTGGGCCGGCGGCTCGGTCTACCGCCACGAAGAGATCGGTCTGGCGCATCACGACCATGAGCATGAGCACGACCATGAGGAGGTGGCCGGCCCCGAGGGCGTGCAGGCCATCTTCAAGAACCGCGAGGTCGAGGCCAGGTTCGAGGCGCAGCACGTACCGGTCGTCACCGCGCTCGGCACCCTGACCGGCGCGGTCGGCGTGCAGACCAGCCGGCGAGTCCTCAATTCGCAGCTCGAGAGCTTCCTGCCGCCCACGGAATCGCGCTCCCTGGCCGCCTATCTGTTCGAGGAACTCGTAGTGGGGGGCGGCCTGCGCTTCCAGGCAGCCGGCCGGATCGGGAACGACCGGCTCAACAGCATCGCCACGCTGTTCCCGACCGACTATCTGCCCGGCGGCATCGATCCGTCGAGCTACGCACTGACCCGCCGCTTCGCCCCCAAGAGTCTGAGCTTCGGCGCTCTGCAGGACCTCCCCTACGGGTTCGTGGCGAGCATCAACGGCTCCTATGTCGAGCGCGCGCCCACCAGCTACGAGCTGTTCTCGCAGGGACCGCACCACGCCTCCGCGACCTTCGAGATCGGTGATCCGACCCTGAAGCTGGAACGCGCCCGCACGATGGAGCTCAGTCTGCGCCGGGCCGAAGGCCCCCTGCGTCTCGACGCGACCGGATATGTCACGCGCTATACCGGCTTCATCTACCGCCGGGATACGGGCAACCGCTGCGATGACGATTTCGCCTCTTGCGGCAGCGGCGACGAATTGCGCCAGATCGTCTACTCCCAGGCCAACACGACCTTCTACGGCGCCGAGATCGGCGCCCAGCTCGACATCGTTCCCGTTGGCGACGGCTGGGCCGGGATCGAGGCGCAATACGATTTCGTACGGGCGCAGTTCGACGACGGTTCCTACGTTCCGCGCATTCCTCCCCATCGTCTGGGTGGTGGCGCCTTCCTACGGGCGAATGGCTGGTTCGGCCGTGTGAACCTCCTTCACGCCTTCGACCATACGGAGATCGCGCCGTTCGAGACGCTGACCCGGGGCTGGAACGACCTGCGCGCCGAACTGGCCTACACGCAGTCCCTCGACCCGGCGATCTACGGTGCCACCGAGGTCACGGTGGGGCTCCAGGGGCGCAACCTCCTCGACGACGATATCCGCAATTCCGCGTCGTTCAAGAAGGACGAGATCCTGCTGCCAGGTCGCAACGTTCGGCTGTTCCTGACGGCCCGGTTCTGAAGCCGGACCCCTCCTCGAAACGGGCCGCACCGGCCCGTTTCGGGACCGATGAGACCGAAGTCGGACAGTTAGCTGCCCGCGGCGTGGCAAACCGTGCTATAAGGTGAGCAACCCCGCACGAACCCGTGCCCTGGGCAACTCCATGAGGCCCAAGTGGCGAATGCGTTTAAAAGTGGTGCGTCCCAGTCGCGCACCACCAACGATTTCAACGAACGGGCCAAGCAGCTCTCCGAGCGTCTCGGCGCTATCGAGAAGCCGGCGCAGATGAAGCGCGGCAACGCCCCGCGCCGCTCGTTCAAGGCCGGCCCCCGCCCCGAGGCCGATACCGAGCCGAAGGGCGAGGTCGAGACGACCTCCGAGAAAGACGAAGGCGAAGCTGAGGGCGAGGCTTAAACTTCGGCCTCCTGTCGCTAGTCCTGATGCGGCATTGAACCGGCGCGCCGAATCTCGCGTTCCGAGCATCTGTTCAATGCCTGTCATCGTGCTCCATTCTCGGCGCGTGTGCCGCGAAGAAACGCGAAGGGCCCGGAGCGCCGCAGCGGATGCGAAATCCGGTACGACGTTCCGAGCCCTTGTCTCATCCAGCGTCCGGCGCCCCCCGGAGCGACGAGGCTAACCCTTCCCCGGGAAGGGCTTCCTCTGTGGGTGTCAGCGGCGAGCCTTGGCCTTGCGAGCCGCGTAGCGCGCATCGCGCTGGGCCTTCTTCTCGGCGAGTTCGATCGCCTTGCGTTCGGCGGCGAGACGCGTCTCTTCCTCTTCGCGGGCGATCTGTGCGGCGAGTTCCGCCTCCTCGCGGGCGCGCTTCTCTTCAGCGGCCTTCTTTTCGGCCGCGATGCGGGCGGCTTCGCGTTCGCGAGCCCTCTCGTCCCGGGCGCGGGCAACCGCTGCGCGGGCCTGGGCCTTGGCAACCATTTCCGGGTCATCCGCCGGAGGGCGGGCCTTGAATTTTTCCAGCAGCATCTGCTTGGCGCTGGCGGAGTTCTTACGGCGGTCGTCGAAATTCCTGTAGTCGAAGGCGCTCATCTGACCTTTCTCGGGTGGTGCGTCTCGGCCCGTTCCGCGAGCGGAAGCGCGCGGCGCTGAGCCTTGCTGTGAATCATCGGAAGACGGGATCGAATCGAAAAGCCCAATGCCTCACGATTCGGCCGGAATCAACAGAAGCCGCCCATGACAGGGCGGCTTCCTACGCATGTGTTGAACGAAGGCCTCACTGAACGACCCTCGCCCTTAGCGGTTCAGGCCGCCTGAAGGTTGCCGGCGGACTGCTTGCCGGTGCGACGGTCGTTCTCGATCTCGTAGGACAGCTTCTGCCCCTCGATGAGATTGCGCATGCCGGCACGTTCCACGGCCGAGATATGGACGAACACGTCCTTGCCGCCGTCATCAGGCTGAATGAAGCCGTAGCCCTTGGTCTCGTTGAACCATTTCACGGTACCCGTGCTCATGGTGATGTCCTTCTCGTCGTCGGGAGGAACGCGATTGCAGTCTTCGCGCCCTCGTCTCGAATTGTGTGGGGAGGGGCCTCTCGGGCCGCAGAAAACGACGTGCGGCCGACAGGGCGCAGGGTTTCGGAGATGCGATGAGATCGAAGCGACAGACCGCAGCAGTTCTGCAATGACTGCTGGGCGTGCGACCCGGATTGAACCGGCGGGGGATCGTGGAAGACAAGGTCCGATAGGTGAAAGTTAGGGTGCCTGCGATGTTCAGACAAGGCTCCCGGCCGTTCCGGGTTCCCGTCGAGATGCGCGATTTCCATCCTTCCCCGGAGCCGACTGAGCGAAGGGCTGCGGCACCGGCCGAGATTGCCCTCGTGGGTGGTGCGGTCTAGGCTTGCCACTCTGCGACATGAGGCGAGGAACGACCTTAACGACCCGGTGAGGGGTCGTCACGGAAGGTTGACCGGCATCGAAGCGGGGGCGGGATGACGGAATCGACGGCTGACGGACGAACCTTTGCGGGCATGCCGTTGCAAGGGGCGAGAGCGAACCGGTCCGAATCACGGGCGGGCCGTGTTTCGTGACGTCGAACACGCGTGACCTAAAGGGCAGAGGCCTGAAACACGGCTGCGCGGGCGTGGCCATGGCCGTCCTCGGCGGCGTGTCGATGAGCACCTTAGCCGCCTCCCCCGCCATCGCCTTCGACCTGTTCGGCATGTTCGGTTCCGAAGAAGAGCCGCCGGCACCGAGCGGCGAGACGCTGCCCTATTCGGTGAAGTTTCAGGGGCTCGAGGATGACGACGTGCTGCAGGCTCTGCAGGACACCTCCACGCTCTATCGCCTTCGCCAGGACGCTCCGCCCGACGGCGAGGGCATCGTGCGGCGTGCGGAGGCGGACCTTCGCCGCCTGTCAGACGTGCTCTCCGGCTACGGCTATTACCAGGGCAAGGTCGCCATCCGCATCGATGGCGTCGAACTGACGGGCGAGGCCTCGGTGGCGGCTGCGGCGCGTGCCGCCGAGGGCGGCCGGAACCGGGCCTTGGTGCCCGTGAAGATCGTCGTCGATGCCGGACCGCTCTATAAGCTCCGCACGGTGACGGCTTCCGACCCCCGCGGCAACGATTTCCCGTCCGAGGTGCTGCCTGAGCGTTTCACCCGGGTGGGCGACGACGTCCCCGCCCGCTCGGCCACCGTGCTCGCCCGCGAGGCGAAGATCGTCGACCGCTTCCGGGCGCTGGGCCATCCCTTCGCCAAGGCGGTTTCGCGCGATCCTGTGGTGGATGACGAGGCCCACGTCATGGATGTGCGCTTCACCATCGATCCCGGGCCGATCGCGGGGCTGGGCGAGGTCGTCGTGCGCGGTACCACCGGCATCGACCCGGCGGTGGTGCGCTCCTTCATCTATAGCGAGCCGGGCGATCCCTATTCACCCAAGGCCGTGGCCGACATTCGCCGGTCCGTCGCCAAGGTGGAGGCCCTGGGTTCCGTCCGGGTACGCGAGGGCGAGGCGCTCGACGCGCAGGGCAACCTGCCGATCTTCGTCGACGTGACCGAGCGCGACCGTAACCTGATCGGGGTCGCGGCCCGCTTCTCCACGGTCGATGGCCCGGGCATCCGTGCCTATTATGCCAACCGCAACCTGTTCGGCGGCGGCGAGACCCTGCGGCTCGACGCCGACATCTACTATCTCGGCAACGACCTCTACGCTGCGCAGCGCAAGGCCGCCGGGATCGATTCGAACGGGCTGGGCGGCAGGGTCTCCGCGACCTTCGTCAAGCCGGCTCTATGGGGCACGCGCAACGATCTCGTGGCCAATGTCTTCGCGGGCCGCGAGGCCCAGCAATCCTACGTCTCGGACGCGGCCGGCGGTACGATCGGCATCCGGCACCGGTTCTCCGACACGTTCTACGCGCAGATCGGCGTCGACGGTCAGGCCGGTCGCTCGCAGGACGCGCTGGGCAAGGTCGATTACCGCCTCGTCGGCGTGCCACTCTCCGTTGCCTACGATTCCACCGACAACCTGCTCGATCCGACGCAGGGGTTCCGTGCCACCGCCTCGGTGACACCCTATGCCGGCTTCCTCGGCTCGGATCCGTCGATCTTCGTCGCCAAGGCACAGGGCTCGACCTACTACGCCCTCGACGACGAGGCCCGCTACATCCTCGCCGGCCGCGTCGGATTCGGCTCCATCTCGGGCGCGAGCCTGGAGGACATCCCGGCCAATATCCGCTTCTTCGCCGGCGGTGGCGGCTCGGTGCGTGGCTTCCCCTATCGGACCTTGGGCCCACGCGGGCCGTTCAACCTGCCGGTCGGTGGGCGTAGCCTGCTCGAAGCTTCGGTGGAGGCGCGGGTCAAGATCACCGACACGATCGGGATCGTGCCGTTCTTCGACGCCGGCACAGCCTTCGAGGGCAGCCTGCCCGATTTCGAGGAGCGCATCCGCTACGCGGCGGGCCTCGGTCTTCGCTATTATACCGGCATCGGCCCGATCCGCGTCGACGTGGCGTTCCCCCTCGACCGCATCAAGGGGAACCGCGAACGTCCCGTGGCCCTGTACATCAGCCTGGGGCAGTCGTTCTGATGGAATTTTTCGGACGGGTTATGGTTCGGTGCGCATCGACCCTCCCCCCTCTACGGGGGAGGGTGCCTGCGGAGCAGGCGGGAGAGGGACCGACCTCTCCGGACATGGCGCTCCCCTCTCCCGACCCGCTTCGCAGGCCGCCCTCCCCCGCAAGGGGGGGAGGGAGAACGCGCGTCATCGTGGCGATCGTCTCTCTGACCGTCTGCATCGCCGTTCCCGCGACCTACACCCGCGCCGACGACGGCGAGAAGACCGTGCTCGGCGGGCTCCTGTCGAAGGCTTTGTCCACGCCGGGCTCCCAGGTGTCCATCGGCGCGGTGGACGGGGCGCTCTCGTCGAACGCCACGATCCGCGACGTGGTGATCAGCGATCGCAACGGTCCCTGGCTGAAGCTCGACAAGGCACGCCTGGTCTGGAGCCGCCTCGCCCTCCTCTCCGGCCGGCTGCAGGTAGACAGCCTGGAGATCGGCCGCCTCGAAGTGCTGCGCCGTCCCCTCCCCGCCCCGGTCTCGGCGACGCCGGAGCCCGATGGCTCGCTGCTTCCCGAGTTGCCCGTGAAGGTGGAGATCACCGCCTTCAAGCTCGCCGAGCTCGTCCTCGGCGAGACCGTCGCCGGTCAGCCGGCACGCCTGTCCGCCGAGGGGAAGGCCAAGCTCGGCGCCCCGTCCGAAGGGCTCGACCTCGACCTGTCCGTGCGCCGCCTCGACGCCACCGGGCAGTTCGTCGCCCGCCTGCTCTTCGTGCCCAAGGGCGAGAAGCTCGAGGTGAAGACCACCCTGGTGGAGGCCGCCGGTGGCCTCCTCTCCAAATTCGCCAATCTCCCCGGCGAGCCGCCGATCAACCTCGATCTCGACGGGCGCGGCACCCTCGATGCCTGGAACGCCCAGCTCGATTTCGATGCCGGCCCCGATCTCGGCGCCAAGGGCACGGCCCGCATCGCCCGGGCCGGCGCCGATCGCTCCCTCACCCTCGACCTCTCCTCGCGGATCGAGGGGCTGCTGCCCGGCCCGGCGGCGGCGATCTTCTCCGGCACCACCAAGCTCGACGGCGCCCTGCGCTTTGCCGATAACGGCGCGTTCGGCATCGACCGCCTCGCCCTCGCTTCCCGCACCGCCCGCCTCGACGCGTCGGGCGGCCTCACGCCCGAGCGGGTCGCCGACTTCACCATCTCGGCCCGCGCCGTCCCCACCGATGGCAGCGTCACCAAGGCGGCCAATGCCGAGCTCGACACCCTCGTCTTCGACGGGACCGTGAAGGGGCCGATCGCGCGGCCACGGGTGAACGGCGACCTCAAGGCGGCGGGCCTGCGCGCGGACGGCAACGTCCTCGAGCGGATCACCGCCAGCCTCGCCATGGAACCCACGGGCGGCGATCCCAGCGCCACCCGCTTCGCGCTCCGTGCGGATGCCAATGTGGAGGGGTTGAAGCTAGCCGACCCGGCCCTGCGCCGGGCGGTCGGATCGCGCGGTGCCTTCAGCTTCCGAGGCACGCTGCAGCCCGATGGCGTGGTCGATGTGGCGGCGTTCGATCTCGACGCGCCCACCGCCACGCTCTCCTATGCCGGCCGCGTCGGCCAGAACACGCTCACGGGCACGCTGAAGGCGGGCCTCGCCGATCTCTCGGCGTTCTCCGATGTCGCCGACCGGACCCTGGCCGGCAGCGTCGTCGTTAAGGCGAACTTGAGCGGGGACCCCGCCCGCAAGGCCGTGACCGCCGATGTGGATGCGACGACACAGGGGCTCGTCCTCGGCCTGCCGGCCCTCGACCGGCTCCTGGGCCGCGAGCCGCATTTCTCAGGCAGGCTTTCCCAGGTTTTCGATGGGTACAGCTTCGATGGTGTGAAGCTCGACGGCGCCGAGATGGTGGCCCGGCTGGAGGGCAAGGCCACGGCGCGTCTCGCCGACGCCAAGCTCCTAGTGGACGTGAAAAGCCTCTCCGCCCTCGATCCGCGCCTTGCCGGCCGCGCCCTCCTCGACGGGCGGCTCTCCGGAACCCTGGAGAAACCGGACCTCACCGCCACCCTCACCGCTGCCGACGGACGGGCGCTCGGCCGCCCGATCCGGGACGTGCGCGTAGCCGCGGCGCTCAAGGACCTCACCGGGGCGCTCGATGGAACGGTGGCGCTGGGCGGCGAGATCGGCGGCAAGACCCTGCGCGGGGACGTGCATCTCGCCCGCACGGGCGCAGATTGGTCTCTCGACCGGCTTGCGGTGAATCTCGGGTCGGCCACCCTCGCCGGCAAGGCGGCCGTCGATGCGGCGACCCTCCTCACGCAGGGCAGCGTCACGCTCTCGGCCGCCAATCTCGACGACCTGTCGCCGCTCGCCCTCACGCCGCTGGCCGGAAGCCTCGACGCGACCGTCGCCCTCTCGCGCGATGGGGGACGCCAGGACGCGTCGGTGAAGGCCAAGGGCGCCTCCCTGCGCTCGGGTGAGATCGGCCTCGCGCAGCTCGACGCCGACCTCGCCGGCCGCGATCTCCTCGCCCATCCCGTCGTGGACGGGCGGGTCAATGCCGACCGGGTCATCGCCGCCGGCGAGTCCATCGACACCGTGCGCCTCCTGGCCGTGGGGTCGCCCAGTGCCAGCGACATCACCCTCACCGCCAAGGCGCGAGGTTTCGATCTCGACGGGGCTGCCCGGCTGGTTCCGGCCGAGGCCACGCGGATCGAGCTGTCGCGCTTCTCCGCGTCACGCGGCAAGGACCGCCTGGCGCTGGCTGGTCCCGCCACGATCACCCTCGACCGGGGCTCGGCCGTCATCGACGGTCTCGTCATCGCCGCCGGTACCGGGCGGGTCAGCCTCGCCGGCCGCGCCGGATCGAATCTCGACCTGAAACTCGGCATCCGGGCGCTGCCGTTGGCTCTTGCCCGCATTGCCTCGCCGAGCCTCGCCCTCACCGGTACCCTCGACGGGGACGCCGATATCCACGGCACGGCCGCGCGGCCGGAAGGGCATTATGCCCTGTCGGTGGCGAAGGTCGTGACACCGGAGACGCGCAAGGCCGGCCTGCCGCCCATCGACGCCAAGGCGAGTGGCACACTGGGCGACGGCCGTGCCGGGATCGAGGGCCGGGTCTCGGCCGGTCGCGGCGCCGAGCTGACCCTTGCCGGCTTCCTGCCCGTCTCGGCGGGCGGACCCATCGCGCTGAAACTGCGCGGTACCCTCGACGCGGCCATGGCCAACAGCCTGCTCAGCGTCGGCGGCCAGCGGGTGGGCGGCCGGATCGCCCTCGACGGGGGCGTCTCGGGCACGCTCGACGCGCCTCGTGCCGAGGGTGCCGCCACCCTCTCCGGCGGCAGCTTCACCGATCCGCTCCAGGGCATCGCCCTCAAGCAGATCGAGGGCCGCGTCACCGGGCGGGGCGATACCCTCGCTGTCGAGCGTCTCACCGCCCAGACCCGGAACGGCGGCGGCCTTCAGGCCAGCGGGCGCGTGGCCCTGGACCCGAATGGCGGGTTCCCCGGCACGTTCAAGATCACTGCCGAGCGGGCCGAGCTCGTCTCAAGCCCCATCGTCACCGCCACCGCGAGCCTCAACCTCGCCCTGAGCGGTCCTTTGGCGCGGACGCCGAAAGTGTCGGGACGGGTCGACCTCGTCTCCGTCGATGTGACGGTCCCCGATCGGCTGCCCGCGACCGTGCAGCCCCTGCCCGGCGTGCGCCGGGTCAATACGCCCGCCGACGTACGGGTGCGCCTCGATGCGAAGGCCGACCGCAAGGCGAAGGTCGCCGCATTGGGCAAGCGCAGGAAGGCGCCCCCGCCCTTCGACGCCACGCTGGACGTAGCCGTCCATGCGCCGAACCGCATCTTCGTGCGTGGGCGCGGAATCGACGCGGAACTCGGCGGTGACCTGCGCCTCACCGGCACCTCGCGCGACCCCGTGGCGGTGGGTGATTTCGCCATGCGCCGCGGCCGTCTCAGCATCATCGGCCAGCGCCTCGATTTCACCCGCGGCCGCCTGGCCTTCAACGGCGAGCTCGCGATTCCCGATCTCGACTTCCAGGCCGAGACCAAGGCCGCCGAGGTCACCGCCCGCGTGGCCGTGAGCGGCCCCGCCAACCAGCCCGACTTCATCCTGACCTCCGACCCGTCCCTGCCGCAGGACGAGGTGCTGTCGCGGCTGCTGTTCAAGAAGGCGGCCGGGGGACTCTCGCCCTTCCAGGCGTTGCAGCTCGCCCAGGCCGTGTCGCAGCTCTCCGGCGGGGCCGGCGGCCCGGACGTGTTCGAACAGGCCCGCAAGGGGCTCGGCCTCGACAGCCTGGACGTTTCCACCGGAGCCAGCGGCGGTCCGGCCCTGGGTGCCTCGCGCTATCTCAGCGACCGTCTGAGCGTCGGCGTCAAGGCGGGCGCCAAGCCTCAGGATACCGCCGCCACCGTGGATTACGACGTGACCCGTCGCATCAAGATCCAGGGCGAGGCCGGCAGCGACGGCCGCACGGCCGTGGGGGTGGGAGCCGAATGGGAATATTGATGGGGTCGGAGCGAATGACCGGCACCGGAGCGGCCTCGAAGACGTTATCGGCCGGCAGGACTCTCAGGGCCACGGCCACCTGACGGCTGACATAGCCTGCGGCGCCGAGCGGAGAGTGCCCGCCACATCGGGAAGGGACACGCCGAATGATGGGCTGGTTTCGGGCCTTGATGCCGCGGGAGGATCGCTTCTTCGACCTGTTCGAGCGCCATTCTCAGACCCTCGTCGCGGGAGCGGAGGCGCTCCAGGGTGTCCTGAAGGGCGGCGACGGCGTGCCGGGCTATTGCCAGGTGATCGTTGATCGCGAGCACGAGGCGGACGCGATCACCGCCGAGGTTCTGCTCGCGGTCCGGCGCAGCTTCATTACCCCGTTCGACCGCGGCGACATCAAGGACCTGATCCAGTCGATGGACGACGCCATCGACCAGATGAACAAGACCGTGAAGACCATCGCCCTCTACGAGATCCGCTCCTTCGAGCCTCTGATGCGCGAGATGGGCGACACCGTGCTCGAGGCGGCGCGTCTCACGGCCGAGACGATCCCCCTGCTCAACGCCGTCGGCACCCATGCGGGACGCATCAACACCCTCACGGAGCGCATCACCCGCGTCGAGGGCCGCTCGGACGAGTTGCAGGAGCGTGGCCTCAAGGCCCTCTACCGGGCCCATCGCAAGGATGGCGGTGACGGCGACACCATGGCCTACATCATCGGCGCCGAGATCTACGGGCACCTGGAGGATGTGGTCGACCGGTTCGAGGATGTCGCCAACGAGATCAGCGGCATCGTGATCGAGAACGTGTGACGGGCATGGACGCCGCCTCCCTCGCGCTGCCGGCGCTGGCCGGCCTCATCGCCGTCGCCCTGTTCTTCGACTTCCTCAACGGCCTGCACGACGCGGCCAATTCCATCGCCACCATCGTCTCGACGCGGGTGCTGCGCCCGCAATACGCGGTGCTCTGGGCGGCGTTCTTCAACTTCATCGCCTTCCTGTTCTTCGGCCTCCATGTGGCCCAGACCCTGGGGACAGGGATCGTCGATGCCGGGATCGTCGATCCGCGCGTCATCCTGAGCGCGCTGGTCGGCGCCATCGCCTGGAACATCGCCACCTGGGTGCTCGGCATTCCGTCGAGTTCTTCGCACGCCCTGGTGGGTGGCCTCGTCGGGGCGGGCATCACCAAGGCGGGTCTCGGTGTGGTGGTCTGGTCCGGCCTGTCGAAGACGATCGCCGCCATCGTGCTCTCGCCGCTTATCGGATTCCTCCTCGCCCTCCTCCTCGTGCTGATCGTGTCCTGGACCTGCCGGCGCGCCACGCCCTTCGCGGTCGACCGGAGCTTCCGGCTCCTGCAATTCGTCTCGGCCTCGCTCTATTCCCTCGGACATGGCGGCAACGACGCCCAGAAGACCATGGGGATCATCGCTGTGCTGCTCTACTCGCAGGGGCATCTGGGGAGCAGCTTCCACGTGCCGCTCTGGGTGGTCCTGGCCTGCCAATCGGCCATGGCGCTCGGGACCCTCTTCGGCGGCTGGCGCATCGTCCACACGATGGGTTCGAAGATCACCCGCCTGAATCCGATGCAGGGCTTCTGCGCCGAGACGGGTGGCGCCATCACCCTGTTCCTGGCGACCTGGGTCGGTGTCCCGGTCTCGACCACGCACACCATCACCGGCGCCATCGTCGGCGTGGGCGCAGCCCGCCGGACCTCGGCGGTCCGTTGGGGCATCGCTGGGAACATCGTCGTCGCCTGGGTCCTGACCCTGCCCGCCGCCGCCCTCATCGCCGCATGCTGCTACGTCCTGACGGGCTGGCTCGGCTGAGCGATCTTGCCCGGCTCGCCTGGAGCCATGATGCCGCGAACCTCCGCGCGAGACCCTTCTACTCGTGGTCGAGGGAAATCAGGCACGCCTCACACTACCGCTGCTGCGCCGATATTGGTGGTCAGTTGTGATGCTCGCGAATACTGAAATAAGTTTCGCGGTAAGGGTTTCGCGAATTGGACGTAACAATACATGTTTTGTCGTTATTCAAGTCATCGGTGGGGCGGGTAGAGTTTTTATTTACATAAATTTGAATACACGATCGTTAAGGCGGGGCGAATATAAATCAAATATCGATGAACTATATTTCATACAAGTAGTTATAAAATATTAAATAAGACTCTTTATTCGGTTATTATCATTGTATCGTTGGGGGAGTATAAGTCATGCGATTGTCGATCAAGGCCGTACTGATCGGCTTGTTCAGCATCGTCGTTTCGATTTCGGCAGCGCAGGGCTTGGTGGCCCTATACAAGCTTCAGGACATCGGCACGAAGATTGCCGTTCTGGTCGACAATGCCGTGCCGTCGGTGACTCAGGCCGACAAGATCAATCGTCTGGTGCTCCGGGTCCGCACGTCCCAGCTGCGCTACCTGACCGCTCCCAACAGCACCATCGAGCAGGCCGATCTCAAGCTCGCGAACGAAATGATGCTGGAGCGCAATAAGTCCATCGAAGACTACAAGTCCCTGATCACCGAAGCGGAAGAAAAGGCGATCTATGAGGATCTGATCGCCAAGATGGAGATTCTGAAGGCCGATTGGGGAAAGCTCCGCTCCATGCGCGAGAGCGACAGAGAGCAGGCGCTGAGCTTCTTCCGCGAAGGCAACCACGCGAATTATCGGGCGGTCGCCGACGCGGCCACCCGTCTGGTGGAGATCAATGTGGCGGCGGCCAACGCCGCCGGAGAGGCGGCGCGCAGCCAGCAGGCCGAAGCGATCCGGATCTCGATCATCATGCTCACGGTTTGCATCGTGATGGCCGTCTCGGCCATGATCTTCTCGTTCCTCGGCGTTGCCCGCCCGATCGAGCGCATGACCCAGGCCATGCGTCACATCGCCGGCGGTGACGAGACGACCGCCGTTCCCTCCATGGGCCGCCGCGACGAGATCGGCGAGATGGCCCAGGCGGTGGAAGTGTTCCGGACCAACCTGATCCGCACGCGTCAGCTCGAAGAGGACACGGTCCTCGCTCGGGCTTCCGCCGAGGAGCAGCGCCGTGCTGGAATGCGCAAGATGGCCGAGGATTTCGAGACGGCCGTCGGCGGCATTATCGGCATGGTCTCCTCCTCCGCCACCGAGCTTCAGGCCACGGCGCAGGCCATGACGGTGACGGCGACGCAGACCGCGTCGCAATCCACCACCGTGGCCGCTGCAGCCGAGGAGGCCGCCGTCAACGTGAACACCGTCGCTGCCGCCGCCGAGGAACTCGGCACGTCCGTGCAGGAAATCGGCCGACAGGTCTCGAGCTCCGCCACTCTCGCACAATCCGCCGTCACGGAGGCCGACATCACGGCCGGCCTCGTGCAGGAACTCAGCGGCGCCGTGAGCCGGATCGGGGATGTGGTGAGCCTGATCTCGACCATCGCCAGCCAGACCAACCTGCTCGCCCTCAACGCCACCATCGAGGCCGCGCGCGCCGGTGAAGCGGGCCGGGGCTTCGCGGTGGTCGCCGCCGAGGTGAAGGAACTGGCCAACCAGACGGCCCGCGCCACGGATGAGATCTCCCAGCAGATCGGCCACATCCAGGGCGCTACCGGCCAGGCGGTCTCGGCCATCGGTTCGATCACGATGCGGATCCGGGACATCAATGCCGTGGCGACTGCCATCGCGGCGGCGGTCGAGCAGCAGAGCGCGGCGACGCAGGAGATCGTGCGCAACGTCTCGCAGGCCTCGGCCGGTACCAACGAGGTGACGAGCAACATTGCCGGCGTGGCCAGTGCTGCCGAAGAGACCGGAGCCGCCGCGAGCCAGGTGCTCGGCGCCGCTGGCGAACTCTCTCAGCAATCCGAACATCTCACCGGAGAAGTGCACCGCTTCCTCGCCACGGTGCGGGCCGCCTGACCCGATTCCACCGCGCGGACCTACAAACGGGTCGGGCTCGCGGGAGCCTGACCCGTTCTCATGTCGACCGTCCGGGTTCACCCCCGGTGGGCGAAACCCTCACCGTCCGTCGGTCACCCTCTGTCCCGTCTCGCCGTAGCCGAGCCGGGCTCCCTGGCGGTTGACGCTTCCGAAGCGCAGGACGGCCTGTTCGAGGTAGTCGATCGCATCGATGAGGGCATCCCGCGCGGCCCCGACCGCCTCCTCGCCGTCCTCGTCCGGTGTCTCGGCGAAATTGACGGCGGCGATGAGAACCCGGTCGCGTTCCTCTTCGATCCGGCGGTCGCGCTCCACATGTCCACGCACATCGGCATCGAAGGCCTCGATCACCGCCCAGGGCAGTGCGTCCTTCGACGACGATCCGTCGAAGGCGCGGGCCTTGCGCCGGGCCTGTGCCGCCGCCGCCCTGACGATGTCAGCGAGTTTGGCATCCATGGTCGGTCTCCTGGGGTGATCGGGTTCGAGGCGCTTTCGTTACCGTGCATCCCCTCGCCCCGCCCGCGGTGAGAGGGGGAAACCAGCCGCTCAGCTCCTCAGCCCCGGTGCCTCCTGGCCGGTGCGCGCGACGTATTCGGTGTAGCCGCCGCCATATTGATGGATGCCGTCGGCGGTGAGTTCGAGGACGCGGTTCGACAGGGCGGCGAGGAAGTGCCGGTCGTGGCTCACGAACAGCATCGTGCCCTCGTAGTTCGCCAGCGCGGTGATGAGCATCTCCTTGGTGCCCATGTCGAGGTGGTTGGTCGGCTCGTCGAGGACGAGGAAGTTCGGCGGGTCGAACAGCATCTTGGCCATGACCAGCCGGGCCTTCTCGCCGCCCGAGAGCACGCGGCAGCGCTTCTCGACATCGTCGCCCGAGAAGCCGAAGCAGCCGGCCAGCGCCCGCAGGCTCCCCTGGCCCGCCTGCGGGAACGAGCGCTCCAGGTCCTGGAACACGGTGAGCTCGCCGTCGAGGAGGTCCATGGCGTGCTGGGCGAAGTAGCCGAGCTTGACGCTTCCCCCCACGGCGATGCTGCCGTCGTCGGGCGGGGTCGAGCCGGTCACGAGCTTGAGCAGGGTCGACTTGCCGGCGCCGTTGATGCCCATGACGCACCAGCGCTCCCGGCGGCGGATCGAGAAGTCGAGTCCTTCGTAGATGGTGCGGCTGCCGTAGCGTTTGTGCACGTTCTTGATGATGACGACATCGTCACCGGAGCGCGGCGCCGGCTGGAACTCGAACGCCACCGATTGCCTGCGCTTGGGGGGCTCCACCCGCTCGATCTTGTCGAGCTTCTTCACCCGGCTCTGCACCTGTGCGGCGTGGGAGGCCCGCGCCTTGAAGCGCTCGATGAACTTGATCTCCTTGGCGAGCATCGCCTGCTGGCGCTCGAACTGAGCCTGCTGGTGCGTCTCGTTCAGGGCCCGCTGCTGCTCGTAGAAGCCGTAGTCGCCGGAATAGGTGGTGAGTGTGCCGCCGTCGATCTCGATGACCTTGGAGACGATGCGATTCATGAACTCGCGGTCGTGCGAGGTCATCAGCAGGGCGCCCTCGAAGTTCTTCAGGAACGCCTCGAGCCAGATCAGGCTCTCGATGTCGAGATGGTTCGATGGCTCGTCGAGGAGCATCACGTCCGGGTTCATCAGGAGGATGCGGGCCAAAGCCACGCGCATCTTCCAGCCGCCCGAGAGCTTGCCGACATCGCCGTCCATCATCTCCTGGGAGAAGCTCAGCCCCGCCAGCACCTCGTAGGCTCGGCCTTCGAGGGCGTAGCCGTCGAGCTCCTCGAACCGGGCCTGGACCTCGCCGTAGCGCTCCACGAGGGCATCCATCTCGTCCATCCGGTCCGGATCGGCGAGGCCGGCCTCGATCTGCTTCAGTTCTGTGGCGACCACGCTCACCGGGCCGGCCCCGTCCATCACGGCGGAGACGACGGAGCAGCCCGACATCTCGCCGACATCCTGGCTGAAATAGCCGATGGTGATGCCCCGATCGGTGGCGACCTGGCCCTCGTCGGGCTCCTCCTCGCCGGTGATCATCCGGAACAGGGTGGTCTTGCCGGCGCCGTTCGGCCCCACGAGGCCGACCTTCTCGCCCTTCTGGAGAGCGGCCGACGCCTCGATGAAGACGATCTGCCGTCCGTTCTGCTTGCCGATTTTCTCGAGGCGGATCATGCGCGCATCGTTGTCCTGAGATCTGTCCCGCGGCCTTACGGCATGGCGCGCGGAAGCGGAAGGCGGGGTACCACGGGCACGATCCGGGAGGCACGGCTTCGCTGTCGCGGATGGGTGCCCCGGCCGGACCCGAGCCCAGATGCCGCGAGGGCCTTGCTTGGACAGCGCCGGGCCGATCGCGTATCCACGCATCGCCTCATTCAAAGGGTATTCGCCGAAGCTTCTCTGCCGAAGGTCCCCTGCCCCGTGCCGGTCCAGTCGCTGATCCTCTACCCCGATCCACGGCTGCGTCTGCGCGCCGAACCGGTAAGCGTGTTCGACGAGGACCTTCGCCGCGATGCCGCGGATCTCGTCGCCGCCATCGCCCGGGTTTCGGCCATCGGCCTCGCCGGGCCACATGTGGGGTGGCTCGCCCGCGTGGTGGCTTTGCGGCTCGAGCCCGGTACGCCGGCGACGATCTACGTCAATCCGGAGATCGTCTTCGCCTCACCCGAGACGGAGCCTCAGACCGAGGGCAGCGTCTCGATGCCGGGCGCCTCCGACATCGTGGAGCGGGCGGCGCGGATACGCCTTCGCTATGCCGATCTCGACGGGGCCTGGCATGAAATCGAATCGGTGGGGTTCGAAGCGGCCTGCCTGCAGCACGAGATCGACCAGCTCGACGGCATTTTCTGGATCGAGCGCCTGTCGCGGCTTCGTCGGGACCGTGCGGTGAAGCGCTACGCGAAGGCGAGGCGCGCGGCATGAGGCGTGGATCCCGTTCCCGCCCGCTGGCGGCCTTGTTCCTCGCAGCGATAGGGGCGGCGCGCGCCGAAGCGCAGCCGGCCAAAGCTCCGACGCCCCTGCCGTCGTCCGCGGCCCTGCCCTCCGCGCCGGCGATTGGCTGCCCGTCATTGGCCAATCTGCGTCTTCTCCTGCGCCAGTCGGAAGGTGACCTCAAGAAAGCGGCCGCGACCCTGGCCGATCCGAAGGCCGACCACCTGAGTTGCAATCTTCTCGGACGTGATACGGTCAATGCCATTACGGACCATGCCGCCCTCAACGGCAACGAGTACGACTGCGTTGGCATTACTGGAACCAGCATCTGTTCCTGGACCATCGCCGGAACGGTCGTCCCGGCCGATCCGGCGCGAGCGGTCAAAAAGGCGCCGCCCCCCAAATCCAAGCGCTGACGGCGCGTCATGGCGGCGGGCGATGCCGCAGCGTGCCCTATATCGCCTCCGGTAGAGCCAAGCCGGAGATCCACACCATGAAGCTGTCGCAACGCCGGGGAATCGCTCTCCTGTTGATCATGACGGGAGTGGGCATGGCGGGAACGACCCTGGCCGGCGCCGGCTCGATGTCGGCGAGCGAGGTGGTCGCCTGCGATACCTTGGTCAACCTGCGGGTCTTGATGGGGCAGGCTCGGGCCGATCTCGGCGACCATCCCGGCTGCCGCCGAATCGCCCGCGATCGTGTCGGCGCACCGGAACACCGCGCCATGATCGGCGGCGCTCCGTTCGAATGCCTCGCGGTAAGGGGCGAGCCCTCCTGCCTCTGGATCAAACCATAGGGAGTCGTGCCGGAGGGAAGCGGATATTCGGCACCTAATACCGATGCGCTTTTCCGACGAACCGCCCTACCTTAGCCGCAACGAAGGGGGGTAAACTCATGGGTGAAACTACCGGATCATGCGGTGGAGAATCGGCTGGCCGTCAAGGACGCAGCATCGCCTGCATGGTCGCTGTGGGATTGTTGGGATTGGTCTCGCAGGCTCGAGCAGAGGCCCCGATCAAGAGCCCGCAGGATGCAGCCTGCCGTAACGAGGCGCGTGCGAAGGTGTTCGTCACGCCCGATCCGGGTGGGATTGGGCTCTACGCGGTCGGCCGGCAGATCTACATGACCTGCATGGCGCGTTCCCAGCCACGCGCCGCACGTCGGCGGCGATAGGCTACGTCCGCCGACGATCAGACGCTGCGCGGTGCGCCGATACGCGCCCGCAGGCGCAGGCGCAGGTTCTCGTTGGCCGTTGCATCCGCATCGACGGCGAACATCAGCCGCAGAAGCCGGCTGATCGGGGTCGTGCCGTCTTGAACTGCGGCCTCGACCTGGTCCTGGAGCGCCATCCGCTCATAAGGACGCTGAGAATCGAAGCTCGACTGGGCCTGATGCGCCATGGTCTGCGTTCCGTCGCTCGGGATCACTTTTCCCCGGGCGGTTCGCTACGCGAAGACGTCCGCCTCCGCCAGTCCCTTTCGCCGACTATTCATAGCCGGCAGCCGGTTCTGACGCATTTGTGTCATGTGTGGCTTGCAGAGCGGTTCCAGACTGGACCCTCAGCGCGGGACAATGTGGAGACCGTCATCGGGCAAGAGGTTGCGTGCCGGCCCGCCGGTCTGCTGGCCACGGCCCTGCTGATAATAGGGCAGTTCCGGCCGGCGGTCGTTATCGCTGCCGGAATCGTATTCCCAGGCCTGGTTCCACGGCGCCCGGCCACCCACCGTGATGCCACCGGTGGAGTCGATGTCCCGCACCATCGGACGATCCCGATAGGGACCGGAACCGGCCTCGGCGGCAAAGGGAGCCGCCATCATCGTCATGGCGAGCAAGGCGGAAAAGGCGGTCTTCATCACAGGCCTCGGAAGCACTGGCCGGGATCCGGCGCGAATCGATCACGTGACCCTATAACAGCAAAGGTTGTCGCGACGTTCCGCCCGTCCCATCGCGGCGCCATGGGAAGGGCGGATCAGAACGGAGAGGATCTCCATCGGTTCTGCCCGACTTGTCCCTACGCTCTCGGCATTTCCCCGACCCAGATGCCGCGCTCGACATGGTCCGTTTCATCAGGCGTTCGGGCATCGACGCGGCCTACCATCTGGGAGCCTGGGCCTGTCACCTGCGTCATCCCGGCCTGCCGCTGCTCTTCGCCACCGGGTTCCTTGTTCTCGGCGTCTTCGTCGCGACCTTCAACGACCTGACGTTCCGGCTGAGTGCCCTGCCCTACGGCCTCAACCAGGCCCAGATCAGTCTGGTCTTCGCCGTCTTCCTGTTCGGTGTGATGTCATCCTCGACGGCAGGCTCCCGGGCGGACCTGTTCGGTCGTGGTTCCGTCCTCGCCTCGGGGATCCTGATCATGGCGGTGGGCATCGCCCTCACGCTGCTGCCCTCGCTTCCCGGCATGATCGTCGGCGTTGCGGCGGTCACGGCCGGGTTCTTCGTGGCGCGTTCGGTGGCGAGCGGCTGGGTCGGTCGGATGGCGGCCGGGTCCAAGGGCCATGCAGCGTCCCTGTACCTTCGCGCTGGCTATCTCGGTTCGAGCTGCCTTGGTTTGGCCGGCGGATGGTTCTGGACAGCCCAGGCTTGGCCGGCTGTGGCAGTGTTCAACGTTGTCCTGCTCGCCCTCACCATGGTGGCGGCCGCGCTCTTGTGCTGGAGCGAGCGACGGCGCGCCGCCTGAATCACAAGGTACAAAAAAGAAGCCCGACGCCCGGCGAGGGGCGGCGGGCTTGAGCGGATCCGCTTGCCGTCAATGCACGGTCGCGGCGGATTCCATCGGCGCCACGGCGCGCGGCTTCGTGGCGCGGAGCGGTTTCGTCGCCGTGGAGCTCGATGCAGTCTTGGTCGATGCGGTCTTGGTCGCGGCAGTTTTGGTCGAGGCGGCCTTGGGCGCCTTGGGCGCGGCCGGTGTTTTGGCAGAAGCAGCCTTGGCCGAAGACGATTTAGCGCTGGCCGTCCTGGTCTGGCGCGGCGCGGTCTCGGACGCCTGGACCACGGCCTTCTCGGTGACGGCCTTGGCGGCGGTGCTCCGCGAGGCGCGGGGTTTCAGGGTCTTGGCCGGGCTCGGTGCCAGGCTGAGATCGGCGGTCACGGGCTGAACGTAGACCGGTGCGGAAAGGCTCGCCGCGCGCAACTCGGCCTCGGCCGTCAGCCAATGTTCCTCGGCGCGGCCGAACACTCGGCCCTCGCTTTCCCAAATGTCATAGGCGCGCTCGCGCACCAGCTGCTCGAAGGGATTCATTCGCGCTCTCCTCGTGGGTGGTGGCCCCGATGGAAGCGGAGGTTGGTTAATGCTCGGTTAATGTCGCCCCGCGGCCAGGGCGTCTCAGGCTTGCGAGAGGCGTCGCGCGTTGGCGCGGACCTTTCGGCGGTATCCCGTGACCACCTTCTGCGTGGAGACCCCGGTCGCGATCATCATGGCCGCCTCGCCGGTCGCCATGATCTTCTCGCTGACCATACGCTGAGCCTCGATCTGCGCGGCCGGACCGCCCAGGGAGAGCTTAGCGAGACGAAGGCCGATCACCTGCTGCGATTCCATCGCGAGCAGGGTCGCGTCCATGCCGAGCTTCCACCACGCACCGAACATGTCAGTCCTCTCCACGCCGATGGGCGCAATGGCCGCGCTTATGCCACGCGGCTCGCCATGGTCGAAACGGGCGGCTCTGTCGAACCGACGTCACGGATGCACGATTCCGTGAGCGCGTCTCAATCGAAGGAGCGCGACTTCGCGGAGGACCCGCCGAGGCTGATCTTCTTCGGGGCCGAACCGCCGCCGAGGCTGATCTTGCGGGGCGGCGGCGGGGCGGCGGGGTTCGGAGCCGCGGGCCGTGCGGATTTCATCTGCGCCTGGCCATGGACCACCGAGCCGATCTCGCCCGCGACACGCACGAGGTCGTCCCGCTCGCAGGCTCGGGCGACAGAGAGGCCGAGCTGATGCATGTGGCTCTTGCCGTAGAGATAGACGGCGAGCTTGGCGCGAGTGGTGGGGGGGATTTCGGCGAGAATCTCGGGCAGGTCCTCCGGCTCGGCACGGTAGACCGCTCCGAGCAGGTCGAGGGAGACCGGGCAGGCGGGATCCGGCTCGGCGCCGCTGGTGGGGTGCGACTGGGTCATGGAATACCTGTCTGGCTCGTGGATGTCTGGGCGAGTGTGTGGGCCGGAGCCGTGTCGGCGGCGGGCGGTGTCGTCTGCGTCCGGACGACGGCGTCCTCCGGGCGCGGTTGAGGATTGGGCCGCGCCGGCCGCTCCGGCTGCAGACAGCCGCTGCAGACGGAGGCGATCGCGATGCGGGCGCGGCGGTTGGCTCGCTCCCACACCGCTTCGCGAGCGGCCCGGGCCCGTGCCACTTCCTCCGCCGACGGCATTCCCCCGCTGGCGCCGATCTCGGCCGGAGCGGCGTCGGGAGGCCTGATTCTCAGGAGGAGCGGTTCCTGGGCCAGAACGGGCGATCCTGCAAGAGTGCAGGCGAGAGATGAAGCGGCGAGCCGGCAAGCGAGGATCGTGCGGCCCATCGGCTCCTCAATCGGATCGGCAGACCCCTGGTCCGTCCGGGAACGATCGTCGGCCCAGGGTTAACATGACCTTAACGCGAAGACGACCTTGCCTCATGGGAGTCTCCATTCTCACCCAACACCGCTGTGCCCCGTATTCGACCCGACAGCCCGAAGCGCATCGCTGCGCATATGTCGGAGGGCCTGCCGGTTGCCGAGGGATGAATCTCGACCAGCGACGGTCGGCGTCTGGAGCTTCGCTGACAGGACGACAAAAGCCGATCCGGCTCTACACCACCCGTCAAGATCTGAACCGTCCGGCATAAACAGGCTGCCCGGAACGGATACCGCACGCCTCGATCGCGCAATGACAGGAGAGGGCCAACCAGCGAAAATCCGTGATCTTCGGACTCCCCACGGCTGGACGAAGCCCCCTCTTTCCTTTTACGGGATAGACGTGGGGCCTGTAGCTCAATGGTTAGAGCCGACCGCTCATAACGGTCTGGTTGCAGGTTCGAGTCCTGCCGGGCCCACCAATGTTCTCAATGGTTCGATCTGCCTCGGCAGAGGGGGTCGTAAGGGCTCCCACAGAAACCCCCACTTTTTGACGCTTCCTGCGATTTTTCACAGAGAATGATTCAGCGGCTCTTTCCTGAAAATCCGGATGGTGGTGGCCGTAAACGTCATTCAACATCTGGACCGTCATTCCAAGGAAGCCAGCAATCTCATTCATGTCCTCGCCATTCTGCATCATCCACGTTGCAGCTGTGTGGCGTAGGGTGTGAGGATGGACTTTTCCGCTCAGTCCAGCGAGCGTGATAGCGGTCTTGAAGCCTGTCTTTACGGATTTTACCGGCTTGCCGTGCCACTCGATAAAATGGGTTTGCAACTGCCAGCGACGCATATGAGCGACCAGTCGGGAAGGCAGACGCACCAATGGCTGACGCTTTTTCGTTGCCCTCCTCCCGCAAGCGAGGCGGTGAAACTGACCCGCATCGAGATCAACGAAAGAGTGACCCATATGCCGGAAGGGTGATGCGGACGCGATAGCTCCTGCCCTTGTACCGGTGTAAAGGCCTATTAGGATAAACCGAGCAATGTGGCGAAGCGGTCGCTTGTTGGTCACTACCGACTTGCCTGCACGCGTGCCATGCTGCCAAGTTTGAACCTCGCGATGACGCCAGCAGACCCACAGCAGGCGGGCAACCTCATCTCGTGTCAGCCAGCGATCCCGTGATTGACCGCGGCTCGGTAACAACACTTCCACAAGCTCTCGATGAAGACCATGATTCCGATGTAATGTGATCGCTGCAGCTAAGTCCTGTAGATCGCGTCTTGCACCACCATTCGTACCTCGGAAATCTGTAAATTCTTCACAGGTTTCGCCGGTAACTTGCGACAGCATTTTGCCGCCCCACCATAAAGCTAAGCGTCTTATGCGTTCGTCAAGTTTCTCCTTGTTTGCTTGCTTCTCCCTTGTTTTTTCATGATAAAAGTTCAAAACGTGTGCGACGTCAATCTTTTCTATGTCTTTTACCGGCATAATTTGTGAGTTTTTTCTTGAGATGTACGCAGCTAATTTTTCTTCAGCTGATCTAACTTCTGTAAGAGTGCATCCAGTGGCGATAAATTCAGCGCCATCTCTGATGATCCAGGTTCCTCGGTCTCGCAGCTTGCCCGTCTTCTCGTCGTGGCGAGGTTCTCGGTACCAGAGTCTGGCGCCTTTCTTGGTTCTCGGCATTGCTTGAGCATCTCGGTAATATCAGCTAAAGTTGTGTAGTCTTTCCCAGCAACGCGCATTGTTGCGAGCCGCCCTCTTTCTTTTTCCCGTCGCAGTCCAGACGCTGTCATGCTTCCATCTGGAAATGCGATTTTCGCCGCAATTCCTAAGCGAAGTGGTGAATGGTTCGTAATATCACCTTCCATCACATGCCTGTCCCAAGCCAGAAATGGTGTGTCTTGGGGAAGCAGCATTGCTTAGCGAAACAATTTTAGCTGATTGGGCCGCCTCAACAATACTTGTTCGAATTCTGCCGCGCTCGTCCTCGCAAAGTCCGATGTCGATAAAATTAACGGACTTTTCCTCGATATCTCGGTGGGCAAGAATTTTTCTAATATCTTTGCCTTCGGTCGGTTGGGCTCGACACCTGTCGTGAATTTTTAGCGACTGAGCCATGTGATCCACCGCGATGTCATTTGAGATATTCATACCATACAACGAGAACAGATAGCGCACAAGTGAGGCGATTGCTGAAGCGCATCGTAGGTTCTAAACCGTTGCCATGACCGATCATTCACGTCCAAGTACGGCGCATACCCGGGAAGACCGGACCCAGGCTCTGCCTGCCCGATGGGCCGTCATGGCAGCGGAGGCTGCGCCCGAGCTTAGGCAGCTGAATCACGGCCAAAGAGAGCAGGGTTTTCGGGTGCTCGCCGAGCGATTTGACGTCAGTCCTCAAACCCTGCGCCGAGCTGTCGCAATGCTAAAGTTTGTCGAGAGAGTTGAATCATCGCAGCTGATGGCTGGCTTGAACCTGAGGGCAGTTCCGCTTGCGGGTCTTGAATATATTAAGAAATGGAATGGGTACGACGCAAAGGGAGCTGCGGCAGCCGCCAAGGAGCTTGTAAAGGGGGCATCGGTAGAAGCGATCGCGGCTGGTGAAAGCGAGGCCCGTGCGCGCCTGTCGCCTACACTGCGAGGTCGAGCGCTTGCAGTAGGATATCGTCAATATTTAGCGGAATACCTGAGCGATATTTTACGTTTAGATGAGTACATTTCCGTTAAATCGAAAAATAATCCGTGGTATAGTCCGAGTGTCGATTGCTGCTTCATAAAGCAGAATGATGCCGATTTCTCATTGGCAGCGATAGCGATGGGGCCTTATGAAAGTGATGTAGCATATCGCAGAATGCTCAATTATTGGATGGTGAGATCTGCGGGTCTCAGTAGGTTGTTTAGCAAAGTAATACTTGCTGTTCCAACAGAAGAAATAGCGCAACTTGGCGCCGATTGGCTTAAGCAGAACAATATGCTTGACGGTAGCATTGAGGTTATGCAAGTAGAGATTTAATTTAAAGATCTGGTCCACCCCATTGAAGTGGCTTGTCGCCAAGTTTGGTGGATTAGGCTGCGAGGAGGAGCCGTCGTCGTAGGAGGTCGAGATTGGCGCGGCCGTACATGGCGCGCTTCAAGGGCTTGAGACGCGTGATCTGGCCTTCGGCTTGTCCACTGCTCCAAATCAGTGGCAGCGCGGACCGAACGGCATCTCTATGCTGACAGAGGCTAGCCGCGAAGCTCTCGACAATCCGGACACCGCAGGTTCGCGCCTCGCCCAGCCATTGATCGAACGCCGTAACATCTGATTTTCCTGACGGCTGCTGGCCACAGCGGCTCCGGGCGATCCGGCAGAACCGGCGGCCAAGATCGACGACCTTAGCCGCCTCGGTATCCTGCAGGACGCGCGAGACGACCGCGGCTGCCTCGGGGCCGAGTTCTTCGGGCTCCCGTAGGAGATGCCAGGACAGCTGCTTGGATGAGACCAAGGGTGATGCGGTGGAGGTCGCAACCCGGATGACAGCCGGTGCTGGCGACGACCGGATAGTCGTTTTGGCCGGGCCTGGGCGCCGCTCGGGCAACCAACGACGCATCTGCTTCGAGATGCCGGCGAATCCGATACCCTGAAGTTCGCGCCAGAGCTGCGCAGCGTTCTCGCAGCCCTCATCGCGGGGGTCATGCAGATGCCCGAGATAAGGATCGAGTATGCTCGGCTTCGGTTCACGCATGCCGTTCCGGGGAAAGCTCACGGCGAAGGCGTACTTGCGTACCGTAGCTAGGGCCAAGCCTGTCTCGCGATTGATGCGCCGAAGCGAGTGTCCTTCCGCATGGCGGCGACGCACGCCATCATAGGCTGCTTCCCATCGACCGCGGGACGCTGCTCGCGCAAGCATCTCGGACGGTGCGCGTGGGTAGGCCGTGACGCGCCGGATAGATGGCGATGACGGGGCTACGGCCGGCAGCAGCTTCAGACGCGGATGAACGCGGGCGAGCCACCGCTCGACCATCCGCCGGGTAATGAGCAGAAGGTGCCACCGGTCCGCGACCTAAACGGGATATTGCGCACCCATGGCGGTCCCACGGGCATACTTGGTCGAGCGGTCCCGTGCCACGACCTGGATTTGTGGGTCGCGTCGCAGACGAGCCGCCAGCGTCGAGGCCGAACGATCTGGCAGCAGGTCGATGGGACGGCGGCGTTTGAGGTCGCGCAGAATAGTGCCATAGGTTCGGCCTTTACGCAGGGCCCAGTCATCGACACCGACGATAATCGGTTTGGATCCGGTCGGCAGCGGCCATTTGCGGATACCCCGCAGCAGTGTCGTGGCACAGGTCAGTATCGCCAAGTGCGGCAGCAGCCGGGCGATGGGTGTGGCACCGAGCGCCAGCGCGGTCCGAACCTGAGCGTTGGCCAGGCGGCGGGTCCTCTGAGCGTAGCGGTCGAGGAGGCGGGGCAGACGCTCGGCGAAGGTCCGACGCGCGCAAGCAGCATCGTGACAGTAGAAACGTCGGATCGTCAGGGTCAGACGCATCTCATGACCGCTCGTCGGCAAGTCGGCGGGACGCCGGTGATAGCGACTATGCACTGACCGGCTGACCGTATGACAGCGTGGGCGACGGGCGTGATCTCGCTTCGCTGGAGCTTGCTGTTCTCGTCCTCCAACTGCTTGAGCCGTCGGATCTCCGGCACGACCATGCCGACGAACTGCTTCTTCCAGCGATAAAAAGTAGGCTCGGACACACCCATCTTCCAGCAGACCTAGTTGTTTGGTCCCGGCATGTGGTGATACATCTGATGCCACATGGAGGGACCAAACACCTAGTCCTACGTCGCACCGTTCTACGCCTGCCGAGGGGCGAAAGCGATCTGTTCGTTCGTGAAGCTTTTGCGAGGCATGGCATCCACCCTCCTTCAGGGTTCAGGGTGCCCGAAAAACTTGCGCTCAGTGTGGGCCAGTTTGGAGGGTCAGGTCAGGGTCATTACGCCAATGCGGCAACCGAACTACGGCGTTCAAAGCCGATACGCGTGGGGGGCTTTAGTAGCCTAGATTTGCACCGCCCTCTCATACACATTCCCAATCTGAACGACGTCAGTATCTAGTCGTAAGGTTGAGGCACGTTACCCTTGCGCGTACCGCGTCCGAGGCAGAACGTCCGGGCTAGTTAGTCGGCGAACGCGTGCACTGTGTGCACCGCGGCAGCCAAGCAGTCGCGGTACCGCGCCCTCAGCGTTTCAGGCGCGAGCACCTCGACATGGCTGCCCCACGTGAACAAGTGCCACGCCATCTCGGTAAGTCCGGACGCACGGAAGGCCACCGTGATAGTACCGTCGTCGTTAGTAGTCACCTGTTGGGTGGGATGAAAGCGGAAGCTTCGTGCATCTGCGGCCACGGCGGCCGAGAAGCGCCAGATCACGTCGAACATCTCTCCATCCCAGAACGCGCCGAACGAGCGCGCCGCGTACGCGTGGAGATCGAAAGTTTCGTCGCGTGTAAAACAGTCCCTGGTTGGGCGCACGCGTTCGATGTTAGCGATCGCGTAGAGGCGGTGCGCTTGTACGTCCGGATGTGGATTGAAACCGACGAGATACGCGCGCGAGCCGGTGAGGAAGCCGTAAGGATGAAGGATCGGATAGGATAACTGGCCGGTGTCACGCCGGCGGTAGACGAGGCGCACGACGTGATTGGCGAGGACCGCCTCGCGCAGCGCCTCGATCAGGTCTGCTGCGATCGCCTCCCGAGGGCCTGGCCTGACGACGACGCCGGTCGCAGCAAGGAGATCTGCGAGGTTCTCGTCAGCGCGCCGATATTGCGCGCGGGTTTGGCTGGCCTCGAGCTTTAAAGCCAGCGAACCGAGACGCTCCGCTTCGTGTTCCAGGCCTTGCTGCCGCGCGCGGTCGGCAGCAAGCCGCAACTCCACCATCTCATCGAGCGTCGGGGCGTGATGCGGCATCAAACGGCCGGCAGTTACACGCCAACGCTTCGTGCCATCGTCGAGCAAGATGGACGTGAGGCCGTCAGGAAGAAGACGATTGAGCGTATCGCGAAGACGTTCAGCTGTGCGTCGCCCGACACCAAGGCTCTCGGCCATCTGATCGAGGCTTAAGCCACCCCGCGCTTCCGCCAGTGCGAGGCTCAGGGCAAGCAGGCGTTCAGCGGGTGCATAGCGCGTACTCATCCCTTCAGCCCTCGCGGTCGCCTATCATGCGACCGATTTTGTCGCCCCTTGCGGTTGCCACAAGGATGGATTGGTCAGCAAGCCTAAACTGAGTGCGTCGCTGCTGGGTCGGTCAGCAGGTTTAGCTTCGGGAGGTAGGAAAGGCGTGGGGTACGCGGACGATCGGGTGGGGTAAGATCGCCCGGCATCAGGCGGAGGCACGTCAAGCCACCGCGATCGCAAGTCGGGGCGGCTTGGTCGGCTGCAGGATCGAGCAGGAGAGCATGCAGGCGCTCAAGGATGCTGGCCTTTTGCGTAACAATACGGAGGCGCTCGCCGATGGTACGTTGCGGACTTCCGAGGCGCTCCGCCATTTCTTCGAGGGTCGGTCCGCCGCGCCTCCGCCAGGGCGAGACCAAGGGCGAGGAGGCGCTCAGCGAAGGCGTAGCAGTCGTTTCTTGGCATCCCCGCGTTCCATGTGCGTCCTGTTCTGACGTAGAAGCGCGGTTTTGAAGGGGGCAACCAGATGGACGTCGGCGGCACGCTCTGCCGCTCGTCGGGCAACCGGTCGACGCGAGGTTCACAGGGGGGGGGATCGGCATGACGTGGGGAACGCGCACCATCGGCGGCGGCGAGATCGCCCGGGCGCAGGGGCAGGCTCGACATGCGGTCCGGATCGTGGCGTTGAGCGGCACCGTCCCCTGCGGCTTCGAGGCGGGGAGCGTGCGGGCGCTGAAGGACGCCGGTGCCGTACCCGACGAAGCAGCGACGGCGGCGGACGGCACGCTGACCCTGTGGCTTGTGCGCGACGAGCGCGACGGCCTGCTAGCCCGAGCCCTGCCCGACGAGGGCCCTACAGCGACGCTCTTGCGCCTACTGACCCGGGACGCCGCCTGGGAGGCGGCGCATGCGCGCATGGCCAAAGCGCGGCAGCGCGCGGCGGCGCCGTTCACGCCCAAGGCGGAACTCGTCGCGCTCACCCGCGCCGCCTTAGCCGAACGGGACCGCGCCGCGGCCGGGACGGACACGTCGGGTGGGGTTTCGGGCTCGTGATCGGGGCGCGCGAGGCCGAACCGGCCGGTTTCGTGCGTGGGCGCGCGAGCCCGCTTGCGAGCGTGGGAATGTTCGAGCGCCCCGAGTGGGGCGGGGGCTTCTACGCCGCCTTTGCGCCCGGCGAGGTGGTGCGTGTGCGCTGCCCGATCCCGTCGATCGTCGTGCAGTCCCTTGGCCGGCCGCTGCCGCCATTCGCGAGCGCAACCCTTTTCGTGGCACACGAGCCCGACTGGGAGATTGACATGATCTTCGCGGCGCCCTGGCTCGAGATCTTTCCGATCCACCTGCCGCCGCGCCTTGCGCACGTCAGACCGCGCCGGCGGCTCGTCGCGTGCGCTCTGCCGCTCGCCGACGGGCTCACTCGGCCCGGCGGGCTGCCCGCGGCGGACCTCGTCGTCGCGGGCGAGGAAGCTGGCCTAGCCGCTCTGGTAGAGGCGCTCGCCATCCTCATCACCGGGAACCTGCTGATCGGGCTCGACCTCGGCCCGGTGATCGCGCACGTCGGCTCGGCGGGCGGCGGGCCGGCCCGGGCGCGGGCCTGTGTTCGGCCGGGCTTCGGCGCGCCAGGGGCGGGCGCGACTCTGCGCGACTGGATCGCGCGGGCGGCGCAGGAGGGTTTTGCCGGCGGTCTACTCCTCGTGCAACTCGCCCACGGCGACGAGGCCCGTCAACTGCGGCTATCGGCGCTCGATGCATTCTGGCAGGCTGTCCTCGCCGACGAGGTCGACCGCCCGACCTGGTTGACAGCCTCGCTCGAAGCGAGCGTTACCGCCACCGTCGTCGTCGCGTTCGCAGACGGATCCAGGATGCGGTGACCATTGCCTCCGGTCGACCCCACAAATCGGACAAGATGGAGGGGAAAGACGCATGACCTGGATCGCCGACAGCGGCGCCTACCGGCAGGCCTACATCAACGCCGTCACCCAAGCAAACGACGGGAGCGTCCTCGATCCGCAGTTCGTCGCTGATCTCAGCCTGCCGCAAGCGGTCGCGGTGCACGAGAGCTACTTCGCAAGCGAGATCCGTCTGCTTGTCATGGGACAGGAGACGAAGGGCAAGGAGGCGGACCCCGACCGATTCGGGTACAATGGTGTCACCCCTGAGCATGCCTGGGCCGACGCAACCGGTCCCGGTATCGCCGCTGCCTACCAGAGCGCTGGACCATTCTGGCAAGCGTTCAACCTGTTTTGCGGACGTTTTGGACGGGCGGACACTTGCTCAGTCGCGTGGTCCAACGTGTCAAAGGCGCAAGTGCTCGCGCCGCACAACGGAAGCGTCGCTGTACACAACCACCCTAATTTCAACGCGCAGCAGTATGGGGATTGGCAAGCCGAACTCTTCCGCGCCGAGATTGAGTTCCTGAAGCCGCACGCCGTGCTGGCCTTCGTCGGTCCGAACGAACACGGGGAACTGCTCCACACCATGCTGAACCATGGCGCACCCGTGGGCGCGCACGCTGCATGGAGGGACAAAGACGGATACCGCATCTGGAGCCGCCCGGGGCTGAAGTATTGCCTCGTGAGCGCCTACCACCCGAACGGTTACGCAGCGAGGGTCCCCCCGGCCGAGTCAGCCGAGAACGCCACGTATGCCCTGATGCGCCTCCTGAAGCAGCAGGGTCCCTCGGTCCCCCTGCCGCCCCACTCCTGGCCGCAGCGGCTGCGAGCAGAGACGCAGTCTCACCTCGCGTGCCCGGCGGCGGACATCGTCGGCACCCGGCTGAAGCACGCCGATGGGCGGTTCGGAACTATCATGAAAAAGGTCGACGGATGGCCCTGGCCGATCGTCGTCGAGGATCGCTACTCGTACGCGTGCAACCCTTACGAGAGCGTCGAGGACTTGGTCGTGAAGGGGTGGGTGATCGATGAATAGGGACGACCGCTACCCCGCGGACCCGTCGCCGTGCCCTTGCCCTGGCCGCTCGCGATCCTCGACTTTGAGGCGGGTTCGCTCGACGAGGGCGGCGACCCGATCGAGCTCGGCCTAGCGATCGGGCCGGCGCGCACGAATCCGGCGCTCGGCTGGTCCACGCCCATCTGCCCGACCTGGGCCTGGTTCGCACCAAGGCACTGCAGTCCGCGTTCGGCGCGGGTTCACGGCCTCACGCCGAACGACCTCGTAGCCGGCGCGGCTCCGACGGCGTGTACGCGGTCCCTGGACGCGATCCTGTTACCGATCGTAGCTGAGCACTGCGACGAGCTGACCAGCCCCGGGTACTGTGGCTCGAACGCTTCTTCGCGGCGGCCGACATCGAACCGACCTTCGCCCTGCGCTCCTGGGAAGACCTGATCGCCGCCCTCGGTCCCAGGGCGTGGGAGTGTGTGTGGGCCGCCCTATCTGCCACCTCGTCCGACACCGCGCCAGCGCGTACGCCGAGCGGCGGGTCGTGGCCCTCGCCACCGGGATCAACGGTCGGCTGTTCCCGATCGTCGACCTCGCCGACGACGCGTCCAGGCGAACCGGTTCGATCCCCTGATCCGCCCGGTGCGCTAGACGGCCCCGTTTCTGCGACCGCTTCTGTCGTGTCGGGCCACTATCCCGTGGGTGTGGTTCCGCCGGAGAAGACGATGACCAAGACCCCAGTCCGCTCGTCCGCGCCTGTCGGGCCGAATCCGCTGTGCGCAGCGCCGCCCGCCCGCGTCGCCGGCGAGGGTTCTTCCGGAGGCTACGAGGCGGAAGGGCATGCGCGCGCCCGCTCGGCGACGACGTCGGCCGCGTACATCGACCCGCGTCGGGGAGTCCCGCGTGCGCCTGGCCTTCCCCGCCGAGCGTTCCTCCGGGGGGCGGGCGCCGTGATCCCCACCATGTGCGTCGCCCCCGCAGCCGGCGAGACGCGACCGGGGCAGACCAGGGCAGCCCCCGCCGGGCTCCAACCGAGCCTTGATCGCGTCCGAGAGGCGCTGGCGTCCCTTCGGCCGCCTCCCATTGGCGACGGAGAAGCCGCCGGCGGCGGAAGAGAGGCGATGGAGGCGGCGCGGCGGCGCGCGGTGGATCGCTCGCTCGGCGTCGACGCCGACGTGCTTATCACGCCCGGAGCAGTCGCCCGCGGCCTTATCGCGGCCGCAAACCCGGATCGGTGGAGCCCGCAGTCGTGGGCACTGACCCTCAGGCAGGTCGGGGATATCGAGCGGGCGGATCACGTAGCCTACCACCGATCGGCCATTGGAACGCTTCTCGCTCGTTTGGCGCGCCACCACGCCGCCGGCACCCACTGGTTCGGCTGCTTCTACCGCGGGCAGCCGTCCTGGGAGGATCTGATCCACGCCACGATCCACGATCTCAAATTCATGCAGATCGGTCTGGCCGGGCGCGACGGGCTAATCGCCGAAACGGGTGATCCGCTCACTTGTGATTGGGAGGTGCAGGTCTCGATGGCGGGCTGGCTCCTGCGGCTTGTGGAGGGCCGATGCGTTCTCTACCCGCAGATCTGCGGCTGGCGGCCGCCTATCAATCATTCGGAGAGCAACGATCATCGACCGCCGCGCACCGTCGTGTGGTTCCTGCCGGAGTGGCCGGACGTAACAAGCAGCGCAGTCGCGGGATGAGGGGCGATCGTCCTCCCCGCGCCGAACTGCGCCCCTAACGGTCCACACTGGTTGGGAACGAAGCTAGGTGGGCTGCCTTCGATGCTCCGTCCAATGACTCCAGAACCCGCACCGGACCCCAACGATCGCCTTGGAGGGAAGCATGACAGACACGACGCACCCGCTCGATCTCGACCACCTCGCCGACCTGCGCCTGCGCCTGCGCCACACGGGCGAGCCCGACCCTGACCTAGGCTGCGCGATCGTCGCCCTGCTGCTGCCGAACACGATTGCTGCCGCCTCGGCTGCGGCGTGGCTCGCGCGGCCCGAGGGCGCGCGCAGGGGGATCAGTGCGGGGCACGACATCACCGGTTCTGTCGAGGACGCCCTTCGCTTCCTAGGACAGCTGGGTTTCGGTCCGGGCTGGGCGATCATTTATGGGGATCTTAGCGACGAACCGCGGCGGGCCGACGGCGCGCGACACGCCGTCTGGCTGCGGCATCGCTTCTTCGACTGCTCAGGTCGGGGGCAGACCCTGGCGACCGCCCTTGTCGACGTGGCTATTCATGCCACGGCGCTGGGCGCTACCGGCTACGAGGAGGAGGATCTGCCGCTGCTAACGCCCGAAGATGGATCGGAGCGGTGCGACCACGAGGTTCCGTCCAAGCAACTGGTGTTGGACACGCCGGACACTGTTCGAGAGTTCACCCTGTCAGATGATTCGGTCGAGCGTACGCGTCAGGTCCTAGGGCAACGGTGGCCAGACCTCCGCATGATCGGGGATTCCCGTATTACAGCCGGCATTGAGGGCACCGGGCGCCTTTACCTAAAGAACCGCGACGGTCGGTTCGGCGCTATGGACACTTATGAACTCGACGCCGGCATCCTGCGCGTGGTCGACCGCGACGCTCCAGTCAGTACGCGATTCGAAAGCTTTGAGGATTTGCTCGCCGCTGGTTGGGTTGTAATTTGAATGGCGCTAGATCCCGCCGTCAAACTCGACTCACCGCCGGAGTAGCAACACGTTGCAGTATTCCGAACGGCATCAAAGCATACGAGAAACTTTGATGCGGGATGCGTAAGGATCACTCGCTAAAGAAAGTCGTGTGCTGGGTTCAAGCATCGCCCCCCGATCAAGTGGACTCGCTAACGCTCCCGCCGTTGGAGGGCCAAAGTCTTTGGAGGCGGCGACAGATTTTGGGCTTTTGGGACACGCTCTGGGCCTATCGCAAACGCGGATGTGAGACGTGGAACGAAGTCTGCCGTAATTGCTTTCCCCCTTCGTTCGCCTGAGGAAGGCCAAAGCAGAATGCAAGTAGCCGGTTCTGCTCGCGTACCGTCCATACGCCGGCCAACCCAAAACCCTTGCGCAGCCAGAGCATGGCCTCGAAGCCCTGGATCGTACGCCGCGCAGTGTTGAACGAGCGGGAGCCACCCACCCGCGGCAGCGACCGCTTCACCCGGAAGTGGTCGCTCTCGATGCCCTCCTGCAAATGCTTGGTGAC
>NZ_JADIJP010000016.1:0-113766 GCF_017355285.1 Methylobacterium sp. SD274 | reverse complement strand
CTGGACGCTGGCGAATTGCCTGACCTACGGGCGGCTCGTCGCCGTCCCCGTCGTCGTGGCGCTGCTGTACTGGCCGGACGAGCATGCGGCACGGTTCGCGGCTCTCGGCGTCTTCATCGCGGCCGCCATCACCGATTATCTCGACGGCTACGTCGCACGGACCTACGATCAGAGCTCGGCCCTCGGGCGCATGCTCGATCCGATCGCCGACAAGCTCCTCGTCGCCGCCTGTCTGCTGATGCTGGTGGCCGACAAGACGATCCATGACTGGAGCCTGTGGGCGGCCATCGTCATCCTGTGCCGCGAGATCCTCGTCTCGGGCCTGCGCGAATATCTGGCGGAGTTGAAGGTCAGCGTGCCGGTCAGCCGCGTCGCCAAATGGAAGACCACCCTTCAACTCGTGGCGATCGGCTTCCTCGTGGCCGGAAAGGCGGGGGAGACGATCCTCCCCCATACTGTCATCGCCGGAGAGGCCCTGCTCTGGATCGCCGCGGCCCTGACGCTCTACACGGGCTACGATTATATGAGAGCCGGCATCCGGCACGTGATGGACGATCCGCGCTGACCCGCCGATGCCACAGCCGGAAGGGCAGACCATGAAGCTCGTCTATTTCGCCTGGGTGCGAGAACGCATCGGCAAGGCCGAAGAGGTCGTGACCCCGCCCGCCGGGACCGAGACGGTCGCCGACCTCGTGGCCTGGTTGAGTGGCAGGGGCGAAGAATATGCCTACGCGTTCGAGAATGTCGGCATCGTCCGGGCGGCCATCGACCGCGTCCATGCCAAGCCGGATGCGCCCATCGCCGGTGCCACCGAGATCGCGTTCTTCCCGCCGATGACGGGCGGCTGAGCCGCCTCGGATCGTCTGCGAGGAGACCCTCACGCGATGACGCCCGTGATCCGTGAATTCCAGGACGCCGATTTCGATGGCGTCGCGGCCCTATGGCTCGCGGCCGGAATCTCTCGGCCGTGGAACGATGCGGGCAAGGACATCGCCTTCGCCCGCCGCGATACGCACTCGACCATCCTGGTCGTCGAGCGCGAGGGGGCCGTCGCCGCCACCGCCATGGTGGGTGAGGACGGTCACCGGGGATGGCTCTATTACGTCGCCGTCGACCCGCGGTATCGCGACCTCGGCCTGGGCAGGGCGATCATGGAGGCTGCCGAGCGGTGGCTGTCCGCGCGTGGCGTCTGGAAGGTTCAGCTTCTCGTGCGCGAAGAGAACGAAGCGATCCGCCACTTCTACGAACATCTCGGCTACCGGGACACCCGGACGATCTGTCTGCAGAAAGTCATCGGCGAGACGGCGGGGTGAGTGGCTCCGGCCCAAAACCCCGCCGGGCACTCACTTCTTGCCGAGAGCCGCGCTGAAGGCGGCGATATTGCTGCGCATCATCGCCGCGTAGGTGGCCGCCGGACCATCGGGACCCGACAGGGCGTCGGAATAGACCTTGCCGCCCACAACGGCACCGCTCTCCCGCGAAATCTGCTGCATCAGGCGGGGATCGGCCACGTTCTCGAGGAAGACGGCCGGGATCTTGTCGCGCCGGATCTGCCGGATGATGCGGGCCACATCCTTCGGGCTCGCCTCGCTGTCGGTGGAGACACCCTGGGGCGCGATGAAGTCGAGGCCGTAGGCGGCGGTGAAATAGCCGAACGCATCGTGCGTGGTGATGATCTTGCGATGTTCGGGGGGAATCGCCGCGATGGCCGCGCGGATGTCGGTCTCCAAACCCGCCAGGGTCGTCAGATAGGCCTTCGCGTTGGCTGCGTAGTCGGCGGCGTGTTCGGGATCGATGGTCGAGAGCCCGTCGCTGATGTTGCCGATGTAGATCCGCACATTGGCGATGCTCTGCCAGGCATGGGGATCGTCGTGATGGGCGTGTCCCGCATGCCCTCCGCCATGGTCGTCGTCACCCTCGATGGGCTTCACGCCCTTGGTCGCGACGATGACGGGCGCCTTCGTCCCGGAGGCCTTGATCAGTCTGTCGAGCCAGCCTTCCAGGCCGAGGCCGTTGACCACGACCAGCTTGGCGGCGGTGAGTTTGCGCGCGTCTCCGGGGGCCGGGTTGTAGCCATGTGCGTCGGCATCGGGGCCGACGAGGGTCGAGACCTCGACGCGGTCGCCGCCCACCTGCTTCACCAGGTCCCCGAGGATCGAGAAGGTCGCCACCGCCTTCAGCGGCTCGGCGGCATCCGCATTCCCGCCGAAGGCCGTGAGAGCGAGGGCGATACCGACCCACGCCGAAAGGCCCGTCTTCATGGCGTGACGTCTCGATCGCATGGCCGTCGTCCTTCGCATCGGCTCCCGGAACCGGGCAGACCAGATGAACCGTCGCGCGGTGTAATGTAACACTATCACATTGCCAAGCCCGATGGCCTCGCTTGATCTTCCGGTCTCTGACCGGCAAACCCCCGACCGAGAGCCGGGAGCCCCCCGCGCGACAGACAATGGATGAGCATGGCCCGTCGGCCGCTTCTGAGGGGTGAGACCCTCCCCCTCCTCGGCCGGGTCTGGCGCGAATGGCTGCGGCCGCATCGGGGCACCCTCGCCGTGGTGCTGGTGCTCATCGCCATCATCGGAGCGGCGACGGGTTTGTATCCCGCCCTGATCAAGGGGGCGTTCGATGCGTTCGACCACAAGGACCCGTCGGCCCTCACCTACGGACCGCTCATCGTCATCGCCATCACCTCGATCCGGGGCTTCGCCCTGTTCGGGCAGACGGTGCTGACCAATCGGGTCGTCACGCGGGTCGAAGCCGACATGCAGGCGGCGCTCTACGGCCACCTCATCGATTCCGACCTCGCCCAGCTCGGCCGCGAGAGCCCGGCGGCGTTCACCCAGCGCTTCACCACGGATTTCGCCTTCATCAAGGAGGCGCTGACCCGCATCTCCACCGTGTTGCTGCGCGATCTCGCGATGCTGATCGCCCTCGTGGTCGCGTTGCTCTGGATGGACCCGGTGCTCACCCTCGTGGCCGGCGTGGTCGTGCCCTTCGTCGCCGGCCCCATCGGCCGCATCGGCAAGAAGCTGAGGCGGGTCTCCACCACCACGCAGGAGCAGATGGGCCTCACCGCCAGCCTCATCACCGAGAGCCTGCAGGGCGCGCGCATCGCCAAGACCTACGCGCTGGAATCCTACCTGAAGGGCCGTGCCTCGGGCGCGTTCGATACCGTCCGCCGCTTGAAGATGAAGGCGGCCAATGCGCGGGGACGCCTCGACCCGTTGATGGAGATCGGCGGGGGCTTCGCCGTGGCGGCGGTGCTGGTCCTGGTGGGCCAGCGCGTCATGTCCGGTGACCGCACGGTGGGCGATTTCACCGGTTACGTGGCAGCTTTGCTCCTGGCCGCGCAGCCCGCCCGCGCCTTGGGCACCCTCAACGCCATCCTTCAGGAAGCCGGGGCGGCGCTCCATCGCTACTTCGCCCTGATGGACGAAGCACCGCGCATTCGTGAAAAGCCCGATGCCGTGCCGCTGGTCATCACCGGCGGCGAGATCCGCTTCGAGGAGGTCCGCTTCCGATATCGCGAGGATGCGCCGGCGCTGGAGGGCATCGACCTCACCGTTCCCGCAGGCGCCACCGTCGCCCTGGTCGGGCGTTCCGGCTCCGGCAAGTCGTCTCTGCTGAACCTCGTGCCCCGACTGTACGATGTGACGGGGGGCCGCGTTCTCATCGATGGCGCGGATCTGCGCGACCTGACGATCCCATCCCTGCGCGCGGCCGTGGCGGTAGTCTCTCAGGACGTGGTGCTGTTCGACGATACCATCGCGGCCAATATCGGGTTTGGGCGCCCCGGTGCGACGCTCGCCGAGATCGAGGCGGCTGCGGAGGCCGCCGCAGCGCATGGATTCATCACCCGGCTGACGGAGGGCTACGAGTTCCGCGTCGGGCCTTCCGGCGGGCGGCTGTCCGGTGGCGAACGCCAGCGCATCTCCCTGGCCCGCGCCTTCCTCAAGGACGCGCCGATCCTGCTTCTGGATGAGGCGACGAGCGCCCTCGATTCCGAATCCGAGCGGCTGGTCCAGGGCGCGCTGCTGCGCCTGATGCAGGGGCGGACCACCCTCGTCATCGCGCACCGCCTCTCCACCGTGCGCGATGCCGACATGATCGTGGTGATGGAGGCCGGCCGCATCATCGAGACGGGGACGCATGACGCCCTGATGGCCTCGCAGGGTGGCTATGCCCGTCTGCATCGCATGCAATTGTCCGGAGATGCGGAAGAGCCCGCCGCCCCCTGATCCGCATTCCGCGCGTTGAAGCGTCACGAATCCTCGCGCGTGAAACGGATGCCGGCATGGCAGGACAGCCCTTCGGACGGACGAAGGATGGGAGCCCCGTCACTCGATACAAGCTCGCCCGGTCTCGCCTGCGGGTCGATATCCTCGATTATGGCGGCGTGGTCAGCCGGATCGATACGCCCGACCGCGAGGGAGCCTGGACCAATGTCGTCCTCGGTGCGCGTGACGTCGCGGGCTACGAGGCCAGCGACGCGCATTTCGGCGCCATCATCGGACGCTACGCCAACCGCATCGCCGGAGGGCGCTTCAGCCTCGACGGACACGAATACCAATTGCCGCTCAATGTCGGTGGCAACACCATGCACGGCGGGACGAATGGGTTCGACCGTCGCGTCTGGCGGGTGATCCGGGCGGACGAGACGACCGTGGTACTCGGCTATCGCTCAATCGACGGTGAACAGGGCTTCCCCGGCAATCTCGATGTGGAAGTCGCTTACTCCCTCAGCGACGACCAGACCCTACGGATCGATTACAGGGCCTGGACCGACCGGCCGACCATCCTCAACCTCACCAACCACAGCTATTTCAACCTCTCCGGCGAGGGCTCCGGTGACGTGATGCAGCATCGGGTCGCCATCGCGGCGGACCATTACCTCCCCACCGATGCCGACCAGATTCCCACGGGCGAGATCAGACCCGTGGCGGGCACCGCCTTCGATTTCCGCGAGCCCGAAGCCCTGGGCTCACGCATCCGCGACGGGGATTCGCAGCTCGCTCTGGCCCACGGCTACGACCACACCTTCGTGCTGCGCGAACCCGGCTCCCTCCGGCATGCGGCCTCCGCCGTCGATCCTGCGAGCGGGAGACGGCTCGACGTCGCCACCACCCAGCCGGGCCTGCAACTCTACACCGCCAACATGCTCGACGGCACGGCGATCGGGTCCGGCGGGCGCCTGTACCGAGCCGGCGACGCGGTCTGTTTCGAGGCGCAGGGGTTTCCCGACGCGCCGAACCGGGCGGAGTTTCCCTCCACGACGCTCCGCCCCGGCGAGGTCTTCACCGCGACGACGACCTATCGTCTCAGCGCGGACTGACACACCGCCTGTCATCGCCCGAAGTGATGGTCGCTTGACTTGGGTTCTTTTGTGTCTGTAATTTCTGTCATGACAGAAATTACAGATATTCCCGAAAAGCTTCCCGTGGCGGTGGAGCGCTTCATCCTCCACTGGGGCGATCTCGGCGGGCAATGGGGCGTCAACCGTTCCGTCGCCCAGATTCACGCGCTGCTCTACCTGTCGGACAGGCCCCTGGCAGCGGAGGAGATCGCGGCGACGCTGGGCATCGCGCGCTCCAACGTCTCGACGTCGCTCAAGGAGCTGTCCGGTTGGAACCTGATCCGGCGCGTCCCCGTGCTGGGCGAGCGTCGCGATCACTTCGTCGCCGAGACCGACCTGTGGGAGATGGTCACGCGCATCGCCGCCGGCCGCAAGGAGCGCGAGATCGATCCGGCGATCGCGGCCCTGCGCACCTGCGTGGCGCAGGCCGAGGGCGATCCGACCATCGGCGCCGTTGCCTCCCGCCGCCTCAAGGCGATGCTCGAATTCACCGAGACCATGGATCGCTGGCACAGCCAGATGCTCGGCGTTCCGCACGCGACCCTCGCCAAGCTGATCCGCCTCGGCAGCCGGATCGTGCGCTTCCTGCCCTCCAAGCCCGAAGGCTGAGCCGGGGAGCCGCGATCATGACCATGACGGCGATGAGGGGGCCTTCCAAGAGCCGTACACCAATTCCCATCGGCGAAAGCCCGGTGATGGCCCGTGCGCACGAGGCCGACCTCCGCGACCTGCGCTTTCGCAGCCTGATCGCGGACGAGGACTGGACCACTCTGTCGCCCGCGATCCGCCGGCGCTTCACCAAGCGTCTCCGCCCCGGCACCAGCGCCGTCTATGTGGGAACCGTGATCGAGACGCGGATGAGCCGCCTCGGCTGGGTCCTGGCACAAGCCGCCCGCCTCATCGGCGGCCCGCTCCCCACCTCCCGGGCCACGGGCCTCGCCAGCGTCGTCTCCGTGACGGAGGACCGGTCGGGCGGCGGGCAGGTCTGGACGCGGCTCTACGCGCGGCCGGACGGATTTCCCCAGACCGTCAATTCGGCCAAGCGCTTCGCCGGGCCCACCGGCCTCGAAGAGCATGTGGGCGGCCGTCTCGGTATGAGCCTCGATGTCTCCGTCGTCGACGGCAGGCTGGTCTTTTCGAGCCGCCGCTACTTCCTCCGGCTGGGCGGATGGCGTCTGCCGCTTCCCGGTTTCCTGACGCCGGGCACCCTCACGGTGACCCACGGCGAGACCGGGACGAACCGCTTCGCCTTCATCCTCACCGTTCGTCATCCCTGGTTCGGCACGCTGATCCGCCAGGAGGCGGAGTTCCGCGACGTCGTCGACGCCTGATCCATCACGGGGGAGACCCGACATCATGACTTCGATAGTGCTGTGGTCGCTGATCGCCGTGCAGATCGCCATGGGGGCCTTCGACACGCTCTACCACCACGAACTGACCGAGCGCCTCGCCTGGCGCCCGTCCCAGCGCGGCGAGTTGCGTCTCCATGCCGTGCGCAACGGGCTCTATGCCCTGCTCTTCCTCACCCTCGGTTTCGCCGAACCCAAGGGACTGCTCGCCTGGGCCATCATGGGCGTGCTCATCGTCGAGGTCGTCATCACGCTGATGGACTTTGTCGAGGAGGATCTGAGTCGGCGCCTACCGGCCACCGAACGGGTGAACCACACCCTCCTGGCGCTGAATTACGGTGCGATCCTCGTCCTCATTCTGCCGGTGCTGCTCGGCTGGGCCAGGGAGGCCACGGGCATCGCCTGGGTGAGCCACGGAGCCTGGAGCGCCCTCGCCCTCGCCGCCTCGCTCTCCGTCGCGATCTTCGGCCTGCGCGACTGGTTCGCCGCCGGGCGGTCCGAGCGCCTGGGCCTGCCCGCGCCGGCCGGGCTCGCGGACGTGCTCGCTCCGGCGCGGGCGATCCTGGTGACAGGCGCCACCGGCTTCGTCGGCCAGCGCCTCGTGGCGAGCCTCGTGGCGGCCGGCCACGAGGTGACGGTCCTGACCCGTGACGGGGCGAAAGCCGCGGCACTGCCCGCGCCGTTGCGGATCGTCACCTCCCTCGACCAACTGCCGGACGGCGCGCGGCTCGATGCCATCGTGAATCTCGCGGGCGAACCGATCGCCGACGGGCCGTGGACGCCCGCCAAGCGCCGCGCGATCCTCGCGTCGCGCCTGAGGATAACTCGGAGGCTCGCCAAACTGGTGGCCCGCCTCGACAGGGCACCGTCGGTGGTCGTCAGCGGCTCGGCCGTCGGATGGTACGGCCTGCGCGGCGATGACCGCCTCACCGAATCGAGCCCGGCGGCTCCAGCCTTCACCCACAGGGTGTGCGCGGCCTGGGAGCGGGAGGCGATGGCAATCGCGGCCCTCGGCCCACGGGTCGTCCTCCTGCGCACCGGGCTGGTGCTCGGAATCGAGGGCGGCCTCCTCGCGCGACTTCTCATGCCGTTCGAGTTCGGCCTCGGGGGACGGATCGGCTCCGGGCGGCAATGGATGTCGTGGATTTCCCGCGACGACCTCGTCCGCCTGATCTGCCACGCCATCGCGACGCCGACCTTGGCGGGACCGGTGAACGCCACCGCGCCGGAGCCGGTCCGCAATGCCGATTTCGCCGCATCCCTGGCGCGGCAGCTCCACCGCCCGGCAATCTTCCCGCTTCCGGCGCGGCTCCTGCGCTGGCTGGGCGGCGACTTCGCCGAGGAGATGCTCCTGGGCGGGCAGAGGGTGCTGCCCGAGAAAGCGCTCGCCAGCGGGTTCGCCTTCCGGCATGCCCGGCTGGATTCGGCACTCGGATCCATTCTGGGCCGGAATGTCGGGCGGGAGGCGGAGGCCCGGCCCTCGCGGGCCGTCATCCCGCTGAGAGAATGACCGGCATGGGAACGCGGCGCACGGTCCCCCTTCGTGATGGAGCGAACCCCTGATCACCGCCCTCGTCTATACCGGCGCCGCTTTGGCCGAGATCGCCGGGTGCTTCGCCTTCTGGGCCTGGCTGCGACTCGGCCGGTCGGCCTGGTGGGCCCTGCCGGGCGTGGCGTCCCTCGTCCTCTTCGCCGTGCTGCTCACCAGGGTGGAGAGCGACGCGGCGGGCCGGGCCTATGCCGCCTATGGCGGCGTCTACATCGCCGCCTCCATCCTGTGGCTGTGGCTCGCCGAGAGCCAGAGGCCGGACCGGTGGGATATGACCGGTGCCGCGATCTGCCTCGTCGGCACCGGGATCATCCTGTTCGCGCCGCGCGCCTGACGGCGCGCATCACATCTCGTGCGGATCGGGCTCGACCAGGATCTCTCGTTTGCCCGCGTGGTTGGCCGAACCGACGATCCCCTCGACCTCCATCCGCTCCATGAGCGAGGCGGCGCGGTTGTAGCCGATCTGCAGGCGGCGCTGGATGTAGCTGGTGGAGGCTTTCTTGTCCCGCATCACCACCTGCACCGCCTGGGCGTAGAGGTCGCCGCCGCTCTCGCCGAAGCTGCCCTGGTCGAAGACCGCGCCATCGACCTCGATCTCGTCGATCGAGCCCTTGGCCGATTTTCCGCCGCCCTTCGAGCCCTTGTCGTCGTCCTCGCCATCGTCCGCAGTGACGGCTTCGAGATAGGACGGCCGGCCCTGGCGTTTCAGGTGGGCGACCACGCTCTCGACTTCCGAATCCGAGCAGAACGGGCCGTGGACACGGGTGGTGCGGCCGCCGCCGGCCATGAACAGCATGTCGCCCTGGCCCAGCAGCTGCTCGGCGCCCATCTCGCCGAGGATCGTGCGGCTGTCGATCTTGGACGTGACCTGGAAGGAGATCCGGGTCGGGAAGTTCGCCTTGATCGTGCCGGTGATGACGTCCACCGAGGGACGCTGCGTCGCCATGATCAGGTGGATGCCGGCCGCGCGCGCCATCTGCGCGAGACGCTGGATCGCGCCTTCGATGTCCTTGCCGGCCACCATCATCAGGTCGGCCATCTCGTCGACCACGATCACGATGTAGGGGAGCGGATTGAGATCCATCTCCTCGGTCTCGTAGACCGCCTCGCCGGTTTCGCGATCGAACCCGGTCTGGACCGTACGGGTCAGGACCTCGCCACGCCCACGGGCCTCGGCGAGGCGCGCGTTGAACCCGTCGATGTTGCGCACACCGACCTTCGACATCTTTTTGTAGCGCTCTTCCATCTCGCGCACGGCCCATTTGAGGGCGATGACCGCCTTCTTCGGGTCGGTGACGACGGGGGAGAGCAGGTGCGGGATGCCGTCATAGACGGAGAGTTCCAGCATCTTCGGGTCGACCATGATCAGGCGGCACTCTTCCGGCTTCATCCGGTAGAGGAGCGACAGGATCATCGTGTTGATGGCCACCGACTTGCCGGAGCCGGTGGTGCCGGCGACGAGCAGGTGGGGCATCTTGGCGAGATCGGCGATGATCGGCTCACCGCCGATATTCTTGCCGAGGCACAAAGCGAGGCTCTGCTTCGTCTCGACGAAATCCGCCGAAGCGAGAAGCTCGCGCAGATACACGGTTTCGCGCCTGGCATTGGGCAATTCGATGCCGATGGCGTTGCGGCCGGGAACGACCGCGACGCGAGCCGAGACCGCCGACATGGAGCGGGCGATGTCGTCCGAGAGCGAGATCACGCGGCTCGACTTGGTGCCGGGGGCCGGCTCCAGTTCGTAGAGCGTGACCACCGGGCCGGGGCGCACGGCGAGGATGTCGCCGCGCACGCCGAAATCGCTGAGCGTCGCCTCGAGCAGGGTCGCATTCTGCTCCAGGGCCTCGGTCGAGACCTGGCTGGCGAGGGACAGGCTCGGCGCTTCGGCGAGCAATTCGAGGGCCGGATGGGCGTAGCTCTCCGCACCATAGTTCTGGGCGACGGGCGCGCGCCGGATCGGCGCCGGAGCGGGAGACGGTGCCACCGGGGCGACGCGGGAGCGCGGGGCCGGCACTGATGCGGCCGGTTCCTCGGACGCATAGAACTCCTCGCCGCCATCATCCGGCTCGTCGTCGTGCAGGATCGGCTCCGGGAGGGGCCGGCGTGTCACCGGGCGGGGCTCGGACATGGGCTGCGGCTCGAAGACCGGCTCGCGGCGAGCCGAGGCGTCCGCCCCACCCTGCCGCGGCGCCGCCTGACCGGCACCGCTTCTGACCGGGTTTCCCATCTCCTGCGGCGCATGGGCCGACCAGGGCGCGTCGTCTCCATCCGAGAACGCGCGGCGCGCGGCCAGAGCCGGCGAGGCGCCCGCATAGGCGAGGTCCGTGGCCGCCGCTGCCCTTTCGGCACGCCATTCGGCGATGCGCCTGGCGAGGGCGGTCCGGCCGCCCATGAGGAGATGCGCCAGGGTGCCAAGGGAGACGATGCCGAGGCTCGGCTCGTCCTCCTCATAGCGGCCGTCATGCCGCGCGGAGGATGGCGGACGCTGGTTGGACGCGGACGGAAGGGGTTGATCGTAGGGCTCCTCCTCCGGCTCCGCTCCGGCGCGGCAGGCACCCGTGAGGCAGAGGATTGCCACGGCCGCGAAGGCGAAGCCCACGAGGGCAGCCGCCGGCGACGCGATGGCGCCGACGATGAGTCGCGCGGTATGGATCAGGGCATCGCCCGCCACCCCGCCGAGACCGGTGGGAAGAGGCCAGCGGGCGGTGGGCGGCAGAGCGCTCGCCACCGCGCTCGCGGCAAAGAACCCGATGATCCAGAGGGTGAGCCGCAGCCCGCCTCGGGGCAACTCGCGCGATCGCATCAGCTGCACGCCCCAGAAGGCGGGCGGCAGGGCGAAAGCGAGAGAGCCCAGCCCGAGGAGCTGCATCGCGAGGTCCGACACCACCGCACCGCCGGTGCCGAGCACGTTGTGCGCGGCATGATCGGTGGCGTGGTTGATGCTCGGATCGTCGATGGACCAGGTCGCCAGAGCGACCGTGAGCGCGGTCGCGCCGGCAAAGAGGATGAGACCGCCCATCTCCGTCATCCGCTTGGCCAAAAATGGCCGAAAGCTGTCGACGAAGGTGTCGTAAGGCGATGCGGAACGGCGGAGCGAGCGCATACGGGACCAGACGCAGGGAGAAACGATCCGGTAACGCTATGGCGACCGAGTTAACGGCTGTTTAAGGCTTAGAGATCGTTAGCGCGGTGCGTACAGATGTCTGTGCTTTCATGCGCTGTCACGACGCGCCTTGCCGGCATTCATCCGCGCCGCCAACGAAGAAGGCCCCGGATCGCTCCGGGGCCTTCTTTGTCCGTCGCTGAGCTTGGGGCTTAGCGGAAGAGGTTCAGGAGGCCGCCCGGCTCGGCATAGATGCCAGGAGCTGCAGTCGACGTCTGGAAGGTGATCGAGCCGATGACGGCATCGCCACACCACTTGGAGGTTCCGCCGTTGTTGAAGCCGCGGTAGTCGCCGGTGAAGTTGAAGCAGTCCGTCTTGCTCAGGTTGGTGTTGTGGTAGCGAACGTCGAGGACGATGTTCTTGTAGGTGTAGGACAGGCCGACGTTGCCGTAGAGGTAGCTCGGCAGGTTGAACGCGGTCTGGCCGGTGGCCGAGGTCTTGGCGGCGGTCAGGAAGTAGTAGCCGAGCTCGGACGAAAGCGAGAAGCCGCCCGAATAGGCCTCGGGAAGGAACGAGAACCAGTTTGCCGGCAGGGTGTAGGCGGCGGTACCCGAGGTGTAGGTGCCGTTGGCGTGCTGGCCGAGGAAGTTCGGCGAGAAGAACACGTTGAGGCCGAGGGTCAGCGCATCCGACGCTGCCCAGGTGCCCTTGGCGGCATATTCCATGAAGTCGGTGTTGGCGGTGGTCAGGAACGCGCCGCCGGGGCCGAGCAGGCGCTTCTCATTCGGGTAGAAGTAGTAGAGCACGCCGAGATCGAGGGTGAACTTGTCGAAGGTCGGACGGATACCGGCGGCGAGATCGAACTCCATGTCCGGCTGCGTGGGCAGGCGGGTCTGGTAGGTGGCGAGGCCGGTATAGGCGAAGCCGCCGAAATACTGGGCCTCGAAGAAGGACTGGTAGCTGCCCTGGCGGTTCGACTGCGACACACCGCGGAAGTTGTAGTCCGTCTGGTAGCGCGAGCCGAACGAGAAGCCGATCAGCGGGTCGGCGACCTTCGCCTCGACCGGCATGACCTTCGGAGCGGCAAGGTCGGCGGCGTTGACGCTGCCAACGCTCAGGAACGCGGCGAGGGAAGCGGCAGTCCCCAGTGAAGTCAGCTTCAGTGTCATTAGAGTTCAGCCCCAGTTATTCTGTGAGAGCCAAGTTGCCCAATCCCACCGATCTTCGCAAAACTAACTTTGATGCAATTGCCCAGCAAATAGGCAAATACGGCTTCTCGCGGGACTTGCCATCGGGATGTTGCATTTGCATCACATTCTCGCCCCAGTCCGGCGGGGTGAGCCGGTCCCGCCCGTATACCGAGGGGCGGTCGATGCCTCTTCGCGGGCCTTCACAGCCATGAAAAAGGCCCCGGTCGCATGGCGACCGGGGCCTCTCGGTGCGGTGAGATCGCGCTAGAGCAGGATCAGTAGTTGTAGGCGCGCTCGCCGTGATCGGCGATGTCGAGGCCTTCGCGCTCTTCGTCCTGGGTCACGCGCAGACCGATGGTCAGGTCGACGAGCTTGTACAGGATGGCGGAGCCGATGGCGGACCACAGGATGGTGAAGCCGACGGCCTTACCTTGGGCGAGGAGCTGGGCCGCCATATCGTAGGCGCCCACAACCAGTTCGCCGGGCTTGCTGGTGTAGTCGGGGATGCCGACGCCGCCGAGGTCCGGGCTCACCAGGATACCGGTGGCCAGGGCGCCGAGGATGCCGCCGATGCAGTGGACGCCGAAGACGTCGAGCGAATCGTCGTAGCCGAGGGCGTTCTTGACGGTGGAGCACATGATGAAGCAGGCGCCGCCGGCGACGAAGCCGAGGACGATCGATCCCATCGGGCCGGCGAAGCCGGCAGCGGGCGTGACGGCGACGAGGCCGGCAATGGCGCCCGAGAGCATGCCCAGGAGAGAGGGCTTGCCCTTCAGCATCCACTCCACGAACAGCCAGGAGACGGCCGCGGCGGCGGTGGCGACGAAGGTGTTGATCATGGCCAGACCGGCCGAGCCGTTGGCTTCGAGGTTGGAACCGACGTTGAAGCCGAACCAGCCGACCCAGAGCAGCGAAGCGCCGATCGTGGTCATGGTCAGCGAATGCGGGGCGAGCAGGTCACGGCCGTAGCCGATACGCTTGCCGAGCATCAGGCAGCCGACGAAGCCGGCGATGCCCGCATTGATGTGCACGACGGTGCCGCCGGCGAAGTCGAGGGCGCCCCACTTGAAGAGCATTCCGGCATCGGCGTTGACGGCGTCCAGGGCAGCCTGAGCGGTCGCCTTCGAGGCGTCGTCGGTCGCGGCAGCAAGAGCCTTGGCCGCATCGCCGACGACGTCCGGACCACCCCAGTACCAGACCATGTGAGCCATCGGGAAGTAGATCAGCGTGACCCACAGGATGGAGAACACGAGCAGGGCCGAGAACTTCATCCGCTCGGCGAAGGCACCGACGATGAGGCCGGGCGTGATCATCGCGAACGTCATCTGGAAGCAGATGTAGACGTATTCGGGGATCACGACGCCGTTGGAGAAGGTCGCCACGGTGGTGGACGGATCGACCCCCTTCAGGAAGACCTTGGAGAAGCCGCCGACGAAGTCGTTGAGACCGCCGCCATTGGTGAAGGCCATGCTGTAGCCGAAGGCGACCCACAGAAGGCTGACGACCGCCGCGATGGCGAAGACCTGCGTTAGGATCGAGAGCATGTTCTTGGTGCGCACGAGGCCGCCGTAGAACAGCGCCAGGCCGGGCACCGTCATCAGCAGCACCAGGACCGCCGAGATCATCACCCAGGCGGTGTCGCCCTTGTTCGGAACGGGTGCGGCGGCAGCCGGGGCCGAGACGACTTCTGGCGTCGGCGACTGTGCGAGGGATGGCTCGACGAACAGGAGGGCCAGCGCGGCGCCTCCCATCCCGAGCGCAAGGGCATTGCGAAGTTTCATGGAAACGGAACTCCCGGTCGCGGTGCGATGGTGATGTTGGGAAAGGAGGGGAAGGCAGGCCGGAGCGTCGTCCAGCCGGGCCTCTGGATCAGAGCGCGTCGACGTCGGTCTCGCCCGTGCGGATGCGGACGGCCTTCTCGAGCGGCACGACGAAGATCTTACCGTCGCCGATCTGGCCGGTGCGGGCGGCGGCGGCGATGGCGTCGATGACGCTGCTGGTGAGGTCTGACGCGACGGCGACCTCGATCTTCAGCTTCGGCAGGAAGCTCACCGCGTATTCGGCGCCGCGATAAATCTCGGTATGGCCCTTCTGGCGGCCGTAACCCTTGACCTCGGTCACCGTGAGGCCGTGCACGCCGATCCCGGTCAGCGCATCCCTGACCTCCTCGAGCTTGAACGGCTTGATGATAGCCATCACGATCTTCATGGGCGGCGCCCCCTTTGTTCTGGATGCCCCCGGTCACCGGCGCGATCTACGTCGCGGCCCGGCGATCCGGCATTTTCGCACCAGCCAGAATGGCCAAGCGATCGGCGCCCATCATTCAAGGATTATGCCAAAGGGAACTTTTCGCGATTTTGCCATCTGCACACAAAGTGACCGATCACTGACGCGTGATCGGGCGAAATTTCTGCGTCAATCGCCTAAAGAATACTCATTCAGACGATATCGTGAGCAGAATGGCAGCCAGTAAAGCAAAGGTTGCAGAGGTTCAGGATCCATCGCCGGTCGGGCGTATCAGGCCTTCCTGAGCCACGGAGGCCACCAGCTCGCCACGTCGAGTGAAGAGCGATCCTCTGGCGAAACCGCGCGCGCCGGAGGCGGACGGGCTGTCATGGACATAGAGCAGCCATTCATCGGCGCGGAACGATCGGTGGAACCAGAGCGCGTGATCCAGGCTGGCGGATTGGATCGACGCGTCGAACACCGTCTTGCCATGCGGAATCAGGGTGGCGTCGAGGAGCATCAGGTCGGAAGCATAGGCGAGTACGGCCCTGTGTAGCGCCGGCTCGTCCGGTAGCCGCTCTCGCGCCCGCATCCAGACGTGGAACCGAGGCTCGCGCGGATCGCGCGACAGATAGCGTTCGACCTCCACCGGCCTCAACTCGATCGGGGTGGCCCGTCCGAGATAGGCGCGCATGGTCGCGGGGATCGCCGGCCCCGCCGCCGCGGCGAGAGCGGGGGCGTCGAGCAGCGCCTCGGGGGCCGGCACGTCCGGCATGCCGGCCTGATGGAAAGCACCGTCTTCCTCGATGTGGAACGAGGCCGAGAGGGTGAAGATCGCGCGGCCATGCTGGTGGGCCACGACCCGCCGCGTGGCGAAGCTGCGCCCGTCGCGAATCCGCTCCACCGCGTAATCGATCGGGGCGGCGGGATCGCCGCCGAGGATGAAATAGGCGTGGAGGGAATGCGCCGGGCGGCTGGCCTCCACGGTACGCGACGCGGCCACCAGGGCCTGCCCGAGCACCTGGCCGCCGAAGACGCGGAACCATCCGGTCTGGATGCTCTGTCCACGGAACAGGTCGTCAGTGAGCGGTTCAAGGTCGAGGCAAGCGAGGAGTTCGTCGACGGATCCGGTCATGCGGGCCTTTGCAGGACAGTGACACCAAGGGTGTCTTGCAACGCGTATTATTGGGCATCGGCATCGCCACACCGGGCACGGAATGCAAGGCGCGCGGGTGAAAGCCACGCATCGGACGTCTCGCCCACGTATCGAGCCTCGCCAATGCACCAAGCCTCGCCTTCGCGCGTTGGCTCCGGCAAAGCGCATGGCCTCGGGCAAGAAACGTTGCCTCGGATGAGACGCGGTGCCAGTGCAGGCCCGTCGGATCGCAGCCGGCGCGGAAGGGGACGAGGTGAAGAGCATGGGCGGATCGATGGACGGTCGCGCACCTCGCAAGGTGATCGTCGCGGGCGGCGGTATTCCCGGCCTCAGCCTGGCGCTGGCTCTGCGCCAGGCCCATGGCGAATCGTTGGATGTGGCCGTCTTCGATCCGGGGTTGGATCGTGCGGCTTTACGCCATCGGGGGCGTGCCTTCGCGGTGGCGGCCGGCGGGCGGCGCATGCTGACGAGGCTGGGGGTCTGGGACGACATCGCCCATGCGACCGAACCGATCCTCGACATGGCGATCAGCGACAGTCGGCTGACGGACCCGGTCCGGCCCATCTTTCTTACCTTTGGCGGACATGGCGCCGATGACGGAGCGGAGGCCGGCGAGCCCTTCGCGCACATGGCCGAAGCGGAGTTCCTGGTGGAATCCCTGCTCTCGGCATCGAGAGCCTGCGGCGTTGTCCTGGAACCGGTCGGCATCCGCCATGCGCAGGCGCGGGGTTCCGGCATCGCCGTCGCCCTGTCCGACGGGCGCGAGGCCATCGCCTCCCTGCTGGTGGCGGCGGATGGCTCGCGTTCGAGATTGCGCGAGGCCGCGGGGATCGGTTGGGTCGGACGCTCCTATCCGCAGATGGGCATCGTCGCGACGATCGGGCATGAGCGTCCGCATGGTGGCCGCGCCTTCGAACATTTTCTGCCGAGCGGCCCCTTCGCCATCCTGCCGCTGGTGGATGGCGGCGCATTGGGTCATCGCTCGTCCATCGTCTGGACCGAGCGGACCTCGGATGTGGAGGCGCTGATCGGCGGCAGCCGGGAAGAAACGCTTGCGGAAATCGAACGGCGCTTCGGGCTCAATCTCGGTCGTCTCGTCCTCGAAGACGGGCCGAGCGCCCACCCGCTGTCCCTCGGCATGGCACGGAGCTTCCGGGGCGAGCGACTCGCCTTGCTCGGCGACGCGGCCCACGTGATCCACCCCATCGCCGGGCAGGGATTGAATCTCGGCCTCGCGGATGCCGCCTCCCTTGCGGAAGAGATCACAGAGGCCCTGCGTCTCGGCCTCGATCCGGGGGCGAAGGATGTGCTGCAGCGCTACGAGCGCAGCCGGCGCTTCGACACTTTCGCCATGGCGGCGGCCACGGATGGGTTGAACCGGTTGTTCTCGAACGACGTCCTGCCGGTTCGCCTCGTGCGCGATCTCGGGCTCGGCCTCGTCGACAGGCTCCCCGGCCTGAAGTCGCTGTTCATCGGCGAGGCCTCGGCCTCGCGGGCTGCCTCGCCCCGGCTGATGCGGGGCGAGGCGTTGTGAGCGTTGGTGTGATCGGATTTCTCAGTGGCTGCTCAAGGCACAGTAGATCATCCTATCAGACCTCCTCATCCTGAGGCGCCCTTTGCCTGAGCGAAGGGCCTCGAAGGAGCCTTCCAGGGATCGCGCGACCACTGGAGGGCTCCTTCGAGGCCGCTACGCGGCGCCTCAGGATGAGGTAGAGCTTGGACAAACACCTCTTGAACAGGCCCTGAGAGGTCCGTGGTTCAGGCCTTCTCGGCCTTGGCGCGCTCGATACCCTCATTGATGAGGCGCTGAGCCTCGGCCTTGTCGCCCCAGCGCTTGATCTTGACCCACTTGCCGGGTTCCAGATCCTTGTAATGCTCGAAGAAGTGCTGGATCTGCTGGATCGTGATGTCCGGCAGGTCGGTGTAGTTCTCGATCCGGTCGTAGCGCATCGTCAGGTGGCGCGAGGGCACGGCGATGATCTTCTCGTCCTCGCCGGCATTGTCCTCCATCACGAGGACGCCCACCGGCCGAACGCTGATGACCGCGCCGGGAGCGATGGCGCGCGTATTGGCCACGAGAACGTCGCACGGATCACCGTCACCAGAGAGCGTGTGCGGGATGAAGCCGTAATTCCCCGGGTAATGCATCGCGGTGTAGAGAAACCGGTCGACCACCAGAGCACCGGATTCCTTGTCCATCTCGTACTTGATCGGATCACCGCCGATCGGAACCTCGATGATGACGTTGACGTCGTCCGGCGGATTCTTACCGATCGAGATGGAATCGATGATCATGGGGTCCTCTCTCTAACCTGCAGCAACCTGGGGCGCTGTTTGACGCGTCTCTTAAATCCCTTCCCGGTTAAAAGAAATCGGCCTTCGCCCGTTGCGCGGGGCTTTTGCCCCAAATCGTTACCTCAGGGTGCAGTGACGCCCGCCCGGTGAAGCGTCCATCGAGCCCGCTTCCGGTCGATCGGCACGACGTCCACGTCGTCGATCAGGGCTTGTTCTTGCGCGAGCCGAACCAGCGCTGCCAGACGCCCTCGGTCCAACGGGCCGAGCGTTCGAGCGGGATCTTCAAGGCCGGGATGTCCTGGCTGAGGAGAGCCAGGCCCACCGGCAGCATCCAAAGCCCAAGTACCGGCAGGATGGAGAAGATACCGCCGAGGATAAACAGGAGCGCCGCCCCGATCCTGATCCAGCGGCGATGGGGTTCGCGAAGCCACTCGATGGCCTTGCGCAGCGTGTCCGGCAGCTTCTCGGTGAGGCGGGTGACGCGGTCGTCCCAATCCTGCGCCGTGCAATCACGGCGCGACACGTCCTGCTGACTGGTGGTCATTGTGATCCTTGTTCCGGCGCAGGGAAGTCCGGGCCGGCCCCCGACATGTGGGGGCGGTCCGGCTTCAGCGCAGGATCAACGATCCATGCCGTGCTCAGGGTTCCGTGACGGCGGATTACAGAACGGTCCGGCGGCCGGAGGTCATTCGAAGCGGTAGGCCGCCTTGTCGAGGACGGCACCAGCCATGCGGTCGACGGCCTCGGCCACCCTCTTGCCGCCAAGACCGGCGTAGAACGCGCAGGCGCGCTCGTTGCCCGTCAGCGTCCAGACCCCGATCCGTGTCAGGCCGTGGTCGATCAGGTCGTTGCGGATCGCGCGGAACAGGCGCCGGCCAAGCCCCAGGCCCTGATAGGCCGGCAGGATGTAGAGCTCGTCGATCTCGCCCGCTGCCTTGAGCGCGCTCCCCCTCGCCTGCCCGTAGATGGCGTATCCGACGATCTCGTCGCCGATCTCGACCACGACCAGGGGGCGGTTGCGCTGGGCCGCGCCGACCCACCATTGCGACGAGCGCTGGGAGATCATCCGCTCCAGGGAAATGCCGGGGATGATGCCGCGATAGGCCTCCCGCCATGTTTCGTCGAAGACGTCGCTCAGCCGGTCGGCGTCTCCCGAACGGGCGCGGCGGATGCTGGTGGTGCTCGTCTTCATGACTGTCCCTACGCTCGGTGGAAACGGGAACGACGTCGCATCGAAATCCACGATACGGGCATGATGAAGGCAAGCCGGATGCCGAATTCTCGTGGCCGGGAATATCGATGCCCGATGGCGCCCTTACGCGACACGCGTTTGCCCGATCCTCTACCGGCTGTTAGAGCCGCAGCACTGTCCTCCCGACCGGTTCCAGCAGCCACCCGTGTTCAACAGATTCATCAAGCCCGAGATCCGCTATGCCCGGCGCATGGCGCGGATCGCCCGCTTCGAGCAGCCGATCTCCGGTCGGAGCGCACGCGTGCGGGCCTGGGCCAACATGCTGCTCGTCGACCACGGCGTGTTCCGTCTCGCCTATCTGAACCGTCATAAGATCGGGACCGGCAAGATCTGGCGCTCGGCCCAGCCGACGCCCCACCAGCTCGCCTGGTTCCGGCGGCAGGGCGTGCGCACGGTGATCTCCCTGCGTGGCGGCCGCGAGCACGGCTCCTGGCCGCTCCAGCGCGAGGCCTGCGCCCAGCAGGGGCTGAACCTCGTGGAATTCGTGCTGCGCTCTCGCGAAGCGCCCTCGAAGGAGACGATCCTCGCTGCGAAGGCGTTTTTCGACGGCGTCCAGTATCCCGCCGTGATGCATTGCAAGTCGGGAGCGGACCGGGCCGGCCTCGGCGCGGCCCTGTTCCTCATCCTCCACGAAAGCGTGCCGGTCTCGGAGGCGATGCAGCAGCTTTCGGCCCGGTACGGCCATTTCCGCTTTGCCAAGACCGGGATTCTCGACGCTTTCTTCGACCTCTACCTGCGCGACGGCGAGGCGAAGGGTCTGGATTTCCTGACCTGGGTCGAGACGGTCTACGACCCCGAGGCCTTGAAGCGCGATTTCCGCCCCGGCTTCTGGTCCGACCTCGTGGTCGACCGGGTGATCAAGCGCGAATAGGTCCGCCGCCCGCGCCTACTCCGCCGCCAGCCGCGTCGTCTCGCGGAACGGATGGGCCGGGTAGGTGCCGATGATGCGCAATTCGCGCGAGAAATACGCGAGTTCGTCCAGCGCGCGGGCGAGACCCGGATCCTCCGGATGGCCGTCGACCTCCGCATAGAACTGCGTCGCCGAGAACTGGCCTTCGACCATGTAGCTCTCGAGCTTCGACATATTGACGCCGTTGGTGGCAAAGCCCCCGAGCGCCTTGTAGAGCGCCGCCGGAATGTTGCGGACGCGGAAGATGAAGCTCGTCACCGTCGGTCCGGTATTGGCCGGCACCTCCACAGCCTCGGGCGAGAACACCACGAAGCGCGTGGTGTTGTGGCTCTCGTCCTCCACGTCACGGGCGAGGATATCGAGCCCGTAGACGCCTGCCGCCATGGCCGGCGCCAGCGCGCCGCGACTGGGATCCCCGGCCTCGGCGACTTCGCGCGCCGCGCCCGCCGTGTCGCCGGCCACGATGGCCTTCAGCCCCAGCCGCCGGATGATCTTGCGGCACTGGCCGAGGGCGTGGACATGGCTGTGCACCGTTTTGATCGCCTCGATCGGCGTGCCGGGGAGCGCCATCAACTGGAAATGGATCGGCAGGAAGTGCTCGGCCACGATGTGCAGGCCGGATGTGGGGATGAGATGGTGGATGTCGGCGACACGGCCGGCGATGGAGTTCTCGATCGGGATCATGGCCAGCGCCGCGCGGCCGTCATTCACCGCCGCGAAGGCTTCCTCGAACGAGGCGCAGGGCAGCGGGGTCCAGTCCGGATAGGCCTGGGCGCAGATGATGTGCGAGTTGGCGCCGGGCTCACCCTGGTAGGAGATCGTCTTACGGGATTCGGACGTGCGGGATTCGGACGTGCGGGGCTCGGTCGTCTGGGACATTGAGGTGATGACTCGGTTCGTCAGTTGAGACGCCGGGCCTTGAGCACGGCCCGCGCGCGCTCGAGGTCGGCGGGGGTGTCGACGCCCAGCGGCAGGTCGTCGACGATGGTGGCGTCGATGCGCATGCCCGCCTCCAGCGCCCGCAGCTGCTCCAGCTTCTCGCGGGTCTCGAGCTCCCCGGGCGGCAGGGCCATGAAGCGGGTGAGCGCACGGCGGCGATAGGCGTAGAGGCCGATATGGTGGAACAGCGGCCCCTCCCCCCAGGGGGCCTGCGCCCTGGTGAAGTAGAGGGCGCGCAGGCGGGTCGGCGTCACATGGTGGCCCACGAGTTTCACCACGTTGGGATCCTGCCGCTCCTCGTCGCGGATGATGAGGGCGCAGAGGGTGGCGATATCCACAGCCCGATCCGCGAGTGGCAGGATCGCGGCGACGATGGCCGCCGGGTCGATCGTCGGCAGGTCGCCCTGCACGTTGACGATGACGTCGTGGTTGCCCTGCGGATCGATGATCTCGAGGGCCTCGGCCAGCCGGTCCGATCCGGAGGGGTGATCGGCCCGGGTGAGGGTCGCGAGGCCTCCGACCCGCTCGATGGCATCGACGATCTCGACGGCATCGGTCGCCACCACCACGGGGCCGATGCCGGCCTCCACGGCCCGGCGCCAGACATGCACGATCATCGGCTCGCCGGCGATGTCGGCCATGGGCTTGTTGGGCAGCCGCGTGGCCGCCATGCGGGCGGGGATCAGGACGAGGGGATCTGACATCGACCGGCGGATCTCTCCAGCGAGGGGGCGGATTAGCAGGGGCGATGCGGGTTGTCATCGTCGCCGGGGCGTCGCACGGGTGACAGCTTCGCCTCTGCGACTACGCGGCCCGTGACTCCGGCATTGTCAAGATCGGTCGAGTACCGCTATTCACCCTCGAACATTTCCAGAGTCCGGGGCATCCGCTCACCGGGCCTCGCATGCCGCCGCAACCGGCGGACGCCCCCGGAGTTGTCGAGAATGGACTCTTTCGAGCTGAACAAGGTCGCGGGCGCCGTACTCGGCACTCTTCTTCTCGCCATGGGCTCCGGGTTTGTCGCCGAGTTGATCTATTCTCCCAAGCCCGCCGGCAGCGCGGGCTACGCCCTCCCCGAGCCTCAGCCCGAGGCGGCGGGGGGTGGTGCGGCCGCCGCTGCCAAGGTCGAGCCGCTTCCGGTTCGCCTCGCCAGCGCCAGCGTCGAGAAGGGCACCGGCGCCGCCAAGAAATGCGCCGCCTGCCACAGTTTCGAGAAGGGCGGCCCCAACAAGGTCGGCCCGCATCTCTGGGGCGTGGTGGATCGTCAACGCGCGCATGAAGGCGGGTTCGAGTATTCCGCCGCCTTGAAGGAAAAGGGCGGCACCTGGACCTACGACGAGCTCGACCACTTCCTCGCCAATCCGAAGACCTACGTGCCCGGCACCAAGATGGCCTTCGCCGGGATCCAGTCTCCGCAGGAGCGCGCCGATGTGATCGCGTATCTGCGTTCGCTCGCCGATACGCCGGCTCCGCTCCCCGCCGTGGAGAAGGCCGCGGCTGCGGACAGCCCGGCTGGCGACAAGCCTGCCGATCAGAAAGCGCCGGAAGAGAAGCCCGCGCAGTAGGCTACGCGACCGGGGGAAATTCCCGCATCGATGAACGATCGGAAAGGCCGGGCTTGTCCCGGCCTTTTGCGTTCCAGGACGTGAGCCGCGTTTCCAAGGAGGGAATCACCCGGACCGACAGCATCCCGCACTGCAGCAAAATAATGTGAAAGCCGGCTCACCCGGTGACTGGGGCGGTGCGGATCGCATGATCGTGACGACAGCAAATTAAGCACGATAATCCTGCGCTTCGAGTCGAAAAACAGTCTCACTGTCGACTTTGTGGGAGGATTTCCCGGTAAGACGGGGGAGTGGGACACCACCACATTGAGTTAGAATTATATCAGTTATTGCATTGCACAATAAAAATGATGCAGGAAAGCCCCGTAATCTGGGCCGTGGAAACGGCGCGTAGGTCGAACGGATTTGAAGGGCAGAGTGTCATGAGCGAGCATGCATCGATCCACCGTCGCAAGCTGCTGACGTATTTCTCGACCAGCCCGCTTTTCGCACCGAGCGCTGCCCGCGCCCTGGCCGGCATCGCCGCTTTCGGAACCACCGAAGCCGTGGCCCAGAGCTACGACGTGCTCCGCGCCGCCCCCGTGATGAACGGTGACCTCATCGCCTCCCCGGCGCAGGCCCTCAACGTGTTCGATTTCGAGCCCGTGGCGAAGAAGGAATTGCCGCCGGCGCATTATGGCTACCTCGCCAGCGGCGTCGACGCCGACAAGACGCTGAAGGCCAACCGCGACGATTTCGACAAGATCCACGTCCGTGCCCGTCGCCTGATCGACGTGCGCAAGATCGACACGACCGTGAAGATCTTCGGCGAGACCTGGGCGAGCCCCATCGCCCTGGCGCCCGTCAGTAGCGTGGGCGCGTTCCACCCCGAGGCGGAGGCGGCCGCCGCCCGCGCCTGCAAGGTCAAGGGTCACCAGATGATCCTGTCCACGGTGGGCAGCACCTCGATCGAGGATGTCATCAAGGAGCGCGGCGCGCCCGTCTGGTACATGCTCTACCCGACCGACGATTGGGCCGTGACCGAGAAGCTGGTTAAGCGGGCCGAGGCGGCCGGCGCCCCGGCCATCGTGCTCACCGTGGATCGCCAGGGCGGCCGCAACACCGAGACGCTGTTCCGCGAGCGCCGCGCCGACACCCGCACCTGTACCGATTGCCACACGCCCGGCTTCAAGAACGAAGTCAGCCGCAAGCCGATGTTCGACGAGATCGACGTGTCGAAGGTCACCAACCTCTACGGCACAGGCATGACCTGGGATTATGTGAAGCGCCTGCGCGGCATCGTGAAGGGCAAGCTCGTCCTCAAGGGCATCATGACCCAGGAAGATGCCAAGATCGCCCTCACCCACGGCGTCGATGCGATCATCGTCTCCAACCATGGCGGCCGCGCCGAGGAGAGCCTGCAATCGACCATCGGCGCCCTGCCCGAGGTGGTCGCCGCCGTGAACGGCAAGGTGCCGGTCCTCATCGATGGCGGGTTCCGCCGCGGCACCGACGTGCTCAAGGCCCTGGCGCTAGGCGCCACCGCCGTCTGCGTCGGTCGTCCCTACATCTGGGGCCTCGCCGCCTTCGGCCAGCCGGGTGTCGAGACGGTGCTGACCCTGATGCAGCGCGAGTTCGAGACGATCATGCGCCAGGTCGGTGCGACCAAGATTGCCGAGATCACGCCCAAGAGCGTTCAGATCGTCTGACGTCCGGTCGATCGGATTTGTCCTACGGATGATCAGGCGTGAGCGGATCATCCGCAGAAGTCGATTATCCAATCAGACCACCTCATCCTGAGGTGCCCTTTGCCTGAGCAAAGGGCCTCGAAGGAGCCCTCCAGTCTGCTCTATGGGTTCTGGAGGCCTCCTTCGAGGCCGCTGCGCGGCACCTCAGGATGAGGTAAGCCCTTGGGAGAACAGCCTAAACAGGTTCTTCCCCTCTCTCACGAAACTCCCGCTCCCGCTACGGCGCCGTACGTCGCGGGAAAATCGACCCTGATCTAGAGTTCCGTCAAGTACTCCGACGTCCTTCGGAGGACGGTCCTCCCACGCGTTCAACCGACGCGCCTGGGACTTGCCCGCTTGGCGCGCCCCGCCCCGGCGTCCTAGAAGGACATGCCGCCTGAGCCCTCTACGGCTTCGGCCATGGAATTCGGGAGACAGCCGCCTCGTGAAGCGAACAGCCCTGATCGGACGCCTACTCGCCGCTACCCTGGCAGTCTCCCTCGCCGTGGCGAGCTTCGCGGAGAATGCGCGCGCCGCCACGCAGGACGGTGGATGGGCCCATGCCCTCACGCTGATGGGCGAGCCGAAATATCCGGCCGATTTCAAGCATTTCGATTACGCGGACCCGAAGGCTCCCAAGGGCGGCCTCGTCCGCCTCGGGGCACAGGGCGGGTTCGACAATTTCAACCTCGTCGTCTCCGGCCTGAAGGGCGATCTCGAGAGCGGGATCGGCCAGATCTACGATACGCTCATGACGGAATCGCTCGATGAGCCCTTCACCTCCTACGGCCTGCTGGCCGAGGGGGCGAAACTCGCCGACGACCTCTCCTCCGTGACCTACCGCCTGCGCGAGAACGCCCGCTGGCACGACGGCAAGCCGATCACGCCTGAAGATGTGGTCTGGTCCTACGAGACCCTGAAGGCCAACAGCCCGTTCTACGCCGCCTATTACCAGACCGTGGCGAAGGGCGAAGTCACCGGCCCGCGCGAGGTCACCTTCACCTTCGCCGAGAAGGGCAATCGCGAGCTGCCGCAGGTCCTCGGCCAGCTCCGCGTGCTGCCCAAGCATTGGTGGACGGGCAAGGACGCGGAAGGACGCCAGCGCGACGTCACCCAGACCACCCTCGAGATGCCGCTGGGCTCCGGCCCCTACCGCCTCGCCAAGTTCGAGCCCGGCCGCAGCGCCACCTATGAGCGCGTGGCCGATTACTGGGGCGCCGACCTGCCGGTGAATGCCGGACGCAACAATTTCGGCACGATGCGCAACGAGTATTTTCGCGATTCCACCGTGCTGATCGAGGCGCTGAAGGGCGACCTGTTCGATTTCCGTGCCGAGAACGTCGCCCGCAACTGGGCCACGGCCTATGACGATTTCCCCGCCGTGAAAGAGGGCCGCCTCATCAAGGAGGAGTTCCCCGATCGCGGGAACGGCACCATGCAGGCCTTCGTCTTCAACACCCGCAAGGCGAAATTCGCCGACGAGCGGGTGAGGCGCGCCTTCAACCTCGCCATGAATTTCGAGGAGATGAACCGCTCGCTGTTCTACGGCCTCTACAAGCGGATCGACTCTTACTACTTCGGCTCGGAACTCGCCTCGTCGGGGCTCCCCCAGGGTGAGGAACTGGCGATCCTCGAGGCGGTGAAGGACAAAGTCCCGGCCTCCGTCTTCACGACCCCTTACGCGAACCCGGTGAACGGCACACCCGATGCCGTGCGCGCCAACCTGCGCGAGGCGGTGCGCCTCCTCAAGGAGGCCGGCTACGAGCTTCGCGACGGGCGCATGACCAACGTGAAGACCGGTGAACCGCTCACGGTCGAGTTCCTGGAGTTCCAGAGCGTGTTCGAGCGGGTGATCCTGCCCTTCTCGGCTCAGTTGAAGCTCATCGGCATCCAGACCTCGCTCCGCGTCATCGACCAGGCGCAGTACCAGAACCGGCTGCGCGGCTTCGACTTCGACGTGACCACGAGTTCCTGGGGCCAGTCCCTCTCGCCCGGTAACGAGCAGCGCGAATATTGGGGCTCGGCCGCCGCCGACAAGCAGGGATCGCGCAACCTGATCGGCATCAAGGACCCGGCCATCGATACGCTGATCGAGCGTGTGATCTTCGCCAAGGACCGCCCGGGCGTGCTTGCCGCCACCCACGCCCTCGACCGGGTGCTCCTCGCCCACAACTTCGTTGTGCCGCAATGGGCCTCGAACGTGTCGCGGACCCTGCGCTGGAACCGGTTCGCGCATCCGGCGACCCTGCCGCTCTACGGTTCGTCCGGCTTCCCGACCACGTGGTGGTACGACGAGGCGCTCGCCGCCAAGACCGGGGCGCCGCGGTGAGGTTCGCGCCGACCCGCCGGGACTTCGTCGCCGGGGCCGGCGCTCTCGGCATCGCCACCGCCCTGACGAAGCCGGCGGGGGCCGCCCCCACCGGGGCGAGCCACGGCATGTCGAGTTTCGGGGAACTGAAATACCCGGCCGACTTTCCGCATTTCGCCTATGTGAACCCGGCGGCCCCGCGCGGCGCCCGGTTCTCGGCGCAGCTCTCCTCCACCCTCGGCAACCAGGCCGGCGACACGTTCAACACCCTCAACATTTACGTCCTGCGCGGCGACGGCGCCGCCGGCATGAACCTAACCTTCGATTCGCTGATGGTGCGGGCGTTGGACGAGCCCGATTCGCTCTACGGCCTCGTCGCCCGCAGCGTGGAGGCGAGCGAGGACGGCCTCACCTACCGCTTCACCCTTCGCCCCCAGGCGCGGTTCCACGATGGCACGCGCCTCACCGCCGCCGATGTCGCCTTCTCCCTGAATCTACTGAAGGAGAAGGGACATCCCGAGATCTCCCAGGTGATCCGCGACATGGCGGATGCCGTGGCCGAGAGCGACGAGACGCTGATCGTGCGTTTCGAGAAGGGCCGCAGCCGCGATCTGCCGCTCTTCGTCGCCACCCTGCCGATCTTCTCGAAGGCCTATTACGCGGGCCGCGACTTCGAGGCGTCGACCCTGGAGCCGCCGATGGGGTCCGGCCCCTACAAGGTCGGGCGCCTGGAAGCCGGTCGCTTCATCGAGTTGGAGCGAGTGGCCGATTACTGGGCCACCGACCTGCCCGTGATGGTCGGTCAGAACAATTTCGAGCAGATCCGCTACGAGTATTTCCGCGATCGCCAGGTGGCGTTCGAGGCGTTCAAGAGCGGCATCTTCACCTTCCGCGAGGAGTTCACCGCCCGCGTCTGGGCGACGGGCTACGATTTCCCCGCCTTCCGCGAGGGTCGTGTCCGCAAGGAAATCGTGCCCGATGCCCGACCCTCCGGCACGCAGGGCTGGTGGATCAATACCCGCCGCGAAGCCTTCAAGGATCGCCGGGTCCGCGAGGCGATCGGCCTGTGTTTCGACTTCCCCTGGGCGAACAAGAACTTGATGTTCGGTGCCTATATCCGTACGGCCTCGTTCTTCGAGAATTCAGACCTCAAGGCCACCGGTAAACCCTCGGCCGAGGAGCTCGCGCTGCTCGACCCCATGCGCGCCGGCCTGCCGGACGAGGTCTTCGGCGAAGCCTGGCAGCCGGCCCAGTCGGACGGCTCCGGCCAGGACCGGGCGTTGCTCAGCCGCGCCGTGGCGCTCCTTCGCGAGGCGGGCTGCACGCGGGAAGGCGGCACCATCGCGCTGCCGGGGGGCAAGCCCCTGGAGATCGAGTTCCTCGACGCCGATCCGGCCCTCGAGCCGCACACCCAATCCTTCATCCGCAATCTCGGCCTGATCGGGATCAAGGCCACCATCCGGCGGGTGGACACCTCCCAGTATCAGTCCCGCCTGAAGGATTTCGACTTCGACATCACCTCGCGCCGCTATAGCAACGGCCCGACGCCCGGGCCGGAACTGAGGCAGGTCTACGGCTCGGCCAGCGCCGCGACGCCGGGCTCCGACAACCTCGCCGGGATCTCCAACGCCACGGTGGACGCCCTGATCGGCCGGGTGCTCGATGCGTCCACCCGCGCCGATCTCACCGTTGCCGCCCGCGCCCTCGACCGGGTGCTGCGCTCGGGCCGCTACTGGATTCCGATGTGGTACAAGGCCGATCACCGCCTTGCCCTCTGGGACGTCTACGGCCACCCATCGCCCGGACCGGCCTACGATCTCGGCGCCCCGGCGATCTGGTGGCACGATGCCGAGAAGGCCCGGCGAATCGGCAGGAATTGAGGACCAGACGTGCTCGCCTACATCCTGCGCCGCATCGCCCTCATGGTCCCGACGATCTTCGGGATCATGCTTATCACCTTCGTCATCGTGCAGTTCGCCCCCGGCGGGCCGGTGGAGCGCGTGCTGGCGCAGCTGCAGGGCCAGAGCGAGGGCAGCCTGTCCCGCGTCACCGGCGGGGCCGGCGATCTCGGCGGCGGCGGGCGCTCGGCCGGCGGCGGCTCGGAGGCGAGTTCGCGCTATCGCGGCGCGCAGGGGCTCGACCCGGCCTTCATCAAGAAGCTCGAACAGCAATTCGGCTTCGACAAGCCCGCCCCCGAGCGCTTCGCCAAGATGCTGTGGGACTACGCCACCTTCGATTTCGGCAAGAGCTATTTTCGCGATGTCTCGGTGCTGCAGCTGATCCGCGAGCGCCTGCCGGTCTCGATCTCCCTCGGCCTGTGGATGACGCTCCTGTCCTACGCGATCTCGATTCCGCTGGGCATCCGGAAAGCCGTGAAGGACGGCTCGCGCTTCGATCTGTGGACCTCAAGCATCGTCATCGTCGGCTATGCCATCCCGAGCTTCCTGTTCGGCATCGCCCTCATCATCCTGTTCGCCGGCGGCTCGTTCCTGCAGGTCTTCCCGATTCGCGGCCTCACCAGCGAGGGCTGGGAGAACTTCACCCTCTGGGGCAAGATCGTCGATTACGCCTGGCACATGACGCTGCCCCTCACCGCCCTGGTGCTCGGCGCCTTCGCCACCTCGACGCTCCTTACCAAAAACTCGTTCCTCGACGAGATTCGCAAGCAATACGTGATGACGGCCAGGATGAAGGGGCTCACCGAGCGGCGGGTGCTCTATGGCCACGTGTTCCGCAACGCCATGCTGATCGTGGTCGCGGGCTTTCCCGGCGCGTTCATTTCGGCCTTCTTCGCCGGCTCCCTGCTCATCGAGACGATCTTCTCCCTCGACGGGCTCGGCCTCCTGTCCTTCACCGCCATCGTCGGGCGCGATTACCCGATCGTCTTCGCCACGCTCTACATCTTCTCGCTGATGGGCTTGGCGGTGAACCTGCTCTCCGACCTGATCTACACCTGGATCGATCCGCGCATCGATTTCTCGGCGCGGGCGACATGACCAGCCTGCCTATCGTCATCCGGTCCGAGCGGCCGGGCGACGCCGATTCCATCGAACGCCTCCACGCCCGCGCCTTCGGGCCGGGACGTTTCGCCCGCACCGCCTATCGCCTGCGCGAAGGCGCCCGGCCCATGGCGGATCTCTGCTTCACCGCGCTGGTCGGCACCTATCTCGTCGGCTCGGTCCGTGTCGCTCCTGCAGAGGCGGGAGGGCCGCTGCTGGTTCTGGGGCCGCTCACGGTGGATCCGAGCTTCGGTAAACGCGGCATCGGCGGATCGTTGATGCAGGCGAGCCTCGATGCCGCGCGGGCCGGCGGCCACGGGCTCGTCATTCTGGTGGGAGACGCGCCCTATTACCGCCGCTTCGGCTTCGCGCCGGTGCCGCCGGGCCGCCTGCTGCCGCCGGGACCGGTGGACCCCGCGCGCTTCCTCTGGCTCGAACTCCGTCCCGGCGCCTTGGAGACGGTATCTGGGATCGTCAGGCCCGTTCGTCCGGTCGCAATCTTGGGTGGCGAAACGCGAGGCTGACCCTCCCCAGAGGGTGAGACGCGCGCCACTCCTCTCCCCTCTGCGGGAGAAGGTGGCCCGCAGCCAAGTCGGATGAGGGGAGCGCCATCATCGGAGAGGTCGCCCCCTCTCCCGGTCGCTCCGCGACCACCCTCCCCCGCGAGGGCTATCGCATATGCCGATCCGCCTGTCAGAAACCCGCTGGCACCACCCCGTCATCCCGGGTCCGCGCAGCGGAGCCCGGGATCCAGAAACACAAGTGGTGCAGGACTTTACACTGTCGGCGGCTCTGGATTGCACGCCTCTGGCGCGGCCCTCCGGGTCCGGGCTCGCCTGTGGCGACCCGGAATGACGGCGTGGTGTCATATGCGATCGCCCTGCTCCCCCGCAGAGGGGGGAGGGTCGACAATCTCTACGCCACCCGGCCGCGCCGGCCCTCCACCAGCCACATCGCCAGCACCGCACCGGCCAAAGCCACCAGCGCCCACAGACCGAGCGCCAGGGGATAGACCTCGACGCCGCGAATGACGGCGCTGTCGCTGGGGCGGAAGCCGATCCAATCGGCACCGGCAAGACGCCCACTGCGCACGGCCTGAAGGCGCGGCACCACGGTGGTCCCGCCCGCATCGGCGAGGCGGCGGATCGACCCGCCGGTCCCTTCGGCCAGGGCCTTCAGACGCTCGGTATCGCTGAACACGTCGGTGAGTTCGCGCGGGTTCGGCGGCCCGACGCTGACGAAGGCGATGAGCGAGCCGGAGCGCAGGGTATGGAGCCCGAGTTCCGTCGCTTCGAAGGTCGTGCTGAACAGGCCGGGCTCCCCGGCAGTGAGGGTGAGCGTCCGCTCCGGTCCGGTCGGTCCCTTCACGGTGACGGGGTCGGTGGTCTCGGCCATGGTCTGGCGCTCGACGCGGACTTCGCGGCCATGCCCCGTCGTCTGCGCCCGCAGGGCCTCCTCTTCGAGGGCCGGCTCCTTCATCAGCCAATGGCCGAGGCGGCGCAGCAGGTCGAGATAGGGGCCACCTTCCTGGTAGCCCCGCGCCCAGAGCCAGGCATGGTCGGACAGGAGCAGGGCGACACGGCCCTTGTCCTCCCGCGAGAGAGCGAGGAGCGGCAGGGCGTTCGGCCCCTGCAGGATCGGCTGGATGCCGGGCTTTGTCTGGGCCGAGACGATGCGCAGCCAGTCACCCCAGGCCGGGGGAGAGGCCTCCGATCCCGGCAGGGCGCGGGTGACGGGGTGGCGGGTGCCGGTGCCCGTCAGCGCCGCCTTGTAGGGCTGCTCCACCACGCGGCCATTGGGTTCGCCGGGCAGGATCTGGGAGAGGCGGGTACGGGCGAGGCTCGCCGAGGAGGCGAATTCCGGCCCCGCCGCGATGAGCAGCGCGCCGCCATCGCGGACATAGCGGACGATGTTGTCGAAATAGGCCGAGGGCAGCACGCTCTGGTTGGCGTAGCGGTCGAAGATGATGAGGTCGAAATCCTTGATCTTCTGGACGAACAATTCGCGCGTCGGGAAGGCGATGAGCGACAGTTCGGAGATCGGCGTGCCGTCCTGCTTCTCCGGGGGGCGCAGGATGGTGAAGTGGACGAGATCGACGTTGGCGTCCGATTTCAGCAGGTTGCGCCAGGTCCGCTCACCCTGGTGCGGCTCGCCCGAGACGAGGAGAACGCGCAGCTTCTCGCGGATGCCCTCGATGGGCAGGACGGCGCGGTTGTTGATGGTGGTCAACTCACCGGGCAGCGGCTCGACCTCGATCTCCACGACGTTGGGGCCGCCATGCTCGATCTTGGTCGTCAGCGAGAAGGGCTGGCCGGTGGGGAAGGTGCGGCGTCCGATCTCCTCGCCGTCGCGGCGCACGGTGACGGTGGCGTTGCCGGTGCCGCCCCGCTCCATCACCTCGGCGCGAATGGTGAGATCGCGCCCGACGATGCCGAAGCGCGGCGCTTCGATCAGCTTGATCTGCCGGTCGCGCTCGTCCGGATGGCCGGTGACGAGGACATGGAGCGGCGCCTTGATGCCGAGTGCCGCGACATTGGCCGGGATGTCGTGGACCACGCCGTCCGTCAGCATCACCACCCCGGCGAGGCGATCCGGCGGAACGTCGGCAAGCCCCTGGGACAGGGCCGTGAACAGCTTGGTGCCGTCATCGCCGTCCTTGGCGTCGGGCACATCGATGAAGCGGGGCTCGATGTTGCTGAGCGATCCGAAGCGCCGCTGCAACTCGGCCCGGACCGTATCGGTCATGGCCGGCCGGTCACCGAGGGTTTGCGACCCCGACCGGTCGACGACGATGGCCGCGATGTCCTTCACCGGCTCGCGGTCCTCGCGCACCAGCGACGGGTTGGCGATGGCCAGCAGCACGAGCCCGAGGGCCAGCGCCCGCAGGATCGCTGTGCGCCCCCGCGCCACGAAGGCGAGGACGACGAAGATGGCCACCAGAACGCCGAACCCGGCAATGACCGGCCACGGGATGAGCGGCGTGAAGCTGAGGCTCAGCATGGACTAGCGGCCTCTGTGGTTCGGGTTCCCGCACTTTCCCGCCAGACCACCTCATCCTGAGGTGCCCGCAAAGCGGGTCTCCGGATGAGGTCGGAGGCCAAGCGATTGCAAACGCCGACAACCCAATCGTAGCAGGCAGTTATCCCGGGGCCGCGCAGCGGAGCCCGGGATCCAGAAACACAGGTGGTGGAGGACTTTGCACCATCAGCGGATCTGGATTCTGGGCTCGCCTGCGGCGCCCCAGAATGACGGAGTCGTGTCACTTGCGATTGCCCTGGGACAAAGGGGAGTACGCCGCGCATCATGTGGCTCATCACTGTCCCAACCGCTCCAGCAGGGCCGGGACGTGGACCTGATCCGCCTTGTAGTTGCCGGTGAGCGTGTAGATCACGAGGTTGATGCCGCCGCGAAACGACATCTCACGCTGGCGCTGGTCGCCGCCGACGATCGGGTAGAGCGCCTCGCCGCGCTTCCCCACCGCCCAGGCGGAAGCCAGGTCGTTGCCCGTGATGACGATGGGGGAGACGCCGTCGCCGGCCCGCGCGGGGCGGCGTTCGGCCCCGTCTCCGGCGGGCGGCAGGGTCTCGACCCAGGTCTGGCCGGTGGCGTAGCGGCCGGGAAAATTGTCCACGAGGTAGAAGGCCTTGGTGAGCACATGGTCCGCCGGAACCGGCTCCAGTTCGGGCACTTCCAGCGTGGAGAGCATCTTGCGCAGATAGGCCCCCTCCGGTGTCGGGGGGCCGCCCGGCCGCGCCGTGAGCGCGTCGCGGGTGTCGAACAGGACCGTCCCGCCATTGCGCATGAAGGCGTCGATCCGGCGGATCGCGGCTTCGCTCGGCTGCGGACGGCTGGCGACGATGGGCCAGTAGATGATCGGATAGAAGGCGAGCTCGTCCTTGCCCGGATCGATGCCGATCGGGTCGCCCGGCTCCAGGGCGGTCCGGCTGGCCAGCATCTGCGTCAGGCCGTTGAGCCCGGCGCGGCTGGCCGTATCCGTCGCCTCGTCGCCGGTGACGACGTAGGCCAGACGAGTGGCGAGGGCCGAGTCGAACGTGTTCAGCCGCGCACCCTCCTGCGCATGGGTGCCGCTCGACAGGCCGGCGACGCCGATGCCGGCCACGATGAGCACAGCCGCCGCCCGTCCGGCGAAGCGTCCGAACAGCCCCCCGCGCGACCGGTTGAAGAGGCCGCCGAGCCAGAGGCCGGCGAGGGTGTCGAGGATCAGGAGCATCAGCGCCAGGGTAAACAGCGTGGCGCGCAAGTCGAGGGTGTCTCCGCCGGTGAGCGAACCGGTGCGTGCGTCGGTGAAGGCCGACAGGTCGAGGGGTTTCAGGCGGTCGTCGGGCCTGAGCGCGTTCACGGCGACGCCGCCGTCGGCCGGGCCATAGAATCCGGCCGGGTGTTCGAGGCTGGCGCGCTCGCCGTAATCGTCCGGCACTGCCGTGGCGCCGGCGGGCGGGCTGCCGAGTGCCCCGAAACCGTCGAGGGTCAGGCGAGGCGCCAGGACGGCGGCGGCGGGCCGGGTCGACCCCTCCCCTCCGTTCGGCGCAGCGCTGCCCGACAGGGCGACCACGCGGCGCAACATGTCGATGAACAGGCCGGAGAGCGGCAGGTTCGACCAGGTCGTGTCGGCGGTGACGTGGAACAGAACGATCTGCCCCTTGCCGCGCTTCTCGGCGGTGACGATGGGCGTGCCATCCTGCAGCGAGGCCCAGGTGCGGCCCGGCAAGTCGCCATCCGGCTCCGCCAGGATCTGGCGGCGCACCCCGATATCCGCCGGGGGGACCAGCCCGGCAAACGGACTTTCCGGGGCAAAGGTCGCGAGCGTCTTGGGGCTGTCCCAGGACAGGGTACCGCCCAGGGTCCTGCCACCCCGGCGCAGGCGCACGGGGACCAGGGTGTCGTTGCCGGCAGCCAAACGCGGCCCGGCGAAGCGCAGCAGCAGGCCGCCCTCGTCCACGAAACTCGCCACCCGGCGCATGGTCGCCTCGTCGAGGGCGCCCACATCGGCGAGCACCAGGACCGAGACCTGATTGTCGAGGAGCTGCCCGACGGATTCGGCCACCCCCTTGGCCCCGCGTGCTTCCTGCACATCCGCGAACGGGGTCAGTGCACGGGAGAGATAGTAGGTTGGGGCCAGGAGTGGTTGGGCCTGATCGTTGGTGCCGCCGAAGACCAACCCGACGCGGCGGCGCTTGCCGCGCTCGTCCATCAGCGTCACCGCGCCGGCCGAGCGCTCGGCGGCGATCTCGAGCCGGCTGATGCCGTTGCGGAGCTCCACCGGAAGCTCGAACTGGACCTCGGTTTCGGTGGCCCCATCGGGGAAGCGGAAATCGTGCTCGGCCAGCGGCAGGCCCTTCTGGTCCAGGGCACGGACCACGCCGGCATCGCGGCCATTGGCCGAAGCGCGCAGCACTTGGGCGGTCAGCTTGCCGCCGCTCTCGGCCGCGGCGAGGGCCAGAGCCGGTGGACGGTCCGCGCGCAGGATGGTGAGACGGGCGCCGGCCTTGTTCAGCGCGTCGGACAAACCCTTACCGAATGCTTCGGATGCGGCACCCGCAACGCCATCGGTGATCCAGACCACAGCGACCGCCGGATGGCGGTCGAGGAAGGCTCCGATGGCGGTCAAATGGACGTCGCGTTGCGGTAGATGCGAGCGCGGCGCGACGGCCCGGAGCCGGTCCAGAGCGGCGGCGGGCGTCTTCGCCTCTATAGCCGCCGGGGCGTCGGCCAGGGCGATCAGGGCCACAGGGCGACCGTCCCGCGAGGCCGCCTCGATTTCGTCAGTGGCGGCCCGCATGCGCTCGCGCCAATCATGCGCGGCGGAAAACCCGTTATCGATCATGACGATAAGAGGCGTCCGCCCCGATGTCGCGCCGGTACCCGATGGGTTCCAGACCGGCCCCGACACGGCGAGGATCAGGCAGGCGGCGGCAATCATCCGGAGGATCAGCAGCCAGGGCGGGGTCCGCGCCGGAGTCTCGCGCTTGGCCAGCAGGTCGGCCATGATCCGCAAGGGCGGAAACTCGATCCGCTGCGGCCGCGGCGGCGTCACCCGCAGCAAATACCACAATGCCGGCAATGCGATAAGCGCCGCGAGCGCCAGCGGCGCGGCGAAGGTCAGGGGCAATCCGAACATGCGCTGCTCCTCACCCCGTCCCGCGCGCGGCGGCGACCAGCGTGAGGAGACGCAGGGCCGCCTCACTTGCCGGCCGGTCGGTGCGGTGGATCGTCAGGGTCCAGCCCTGGGCTCGGGCGATCTCGGTGAGACCCTCCCGATGCGCGGCGATGCGGGTGCGATAGGCCGCCCCCCACGACGCCGCGTCACCGATATCGAGGCTCATCTTGGTCTCAGGATCGTGCAGCACGGCCTGCCCGGCGAAGGGAAAGGTCTCCTCCACCGGGTCGACCACCATGACGAGATGGCCTCTCGTGCCGGAGCCCGCCAGCGAACCCACAGATTCTCTAACCTGTTCCAGAGGCGAGAGAAAATCGCTGATTAGGATCGCCTCGTCGAAGCGGCCCGGCGTGGCGCGCGGCGGCATATCCTGCGTAAGACCTGCTTTGTCGGCAACCAGGGCATGCGCCATCGTCTCGACAATGCGGCGTGAGGCCGTGGCTCTGGTGAGACCGAGAAGCCCCGCCCGCTCACCCCCGTCGACCAAGGCATCGGCGACGGCAAGGCCGAGCACGAGGGCGCGCTCGACCTTCGGCCCCTGTCCGAGGCTCGACGAGAACCCCATGGAGGCGGAACGGTCGATCCAGAACCAGATATTGTGGGTCGCCTCCCATTCGCGCTCGCGCACGTAGAGCCGGTCGTCGCGGGCGGAGCGGCGCCAATCCACCCGCGCCGCCGCTTCGCCAGCCACGAAGGGTCTGAACTGCCAGAAGCTTTCCCCCTGCCCCGCCCGGCGTCTGCCATGCAGGCCATGCGCGAGCGTCGAGGAGACACGGCGCGATTCAAGGGTCAAACGCGGCATCCGCTCGGCGAGAGAGAGCGCGCCTTCGGTCTCGTGTCGCCCAGGAGCGCGCTGGGCCTCGTCGAGAACCCGGGTCGCGATCATCCGGCTAAAGCTTCCCAGCCAGCTGGGCGATGATCCCCGGCACGGTCTCACCGTCGGCGCGCGCCGCAAAGCTCAGCGCCATCCGGTGCTTGAGCACGGGCTCCGCGAGCGCCTTCACGTCGGCGACCGAGGGTGCGACGCGGCCTTCGATCAAGGCGCGAGCGCGCACCGCCAGCGTCAATGCCTGACTGGCGCGGGGACCAGGCCCCCAAAGGAGCTTTCCCTTCAAAGAAGGATCGCCCCCTTCCGGTCGTGCGGAGCGGACGAGGTCGAGGATCGCGTCCACCACGGCGTCGCCGACTGGCAGGCGACGCACGAGGCGCTGCGCCGTGAGAAGCGCCTCCGTGGATATCACCGCCTGCGGGCTATGGTCCCCGATTCCCGTCGTCTCGATGAGGATCCGACGCTCAGCCGCGCGGTCAGGATAGCCGACATCGATCTCGAGCAGGAAACGGTCGAGCTGCGCCTCGGGGAGCGGGTAAGTGCCCTCCTGCTCGATCGGGTTCTGCGTCGCCAGCACATGGAACGGGCGCGGAAGGTCGTGCCGCTCACCGGCCACCGAGACGAAATTCTCTTGCATTGCCTGCAGCAGAGCGGATTGGGTGCGCGGGCTGGCCCGGTTGATCTCGTCCGCCATCAGCAATTGCGTGAAGACAGGGCCGCGCACGAAACGAAACGAGCGGCGGCGGTCCTGGTCCTCGTCGAGGATCTCGGTGCCGAGGATGTCGGAAGGCATCAGGTCGGGGGTGAATTGAACGCGCCGGGCATCGAGTCCAAGCACGGTGCCAAGCGTCTCGACGAGCTTGGTCTTTGCCAGACCGGGCAGTCCGACGAGCAGGCCGTGGCCACCCGCCAGAATGGTGATGAGGGCGAGGTCGACCACTTTTTCCTGGCCGAAGATGACCTTGTGGATCGCGTCGCGGGCCTGTCCCACCTGGCCGAGACACGCCTCCGCGGTGGCAACGATGCCGTCGTCGAGAGAGGTGGCCGTCGCCGGCGTGGAGCCTGAAGTCATGCGTTCGATCCCGGTTTGCCGCGCGGCCGATGGTCAGGATCGCGGTGGCACGTGGGTGCAGCCTGGCGGCGGCATTGGGAGAGAGTGTGGCGTTCTTTCCCGCATGCTGGCAAGGTCGGCGCGACGACGCAGGCATTTTGCGGTCCCTCGTTGACGGCGAAGGACGATTTCGCGTCTCGGCTACCGCTGGACCCGCTACAAGAATGGCGCATCCGCGATCAGGCTGGAGACGTGCAACGTCGGCAACTGAAGCTTCTCACCGCTGCGGGAAGTTGCCCGGTGATTCAGAAGTGGCTGAAGGAGCGCGTGGCGAAGGCGTACTCACTGCCGTCCGCCCGGCGGAACGCAGGCGGGCGGTCGCCTTCGACGACCGATCCTATCCGCGCCAGCGGAACCCCCAACGAGAGGGCTTCGGCAATGAACGCCTCGACCCGGTCCGGTGCCACCACGCAAAGGATTTCGTAATCGTCGCCACCGGTTACAATCGGGCTGATCAGCGACGGATCGAGAGCAAGCGCAGCACGGGCGGCATCGGACAGTGGCACTTTGGAGAGTGTGATCTCGGCAGTCCGACCAGCACCCATCAGCATCTTCGTCAGATCGCCGGCAAGCCCATCGGAGACGTCCATAGCGGCCCGCGCATGGCGGCGGAGAAGCGGTGCGAGGGCGATACGCGGGCGCGGATGGCGATAGCGGTCGATCAAGACATCGCGACCTTCCCCTCCCAAGCGCTCGGCCCATTCAGGCGTCACCCCGTTCAGGGCAAGTAGGCCTAGTGCCGCGTCGCCGATCGTGCCGCTGACGCAGATGACGTCACCGATTTCCGCACTCATCCGCCGAACCATGCCGCCGCGCGGCACTTCCCCGAGGGCGGTCACGCCAATCAGAGCGGGACCCGCTGCGCGGACGGTATCGCCTCCGAGGAGCGGGCAATGGAAAGCGATCGCCGCTTCCCTGAGGCCGTCTGCGAAGCCGGCAAGCCACGCTTCCGTCCAGTCGTCAGGCAGGGCGAGCGTCAGGAGGAACCCACGCGGCATCGCCCCCTTGGCGGCGATATCGGACAGGTTCACCCCGAGCGCTTTGCGCCCGATGGATGCGGGAGGGTCGCCGGCCAGGTAGTGGACGCCCGCCACGATAGCGTCTGCAGTCAACACCAGATCGCAGCCTGGACTTGGCACGAGGGTGGCGGCATCATCCCGCAGCCCATCCGCGCCATAGCCAGCCCAGGGCGCAAAGTAGCGCGCGATCAGCCCGTTCTCATCGGAACGAACGGTGGGGGGCGTGATCGTCAAGCGCGCCCGGAGCCGGGGAGCCCGGCGAATTCCGATCCGCGAACCTCACGGGCTACCTTATCGAGGACCGCGTTGACCATGCCGGGCTCGTCGCCGGCATAAAAGCTATGGGCGACGTCGACATATTCAGAGATCGCAGCGCGAGCTGGCACATCCTTGCGGAACATGAGTTCGTAGGCCCCAGCGCGCAGGATAGCACGCAAAACTGCTTCGATGCGCTTCAGCGGCCAGCCGCTCGACAATGCCTTGTCCAATTGCGGATCGATGGCACGCTGCTCCTCGACGACACCACGCAAGAGATCGCGGAAGAATGAGATTTCGGCGGGGGGCTGTTCGACGCCGTCGACGTCGCGGCCGATCCAATACGCCTCGAACTCGGCAAGTGCTTCGATGACGCCCTTGTCGGAGATTTCCATCTCGTACAGCGCTTGAACCACGGTGAGGCGTGCGCCGCTGCGCTCGATCGTCTTGGCCATCGGGTTCTCAATCCTCTCCCACGGGCGCGGCAGCCGCGGCACGTTTGAGCGCCAGGACGGCCAGGGCTGCCTCCGCGGCACCCGCACCCTTGTTCAGGTCGGAAACGCGGGCGCGGGCAAGCGCCTGCTCCATCGTTTCCACCGTCAGAATGCCGTTTCCGAGGGGAAGGCGACCCACCACGGACAAGTCCATGAGAGCCCGTGCGCTCTCAGTCGCTACGATGTCGTAATGGCCGGTCTCGCCACGGATGACGCAGCCCAAGGCAACGGCAGCGTCATAGGGCTGACCTGCACGGGCGGCCTCCTCCACCAGAATGGCAATGGCGGCTGGGATCTCGAGGGCACCTGGCACCGTCACCACGATGCCCTCGGCCTCCGCTGCGTCGAGGGCACCCTGTGCTCCGGCAAGAAGCTCATCGGAAATGTCGTCGTAATATCGCGCTTCTACCACGAGGACGCGCGCGCCCTTCACGTTCGTAGGCGTTGCCAGCCGGGCGGCGGGTGAGGGCGAAACCATCGTAGGCCTTGTCTGTAGTGGCGAAGGGCAAGATCGGCACGGATGTGACGAATGAGCCGTTAGCGCGGATCGTCGGCGTCGCCACCCAGTATGACCGGGTCGGCCCGGTTCGAAATCTTGCGACCGATGACGCCTGAGACGCGGACCGGCGACGTGTCGTTCGTGGTGGGCGAGCGATAGACTGAAGGGTGGCGTATCACAAGATAGCGCGTCAGGAGGCGCGATTCTCGAATAGGCGGGCAGCATACCGAGCGATCAGGTCGACCTCTAAATTGAGCTTGTGGCCGGTTCGTCGGTCACCCCAGGTCGTAACCGCCAGGGTGTGCGGAATGAGCAGGACCGAGAAGAGGTCTCCGTCCACGGAGTTGACCGTGAGTGACGTTCCGTCGAGGCAGATTGACCCCTTCTCTGCAATGAAGCGCGATACGGATGACGGCGCACGCAACACGAATCGGTCGCTCGGTGCCCATTGCGGATCGCCGGTCCCACCCGTCACGCTCTCGCGAGCGACGATCTCGGTGACGCCGTCCACATGCCCGGTCACAAGATGGCCGCCGAGCTCATCCCCGATCTTCAACGAACGTTCGAGGTTGAGGCGCGTACCTTCAGCCCAGCCGCCAACGGTGGTCCGCACGAGAGTTTCGGCCGCGGCGTCAATGGCAAAGATACAGCCCTTGGTTTCGCGCTCGATCGCCACCACGGTGAGGCAGGGACCGGAACACGCAATGGATGCACCGAGGGCGATGGTTGCGGGATCGTAGGAGGACCGGATGCGGATTCGGCGCAGACGCTCATCACCCTCGACACTGAGGACCGATCCCACATCGCTTACCAAGCCAGTGAACATCTAGACGCTCCGTTCGTAGGTTACACACTGGTCCGGTCCGAAAGCGCGAGTTTCGGTAATGCTGAATTCGGGCTCTTGGAGGCGCGCCGTCAACGCATCGCCGACTGCGGGAAGGCCTCCCCCGCCGATGGCACGAGGGCCAGTCACGAGTGTGCAGACATCCACCAGATCCGCGGCTGCAAGCGAATCGGCGAGGTGGGGACCGCCTTCGCAGCAGATCCGTGTCACTCCACGCTCGGCCAATTGTGAGAGCGCGGCAGAGAGGTCGATCCGACCATGTGTGCAGGCCTCGACTTGGATCGTTTCGACCCCAAAAGAGACGAGCATCCGCTTGGCATGAATGGGAGCCGATCGTGTTGTCACCACGAGAGTCGGGATGTCCCGTGCGCTTCGCACGAGGTGAGAAGCCGGCGAGAGACGAAGTGTCGAATCGAGGATGATGCGCAGCGGCGATCGTTGCGAGAGACCAGGTAATCGCACCGTCAGCGACGGGTCGTCAGCCCGTGCCGTTCCAATCCCTACGAGAATTGCGTCGGCATGAGCGCGCCAGAGATGGACCGCGCCATCGGCAATGGGGCCCGTGATGCGAAGGCGCTCATCCGGCGCGCCAGCCGCAAATCCGTCCAGGGTACGGGCAAGCTTGAGATGTAGGCTGGGACGTTTCTTCGTTACGCGGGTGACGTGACCGCGATGATCCCTCGCGGCCTCGTCGCAGAGTACATCCTGTGTCACGGCGATACCGGCCTGGGCGAGGCGGGCATGGCCCCTCCCCGCCACGCGCGGATCCGGGTCTGCGATCGCAGTGACGACACGAGTGATTCCCGAAGCGATGATAGCGTCGACACAAGGGGGGGTGGCCCCGTGGTGAGAGCAGGGCTCGAGTGTGACGTAGAGAGTCGCGCCGCGCGCGCTCTCCCCGGCCATCGCGAGAGCAAGAGGCTCTGCATGGGGACGTCCTCCCGATGCCGTTACGCCCTGCCCGATGATGCGCTCCCTGCCCCTCTCACCCGCGACCACCACCGCGCCGACGGACGGATTGGGCCAGGTCCGCCCGAGATTGCGCCTGCCGATCGCCAGAGCCAGGCGCATGAAGCGACGATCATCCGTGCTGGCTGTCTGATAGTCGTTCATGGCCGCCCTCGCGTCTGGCGCTTCGCAGGCGGTTTGGCCGGCGGGCTACCACCGGGCAAGACTTCATGGAGAGCGTGTTGGTCGCTCATTCCATCGTCTCGTAGCCTCGTGATATCGGGAGTATGACCGAGGGTTCCGAGCAACGCTTTGAAGTCGCTCGCCTCTCGGAAGTTCTTGTAAACTGAGGCGAAGCGGACATAGGCCACGTCGTCTAGCCCCTTTAGCCCCTCCATCACCAATTCACCGATGGCCTCGCTGGCGATCTCAGCCTCGCCGCCGCTTTCGAGTTGGCGGGTGATCCCACTGACCAGACGTTCGATCCGTTCCGGATCCACCGGCCGTTTGCGGACGGCCACGTCGATAGAGCGTTGAAGCTTATCGCGATCAAACGGTACGCGCTTACCCGAGCGCTTGAGCACCGTCAGTTCCCGCAGCTGCACCCGCTCGAAAGTGGTGAAGCGGCCGCCGCAGTCCGGGCAGACCCGCCGCCGGCGGATTGCCGCTGAATCATCGCTGGGACGCGAATCCTTCACCTGGGTGTCGGGACCGCCGCAATAGGGACACCGCATCGGGCGGATACCTGCATGGTTGGTGAAAAAATGAGAACGGCCGCGGATATGGCGATCCGCGGCCGTCTCTATCATGACGTCATCTGCGGGGGCACCCGCAGACGGAGGCTTCAGCCGTAGATCGGGAAGCGGTGCGTGAGGGCGTGGACCTTGTCCTTCACCGCGGCCTCGATCGCCGGATCTCCGCCTTCACCTTTGGCCACCAGACCGTCGAGTACCTCAATGATGAGGGCACCGATCTGCTTGAACTCCGCGACGCCGAAGCCGCGCGAGGTGCCGGCAGGTGTGCCGAGGCGGATGCCCGACGTGATCGTCGGCTTGGCCGGATCGAAGGGCACGCCGTTCTTGTTGCAGGTGATGTGGGCGCGGCTGAGTGCGGCTTCCGCCGCCTTGCCGGTCAGGCCCTTCTTCTGAAGGTCCACCAGCATGAGGTGGTTGTCGGTCCCACCGGACGTGATGTCGTAGCCGCCGGAAATGAGGGTATCGGCGAGCGCCTTGGCGTTCTCGATCACCTGCTTGGCGTAGATCTTGAACTCGGGCTTTAGCGCCTCACCGAAGGCCACGGCCTTGCCGGCGATGACGTGCATGAGCGGTCCGCCCTGCAGGCCGGGGAAGATCGCCGAATTGAACTTCTTGGCGAGCGCCTCGTCGTTCGTCAGGATCATTCCGCCGCGCGGGCCGCGGAGTGTCTTGTGGGTCGTCGTAGTGGCGACATGGGCGTGTGGGAACGGCGACGGGTGGACACCGGCCGCGACGAGACCCGCGAAATGGGCCATGTCCACGAAGAAATAAGCTCCGACCGCATCGGCGATCTCGCGGAACTTGGCAAAGTCCCAATGACGCGGGTAGCCCGAGCCGCCAGCGATGATGACCTTGGGCTTATGTTCATGGGCCAGACGCTCAACCTGTTCCATGTCGATGCGCTGGTCGTCGCGACGCACGGTGTAGGAGACGGGCTTGAACCATTTGCCGGACACATTCGGCGGGGCGCCGTGGGTCAGGTGGCCGCCAGCAGCGAGGTCGAGGCCCAGGAAGGTGTCGCCCGGCTGCATAAGAGCCATGAACACGCCTTGGTTCGCCTGACTCCCGGAATTCGGCTGAACGTTTGCGAATCCGCAATCGAACAAGCGCTTAGCGCGCTCGATTGCAAGGTTCTCAGCGATGTCGACGAACTCGCAACCACCATAATAGCGACGGCCCGGATAGCCTTCCGCGTACTTGTTAGTGAGGACCGAGCCCTGGGCTTCCAGGACCGCACGGGAGACGATGTTCTCCGACGCGATCAGTTCGATCTCGTGCTGCTGCCGACCGAGTTCCTGGCCCACCGCCTTCGCGACTTCCGGATCCGCGTCGGCCAAGGATGCGCTGAAGAAGGAATTCGAAAAATGCTTGTCGCTTGCAGTACCGGCGCTCATGGAAAGCCTCGATTGTTGAACGGGCGAGGGCGTCCGTTATCCGCTGGCGTAGGGCGGGCGGTCGCTCGAAGCGTGATTTACTACACGTGCCGCGGGGCGAGGCCAAGCACAGCTAATTTGTAGCCCCGGGCAAAAAAAATTCGGTGCATCCTGTATTTGTCGGTGCGCCAATGACATCCACGGGATACTGGCCGTGCCGATCGGGAGTTTGGCGACCCTATGTCGCGACGCTTGCATGCATGTGTCGCGCTCGAAAGCTGTCGGCGTCTCGCGACTAAGGGGTGAGCAAGAGCCGCGTCATACCATGGCGGCGAACCAAGCTTTCTCCAGGCGATCTGTTTTCCAAGACCTGCGATCGTAATTCAAAACCAAAGAGGCGGGATTCGCACCCGAATCCCGCCGCCCGCTTTCGCGCACATAAGTGAAGCGATTAGTTCTCTTCGTCACCCGGTTCGAAGGTCTGAATTTGCTCAGCGCTGGCGACCGGAGTCGGCCCAGACAAGGTTGAAGGCACATTGACACCGTCGCGCTTGTAGATGTCGTCGCGGAACTGGACGAGACCGTCTGGGGTCGCCCAGGCCGTGATGTAGGTCCAGTAGACCGGAACCGGGCTGCTCAGAGTCGCGTCGACGCGCTTGCCGCTCTCGATCGCCTGTTCCACTTGGTCGCGGCCCCAACCGGGCGTGTCCTTGAGAAGCCAGGTGATGTACTCGCGCACATTCTGGACGCGAACACATCCGGAAGAGATGAAGCGGAAATCGTCTCCGTACACACCCTTCGAATTCGTGTCGTGCATGAACACGCCGTGCGGGTTCGGGATATTGATGCGGACGATTCCCATCGAGTTGAAATCGGCGCCCGAGTCCTGACGGTAGCGATAGCGCGTACCCTCATCCGAGTTCCAGTTCACCGAGGCCGGCGAAATCTCAGTGTCCCCAGTGAAGATGCGGATCTTATTCTCGGTAAGGTAATTCGGATCCTTCTGCATCTTGGGGATGAGGTCCTTCTTCACGATGGAAGCCGGAACCGTCCAGAAGGGGTTGAAATTGATCTGCGTCGCCTTGGTATTCATGATCGGCGACTGACGGTCGATCTTGCCGACGCCGGCGGCGTGCAAGGTCACGACTTGGCCATTCTCTACCGTCTGGACCAGGGCGGCGGGAATGTTGGTGATGACGAAGCGATTGCCGAGATTGCCCGCGTAGGAGCGGAGGCGGACGGCGTTCACCTCGAGCTGCTTCAGGCGGATATCGGCCGAGACGTTCATCGCCTGCTGGGTGGCCATGCTCATGGAGCCAGTCTGGCTCAGCCCGTGACGGGCCTGGAAGCGCTTCACCGCAGCGGCGACGTAGGAATCGTAGACACCCGAGCTGCCCGACGCCGAGTCGATGTCGCCGGTCACGGCGAGACGAGCGCGCAGAGCCGCCACAGCTGGACCCTTGGCGCCGACGCGCAGGCGATCCGCGCCGGAGACCGGGCGCCAACCGCCGCGTGCGACGATGTCCTTGTAGCGTTCGACCATCTGCTCAGTCGCCGCCATCGTCTGCGGAGAAAGAATCGGTGTCGAGGAACGCTGCACCTGCATCGTTGCAGGCGAGGCATAATCCTGGGCCCACTCCGCCTGAGCGAAGCCGGCCGCTTCGCGCGCAGTGGCCGTTTGGGCGAAGGCGGCGGCGCTGGCGAGAAGCGCGAAGCCCAGCGAGCGGGCGATGGGAGCCTGTTTCAGCATCGGACGGAAACTCTAATCTGACCTGTGAAGCGGCACGAGGCCGTCGGGGCATGGTTGGGGTGGATACCGACCACCGAAAGTCTTGTGCCGCGAACGTGTCGGGGCACGGTTAAGAAGTCATGCCGTCCGGGCTAGATTGTGGCGCCGCCGCGATAAATCACAGGCTGTGCTGTACTGCAGCGCACATGCAACATGACGCCTCGTCCGATTGTGAAAGAGATGGCGGGATTATGTCCGTTGCGCTAAGCGCTGAAGGATGATGTCGCGAGATTCAGGGGCTGGCGGCTTGCGCGCGATCACTGCTGTGATCGCGCTCTACGCGTTGGTTCTTCAGATCTTCCTCGGCACCCTGATGCCATTGCCCTCCCTCGGCCATGTCGGTCCGCTCTGCTCGAGTCTGACCGATGGGACGGATACCGATCAGAGCCCGGTGAAGTCCGGGCACGGCAAACACGACTTCTGCTGTACGTCCGCGTCCGCCGTTGCAGTGGCGACAGTGATTGGGCTCGTCTCGAGCCAGACGGTCTGGCCTCTCTCGGCGGGCATCCGCCTGACATGGCTTACTGAGGCCCGACCCGGTGGGCGCGGTCCCCCTGGCACCATTCCTCAACCGCGTGGTCCTCCTGTCGTCTGAAGTGATCCGAAATCTCGATCCCTTCAGACACGGACAGCCATCATGAAACGGATAGTGCGGGCAGAACTTGCCGCGACCCTTCTCCTCACCGTCTCGACCAATGTCGCTTTCTCTCACGCCACGCTCGAGCGGAAGGAGGCCAGCCCGAACGCCACCTATCGGGGCGTCATTCAGATCACCCATGGCTGCGAAGGCACGCCGACGAAACGCGTGAGCGTGACCATTCCAGAAGGCGTCATCGGTGCCAAACCGATGCCGAAGCCCGGCTGGACCCTGTCCTTGGAAAAAGCTCCCTATGCCAAGGCCTATCCATATTACCACGGCGATATTTCAGAAGGCGTGAAAACTATAACCTGGAGCGGAGGTGAACTGCCCGACGATCAGGTCGACGAATTTACGTTCCTCGCCCGTGTCACGGATACATTCGCTCCCGGTGCGATCGTGTACTTTCCTGTGGAGCAGGATTGCATGAAGGGCGCGTATCGCTGGAGCGAGATTCCCGCAACGGGCCAGAACGCTAACTCGTTGCAATCTCCCGCTCCCGGCGTGACCATCGTTGCCGCGCGCACTAAATCGTCGTCGAGCGCTGCGTCCTCCCCTGCGAACACCATCCAGGCCGGTGATCTCGTCATCGATACACCGTGGATGCGTGCCACTCCCGGTGGCGCGACGGTTGCTGGCGGCTACGTCCGGATCACGAATACCGGAACGCGCCCGGACACGCTGATCTCCGCCTCTATTCCGTTGGCTAGCACCGGTTCAATCCATTCCATGACCATGGATGGCGGGGTGATGAAGATGGCCGCGGTGGATGGCGGCCTCGTCATCAAGCCCGGCGAAACCGTGGAGCTCAAGCCCGGCGGCTTCCATTTGATGTTCGAAGGGCTGAGTGCGTCGCCGAAGGTCGGTGAACCGGTTTCCGGGACACTGGGCTTTCAGCGCACGGGTGAGGTGCGAGTCACCTTCGCCGTCGCTCCGATCGGCGCCAAGGCCCCTAATGCGCCTGCTGCGACCGAACCCGCGGCCGGACATCATCAGCACTGACGAATCACGTCGACGAATCGGTTTCCCCTGGGGAACACGATGCCGGATTTGATCCCAGGCTTTCCGTTGCCGCGTGATCGCCTGGGCTAAGGCCGATCCCATCTCTTTCTCTTTCAGGATCCGCTGCTCCTCCGCGCTGACCGCGCGGAGTGATTGAGGGCGCGGGGTCCGGAGCCTATTTCCATGCAGAATTCCTACTTCGGAAGTGCGCTCGCCTTCCTACTTTTGTCCTCGACATCGGCCCTCGCACAAGAAGTGGCCAATGCCGAACTGCCAGAACTCAGCGTTCAGGGCGCTTCGGCCGGGTCCCTCACGGTGCCGAGCGTCGCGGCGCAACGCGCTACGGTGAATGCCACCGTCGGGTCCGTCGCCTTCGTCGATGCCAAGGACTTTCAGAACCGCTACGCCAATACGCTACGCGATGTTCTCAAGGATACGCCCGGTGTCTTTGCGCAGCAGCGTTATGGTCAGGAAATGCGCCTTTCCCTGCGCGGATCGGGCATCTCGCGCGGTTTTCACCTCCGCGGCATCGAGCTGCTTCAGGACGGATTTCCGGTGAATGCCGCCGATGGAAGCGGTGATTTCTACCAGATCGATCCCCTCGCCCTGCGCTCCGTCGAGGTCTACAAAGGCGGCAACGCCTTGACCTACGGCGCCACGACGCTCGGCGGGGCGATCAACTTCGTGACACCGACGGCGCAGACCGCCCTTGCGCCAAACGTCGTGCGCGTCGATGGCGGCAGCTTTGGTACGATCCGCGAGCATTTCCAGTTCTCGCGTTTATCAGGACCAGCCAATTTCCTCATCAGTGGTACGATCACCAATGCTGATGGGTTTCGGGATCACGAGGCCCAGCGGACGCAGAACTTCAACGCCAATCTCGGCTATCAGCTAGCCCCCGGTATCGAAACGAGATTCTATGTTGGAGTTTACCTTACAGACCAGAAGCTCCCCGGCACCCTGAGCCTGTTCAACAGTCTGAAAAATCCGACCATCGCGAATCCTGGCGCCATCGCGGGCAATCAGTCCCGGAAGGTGGAGACTGAGCGCGTCGCCAACCGAACCTCGTTTGCCCTCGACGTCGGCAAGCTCGATATCGATACCTGGGCGATCCACAAGTCGCTCTACCATCCGATCTTTCAGGTCATCGACGAGGATGGCTGGACATACGGTATCTCACCTCACTGGGCCGGCACCTTCGACATCGCCGGCTACCGCAACGACACGATACTGGGTCTGCGCGCGTTTGCCGGGCAGAACTCGTCGCTTCGCTTCACCAATCTTGCCGGTCAGCGGGGCGCGCAGACTCTGAATGCGCTGCAAAGTTCATCGAATTACGAGGCTTACGGTGAGAACCGCTTCTGGTTCCTGCCTGATGTCGCGCTGATGACGGGCGCGAAGGCCTTCTCGTCGAACCGGACCTATAGCGACAAAGGCGGCTTCGGCCCGAACTCCGGCGCCAAATTTGACAACCAGACCTATCAGGGCATCAACCCGAAACTTGGTGTGATCTGGCAGCCTGTGCCGGATGTCCAGGTCTTCGCCGACATCACCCGTTCACGCGATGTGCCCGACTTCACCGATCTGACCCAGACCATCGGGGTAACAACGCAGTTCGTGCCGCTTCAGGCTCAACGCGCCTGGACTTACGAAGCAGGCACGCGCGGCCGGCTCGATGGGATTGCCTGGGACGTGACGCTCTATCGGTCGGAAGTTCGGGATGAGCTAGTCAATTTCAGCGTCAATCCGGGACTGAACATTCCGGCAGCTACGTTCAATTCACCGCGTACGATCCACCAGGGTGTCGAGGCGGCAATGACCCTCGACCTCGTTCGCGACGTCACCGGCAGTGGCGACCGTATCTCGGCTTCGCAGATCTGGACGCATAACGACTTTCGCTTCGTAAGCGACCCGCAATTCGGAGACAACCGCATCGCCGGCATCCCGCAGGACGTGTTGCGGAGCGTCGTGACCTACACCCATCCGAGCGGTTTTCACCTGAGCCCGTCAGTCGATTGGGTACCGCACGGAGCTTTCGCGGATCATGCCAACACTCTTCAGGTGCCCGGCTACACTCTCGTCAACGTCCAGGCTGGTTTTGACTTTGCCAACGGAGTTTCGCTGTTCCTGGATGCGAGAAACCTGGGGGATATCCGATATGTCTCGGACATTTCGGTGTTGAACGACGCGGCTGCGATGGGCGGCAATCCGATCGCGTTCTATCCCGGCACCGGCCGCAGTGTATTCGGGGGGATCCGCGCCTCGTTTTGACGGCAGGTCGAATGAAGCCGCCTATTCACGCCAGCAGAAGGGCGTTTGATTTCGGCACTTTTCTTCGATCGACCGGCGCCGTTATGGCGACACTTCCCGGACCACCGCTCGCCCGAGCGTCGGGTGTCCGGGAAGGGAGAGAGGCAGCCTAATACAATCCGCCTGCCTGCGCCGCACGGTCTGCATCCGCAGGCGCTGCAGCGGGCGCGGAAGGTGCAGCCACATAAGCGTCCGGCGGGGCAGTGCCCGGCTTGAAGGCTTCGAGGATCGTACCTGAACCCTCGCCCGAGCCGGCGCGCATGCCGGAGGCGACATTGACGCGGATCAGCTTGATCCCCGGAGGCACGCGGAAGGGGGTCGGTGGCTTGTCTTTAAGAGCCTGCTTGAGGAAGTCGAGCGCGATGGGCGCCGACAACCCGCCGCCGGTGGCCCGGTCGCCGAGTGAGCGAGGCTTGTCGAAGCCGAGATAGACACCGACCGCGAGATCCGGCGAGAAGCCCACGAACCACGCATCCTTGGCGTCGTTCGTCGTTCCGGTCTTACCGGCAAGGGGCTTCCCAACCTGTTTCAGGATCGTCGCCGTGCCGCGCTGGACCACACCCTCCATGATGGAGACCATCTGGTAAGCCGTCAGCGGATCGAGGACCTGCTCCGAATCGTCCACGAGCTTGGGCTCATCCTGGCCGGACCACTTCTCGGCATCGCACCCAAGGCACTTACGGTTGTCGTGCTTATAGATGGTCTCGCCGACGCGGTCCTGAATCCGGTCGATCAAGGTCGGACGGATGCGGCGGCCACCATTGGCCAGCATGGAATAGGCCGTGACCATACGCATGACCGTGGTCTCGCCGGCCCCAAGGGACATTGGCAGAACAGGGAGCATGTCGTCATAGACGCCGAAGCGGCGGGCATATTCGGCGATGAGCGGCATGCCGACATCCTTGGCCAGCCGCACGGTCATCAGGTTCTTCGAATGCTCGATGCCGTAGCGCAGCGTGTGCGGACCACCCGACTTGCCGTCATAGTTCGAGGGCGACCACGCTTCCTGGCCTGGTCCAGCCTCGATGGTGATCGGTGAATCCTGCACGATCGAGGACGGGGTGTAACCATTGTCCAGGGCCGCCGAGTAGACGATCGGCTTGAACGAAGAGCCCGGCTGGCGCTGGGCCTGTGTCGCTCGGTTGAACTGGCTCTCGTCATAGGAGAAGCCGCCGACCATGGCGTGGACGCGCCCGGTGAACGGGTCCATCGCGACGATGGCACCAGAGATTTCTGGGCGCTGACGGAGGCGATACTGTCCGCGACCGCCGTCTATAGCTTCGACATAAATGACATCACCGGCGTTCAGCGCGGCCGAGGGTGAGCGACCGGTCCAACGAGTACCGTCAGCGGCGATTGTTCCGGTCTCGCGCTCCTTCGAGACTTGGCCAGAGGCTTCGCGGCGGGGCTGAAGACCGATCTGGGCGACGCCGCCCGTGGTGCTCAGGACGACGGCAAGCCGCCATGGCTGCACGTCGCCAAGGCCCGGAACTTCCGCTACGGCGAGGCCCCAATCACGACCGACGAGATCGACCTTGGCCTGCGCACCGCGCCAGCCATGCGACTGGTCGTATCGGATAAGGCCGTCCACCAGTGCCTTGCGCGCCCAGGCCTGCATCTTCGGATCGAGGGTCGCGCGTACGGAGAGGCCACCCTCATACAGCTTCTTCTCGCCGTAGCGCTCGGTGATCTCTCGCCGGACCTCTTCGGTGAAGTAGTTGGCGTTCGCCGCGTTGGCAAAGGCCACGCGCGGGTTCACGCCCAGCGGCATCTTGCGGGCAGCCTCACCTTCTTCCTTGGTGATGTACCCGTTCTGGGCCATCAGGCCGATGATCTCGTTGCGGCGGTCGAGGGCCTTCTGGGTCTGACGGTAGGGGTGGTAGTTGTTCGGGCCCTTCGGCAAAGCGGCGAGATAAGCGGCCTCGTTGATGGTCAGTTCGTGGACGGACTTGCCGAAATAATCGAGCGCCGCGGCGGCAACCCCGTGTAGGTTGCGACCGGGCACGATGGTGCCGAGGAAGATTTCGTTCAGATAGAGTTCGAGGATCTTGTCCTTCGAATAGGTCGATTCGATCCGAAGCGCGATCAGCGCCTCCTTGATCTTGCGGTCGAAGGTCTGCTCGTTGGTGAGCAGGAAGTTCTTCGCCACCTGCTGTGTGATGGTCGAGGCGCCCTGCTTTTTGCCGCTCTTGGCATTGGTCAGAATTGCGCGAACGACACCTTCGGGGTCGATGCCGCCATGCTTATAGAAATTCTTGTCCTCGGCCGAGAGGAAGGCCGCCACCACGACCTTCGGCATCGCCTGGATCGGTAGGTAGAGACGGCGCTCGTTGGCATATTCGGCGAGCAGGCTGCCATCCGCCGCGTGGACGCGGCTCATCACCGGCGGCTCGTAATTGGCGAGCGCGGCGTGGTCGGGCAGGTCCTGGCTGTAGGTGTAGTAAAAATACGCCCCGGCTGCGGATAGCAGTACGAACAGCATCGCACCGATGCTGAACAGGAAGCCGAAGAAACGAAGGATGAAGCGCATCCGGGTCCCGTCCGTCGATGATCTGCCGCTGCCGGTCCGGCCGAGAGGCGAGGATGACCGAGACCTCGATTATCCCGGAAAGGCAAGAGTGACGCGACGACCCGTGATCGACCGGAGGCGGTGGAACGCCTGTTCCGAGGCCGGGGCGCCGTGAGCCCCGGTTTCACACCGTATCTATGGTGAAACTGGGGCGATTGCCGCAGAGCGGCGCGGCGGCACAGGCCGGGTCAGCGAAGTGCGGTTGGCGAAGAACGCGTCGATCGCCTTCGCCATGCCCCCGGTGACGTCAGCGCGCCAAGCTTCGGATTGAAGCATCTCAAGGTCGCGCTTGCTCGACAGGTAGCCGAGCTCAACCAGCACCGAAGGCACGTCGGGCGAGCGTAGGACCACGAAGCCGGCCTCACGATGAGGCTTGTTGCTCAGCTCCATCACGGGGCTGAGATAGGACATCAGCCCTTTGGCGAAGCCCGACGAGAAGGTCCGCGTCTCCCGCAGGGTCAGTTCCTGGAGGATGTCCGCGATGTGGCCGGGGCCTTCGCTGGAATCCGTGCCGGCGGTCGAATCCGCCTTGTTCTCACGCTCAGCGAGCTTGGCCGATTCGGCGTCAGTGGCCTTCTCGGAGCCGGTATAGATGGTGGCGCCACGCACCTGCGGCGCGGAGGAAATGGAATCGGCGTGAATCGAGACGAAGAGGTCGGCGCTCGCCTCGCGGGCGATCCGCACGCGCTCTGACAGCGGTACGAACACGTCACGATCTCTGGTCATCCGGACACGGTAACGGCCGGAGGCTTCGAGCTTCCCGACAAGAGCCTGGGCGAAGCCGAAGACGATGTCCTTTTCAAAAACACCGCTGGCGGCGATAGCGCCCGGATCGATTCCGCCATGGCCAGCATCGATCATAATGAGTGGTCGGGAATCGGTCGGCTCCGCCACGGCTTCCTTCCGGCTAGGTGGAGATGGGTCGTTGGAAACGGCGGCTCGGCGGAAGGCGTCGCGGTCGGCTTTCTGGAACTCGACCGTCAGCAGAATGGCGCCGTCACGCGTACGTGTCGTCGTCTCGATTCGTCCGACTGTAGCTGGTTGCGCGAGATCAACGACGATGCGGGAGCGTCCGGGCGCAAACAGGCCGTAGCGGAAGGAGGAAACCAAGCCTTCGCGGCGGCGGCCGGTTTCTGGCCCAAGCTGAAAGTTCACTTCCGCGAGGTCGATGACCGCCCGGTCCGGCCGCTCCATAACGAAGACGCGTGCCTCGATGGGCTTTGACAATGTCAGGGTCAGCTTCGTCGAGCCGCCCGAACCGGCGGAAAGATCGGCGGCAATGGCGACCGCCGATTGTTGGCTGGATGCCGCTGGGTTGGTTCGCAGACCGTCCTGGGCCACGACCGGAGAAGTCGTCGCGACAACACACAGAATAAATGCGGAACGGAGCAGGCGAGCGAGAGGCGGCATCGGTCCGGCAGTCGTTGTCCTGGAACCATAAGGTCCTTCGGAAGCGCGAGCGTTCGTTAAGGGATACGATCAGGATGGTTAACCGTTCCTATCGTCCCTGATTCGCAAAGTGGCTAGGATGGTGCCGTGGGGCGACAGGTGCGAGCCGGATGCCGCGCACCCGACTACGGCGGCAAAGTTGAGACGGCGGCTGCGTTGCTGCTTGCCAAGCGCCCGCGACGATCTGTAATGGTAGTGTCCCTTCCCGGGTGCCGTGCGGTCGTCACCGTGGCCCGCGGGTGCGTCATGGCCTTTCGCCGCGTCGCCTCGCAGTCGGCTCTCCGCGTCAAGTTCGCCGGTAACTTCAATCCGGGTGGGTATCGGTGCATGCGGCGATTGTTTCGCCGAAGCGCCGTTCTTGAAATCAGCGGCCGGCGATTGCTCGGCTTCAAATTATTCGTGAGGTCAGGGAGCGGATGGGCGGACGCACAGCATCGGTTGCCGTTGCTCGTGTTCAAAGCGTACGCGATTCGCGTGGCGCCGGTTCCCCGTCGGCCTTGGCCAGGTTCAACCCCAGTCGCGCCGATCACCGGCGCCTAGCGGCGGTTGACGGCAATCCCTTCCCTAAAGCCCCCTTGGCCCGCTTCTGTGGGCCTAAGCGTGCTCTCCCCTCGACGGCCGATGGGCCGGGATCGGGCAGCGCTTCGCCGGGACAATTCGGCTGCAGAAGGACGACGTCGACCGCCATGAAAGTTCGTCATGGCCAACAACAACAAGATGCTCATCGATGCGATGCACCCGGAAGAGACCCGGGTCGTCACGGTGCATGGTTCCCGGGTTGAGGAGTTCGACTTCGAGGCGGCGAACCGCCGGCAGCTTCGGGGCAATATCTACCTCGCGAAGGTGACCCGAGTGGAGCCATCGCTCCAGGCTGCGTTCATCGAATATGGCGGTAACCGCCACGGCTTCCTCGCCTTCAGTGAGATTCATCCCGACTATTACCAGATCCCCCTCGCGGATCGTCAGGCACTGTTGGAAGACGAGGCGCGGGACGCCGAGGAGCATCGCGAGCGTGAGGAGCGTAAGCCACGCCGGCGCTCGCGCGGTCGCCGCGCTGAAGCCGCATCCGCCAAGACCAGCGATACGGTGAGCGTCGAGGACGTGTCCGAGGCCGTCGCGGCGCGTTCTTCCGACGACGCGACGCCGCAGGATCACACACCGCAGAACAACGAATCGGGTGAACATCCCATCGTGCCCGAGGCTGTCGGGACGCCTGATTCTGTCGTGTCCTCGGAAAATGCCGTCGACGAGTCTGTGAAGGACGAGGCCACTTCAGCCGATCCCTTCGCGCCTGACGCCACTTTCATCGAGCCCGGTTCGGACGCGTCGTCGGACCTGCCGCCCGCATCCCTCGAAGGCGAGGCTGCTGCTCCCGTCGAGGCCCCTGCCCTCAACTTGGAGAGGACGGCTCCCTCAGAGGATGCTGTTGAAGAGCCGTCGCCTGAAGCCCATCCGGATGCCTCGGTTGCCGAAGACGAGACCGATGAGGACGACGATTCCGATGAAGACGAATCGGATGAGGACGATGATTCGGACGATGAGGACGACTCCGATGACGAAGATTCGGACGACGAGCATGAAGGCGAGGATGGCGAGCACAAGATCGCCCAGGTAGGTGGCAACGGCGACGCGTTGGCCGAGATCCCCGAGCGGCCGCGCACCTATCGCCGTCATTATAAGATCCAGGAGGTCATCAAGCGTCGCCAGATCATCCTGGTTCAGGTCGTCAAGGAAGAGCGCGGCACCAAAGGCGCGGCGCTCACCACGTACTTGTCGCTGGCGGGCCGGTATTCCGTGCTGATGCCCAATACCGGTCGTGGTGGCGGCATATCCCGCAAGATCACTTCGGCAGCGGACCGTAAGCGCCTCAAGGAAGTCGCTCAGGATCTCGAAGTGCCGGAGGGCATGGGCGTAATCCTTCGCACCGCCGGTGCGTCTCGGACCAAGCCCGAGATCAAGCGCGATTTCGAGTATCTGATGCGCCTTTGGGAGAGCGTTCGCGAATTGACGCTGTCCTCATCCGCGCCGGCCCTGGTCTATGAGGAAGGCTCACTGATCAAACGCGCGATCCGCGACCTCTATAACAAGGATATCGACGATATCCTCGTGGCTGGCGACGAGGCCTACCGCGAAGCACGCGACTTCATGCGCATGCTGATGCCGGGCCAGTCCAAGGTGGTGCAGCCCTACCGGGACGCGACGCCGATCTTTGCGCGCCACGGTGTCGAGCAACAGCTCGACGCGATGTTCTCGACCCATGTCACACTCAAATCCGGCGGCTACCTCGTCATCAATCCGACGGAGGCGCTCGTCTCCATCGACGTGAATTCGGGCCGTTCGACCCGCGAGCACGACATTGAGGATACGGCGCTCCGCACCAATCTGGAGGCGGCCGAGGAAGTCGCCCGCCAACTCCGTCTGCGCGACCTCGCTGGCCTCGTCGTCATCGACTTCATCGACATGGAGGAGAAGCGCAACAACCGCGCTGTCGAGAAGAAGCTGAACGATTGTCTGAAGAACGATCGCGCCCGTATCCAAGTCGGTCGGATCTCGCCGTTCGGTCTGCTTGAAATGAGCCGCCAGCGCATTCGCACCGGCATGCTCGAGAGTTCGTCGCTCCCCTGCGTCCATTGCGGCGGTTCGGGCTACGTCCGAGCTACGGCATCGGTTGCCCTGCAAATCCTGCGCGCCATTGAGGAATCACTCCTCAAGAGCACGACGCACAACCTTATCCTGCGTACCCGTACCGAGGTGGCGCTCTACATTCTCAACCAGAAGCGCGCGCATCTGCGCGAGCTGGAGATCCGCTTCGGCGTCAGCGTTACCATTGCTGCAGACGAGCGCTTGGCCGCGACATCCGCGTTCCAGCTCGATCGAGGTGAGCTGGCGATCCGAAGCGAGGGGCCCGCAACCGGTATCCGCGCCGTGGCGATTTCACCCCAGGTGGATACCGACGACGATTTCGACGGCGACGAGGAAGAAGAGACCGTCGTCGAGGCCGAGGCTGAGGCGTCCGAGGTTGACGGTTCGCGTGAGAATCCGAGTGACGGCAATGGCGAGGGGCGCTCCGGTGGCCGCCGCCGCCGTCGGCGCCGTCGGGGTGGTCGTCACGAGACCGGCGAATCGACGGGTGAGCACTCCGCTAGCGGCGATGAGCATTCCGGTGACGAGGACGCCGATGGAGAGAGTCAAGATCTAGGCGATCAGGCCGGCGAGGGTCAGGACAATACGGCTCGCGAGAATGCGGCCGACGAGATCGTCGTTGGGGATGCTTCGGACGGCGAGACGACGCCCCGCTCCGAACTGTCAGAAGACGAAGGCGCTGGCCGCCGGCGTCGCCGCGGACGCAGGGGTGGACGCGGTCGGGATCGTAACGAGAGCCGCCCGCGTGACGATGCCGATGAGGAGCGGAACGCTTCAGACCCCGTGCAAGAGGGGGCTCCGGTTTCGGTCGATCTTCCGCCAGACGCATCGGAAGCGGCACTCGCACCTGTTTCGGTGGACCTGCCTATTGCTGACGAACCCTCGCTCAAACCAATCGAGGCGGCGACTCCCGAGGCCCCGGACAACCTTCACGATACGTCTATATCGGACTTGTCCCCTGAGCCGGCTCCGGCGCCAATTCCTGCTCCCGAGCCGGTAGCGGTGGTGCTGACGCCGATCGATCCCGATCGTCCGAAGCGCGCCGGATGGTGGTCGCGGACCAAGGCTGCGCTTACAGGCGAATAATCCAACCTCCGACGACGCCGAGCGAACCAAAATGGGCCGCATCCTAACTGGATGCGGCCCATTTCATTTCCGGCTCCGTGTGCACCGTGCGAGACCACCGCGCGCGACTGGCCATTCGGCCTCATTGCAGATGAAGGTTCTTAGTGACGGCGATACTTATCGTGCATTTCAAGTATATTTCTTGCGCATATTGCACATGTATTCGTCTATTTTTGGTTTTTTCAATAGGTCTCATGTGATTGGTGGGCTCTGTTGCAGCAAAGTCATTTTTCTCAAAGGCGTAGTCCCTTACGGTCAAGCTTGAGTTAGGGGCGAAAGATATGACGTCAGAAAAGACAGTCATCATCCCAGCCTTCACTGGCGCTAGAAAACCGAGCTGTTTGCACGTCGGTCTAGAAGCCCGGGGGATCTCATTGAAATGGGGTTTGTGTCGCCACAGCCCCTTCGGCGACCACTAGAAGGATCGGGCCATGCGCCGTTTGTACACATCACTCCTGGCCTTCAGTACGCTTGCGAGCGTCGCTGTCTCGCCGACGATTGCAGCCGATCTTTCCGTACCCAAAGTCATGCCGGTCGAGGCGAAGGCTGCCGATCCGCTGATCGGATTCTCGTTCGGCTCTCGCTACCAGACGGATTATAACTTCCGCGGTGTGTCGCAATCGAACCTGCAGGGCAGCTACCAGACCTTTTTCGAAGCACAGTTCTTGAACAACTTCGCCTATGCGGGTTTCGCGACTTATCAGACCCGCCTACCGACGCGACCAGACATGGAGTTCGATCTGATTGCGGGTATTCGCCCGACCTTCGGTAAGTTCGCCTTCGATCTCGGTATTCTGTACTACTTCTATCCGAACGAGCAGCAGGTCGTCCTGCCCGGCGGTACTGCGTTCTCCACCAAGAATTCTGATTTCTACGAAGCCGCTGGAAAGATGCTGTACACGGCGACGGATGCGCTGACGCTCGGTACGAACGTATTCTTCTCGCCGAACTTCTTCGGCACGCACGCCATCAGCACCTATGCTTCGGGTACCGCCGCTTACGCGTTGCCAGCCTCACTTTTCCCTTTCCTGGCTGAAGCCTATGCAGGCGGGTTCTCGCTGTCGTCAGAACTCGGCTACTTTTTCCTCGGTGCTGCAAAGAACTCCGCTACCGGATTCAACGCGGATATCGGGCGGTTCAACTCGATCAACCTGCCCAGTTACCTCTATGGGAACGTCGGCCTGTCCTACACCTACAAGAACATCGTTCTCGACGTACGCTACCACAACACCGATCTTACCAAGACCGAATGCGCCGTCTTCAGCGGCGACTTCCGCCAGGTTACCAATGGCGGGACCTCGAAATGGTGCGGTGACGCGGTGATTGGTTCGATCACGTTCCAGACCTCCACGGCGGCCCCGGGCATCTATGCCGAGCCGGGCGGATTCCTGAACCTGTTCCGCTAAGCGCGGCGCTCAGATACAAAAAAATGGCCCCGGAGCGCTTCGGGGCCATTCTCATGTCGATGGCCAAAAGCCTTCAACCGAGCCAAGCCTTCAGGCGACGAACCGCCTCTACGCAATCCCGTTCGGACCCCGCGAAGGAGAACCGCACATGGTGGCTTCCCTCCGCGGCGTCGAAATCAAGTCCCGGGGTCGCGGCCACACCGGATTGCTCCAGCATCCGGCGACAGAAGGACGATGCGTCGTCGGTGAGGTTGGCGACGTCGGCATAGAGGTAGAAGGCGCCATCGGCCGGATGGGTACTTCCCAGGCCGAGGGAGGGAAACGCGTCGAGCAACAATGCCCGGTTGGCGGCGTAGCCGAGGCGAATCGTCTCCGCCTCTTCCATCGCGTCGAAGGAAGCCAACGCCGCCACCTGCGACAGGTAGGGCGCGGAGATGTAGAGATTCTGCGCTAATCGCTCGACGGGACGAGCTAGCCAAGGCGGAACCACCATCCAGCCAATGCGCCAGCCGGTCATGCAAAAGGTCTTCGAGAACGAGTTGATGACGATGGCATCGTCATCGAACTTCAGTGCGGTTTCGGTGGGCATACCGTAGCTGAGACCGTGGTAGATTTCGTCCGAAATGAAAGGCAGCCCCAAGTCGCGGGCCGTGGCGCAGAGTTCCGCGAGCCGGGCAGGCTCGATGACCGTGCCGGACGGGTTGGCGGGACTCATCACCAGGATGCCGGAAAGTGAGTCGCGATGATGCATGGTGCGCAAAGCCTCACTCGTTGGAGCGAAGCGGTCTTCGTCCCGCAGCGTCATAGGCACCGGAACGAGATCCAATGCGTGGAGAATGCTGCGATAAGCGGGATAGCCCGGTTGTGGCACCGCAACGCGCGCGCCTGCATCGAACAGTCCGAGAAAAGCCAGCACGAAGCCGGCTGAGGAGCCGCTGGTGACGACGATCCGATTGGGTGACACCGTGACACCATAGGTGTCGCGATAATGCCGGGCGATGCGCTCGCGCAGGGCCGGAATCCCACAGGCATCGGTGTAAGGCAGCCTGCCGATTTCCAAAGCACGCTGTGCGGCCTCGATCACACGACGCGGCGCGGGAGCCGAAGGCTGGCCGATTTCCATATGGATCACGCCGTCACCCTGCCTGTCACGCAGAGCAGCGGCGGCCATGATGTCCATGGCGAGAAAGGGCGCTACGCGGCTTGCGCGCAGTGAGGCTCTCGCGGCAATGCTGCTGTCGGGGCGATCGGCGGCTGACGTCATGGTGCTGGCTTACTCCCCTCCGCCCTCCTCTTCCAGGCAACTTACCCATTCCTCGCCGCCACGGATTATGGCGCATCGGGCGATGCGATTGACCCGCCGCCGCGAAAACGCCTAACCCGGCGACTAACGACCGGTCGTCCCGAGCCGGATCACGGCCGACGGGACGCGACCCCGCGAGGATCAATGCGCCTGCTTCGCCACTTTATTTCGTCCGTCGCCCTCGCTGGCGCTCTGACCTCCGGCGTTTCGAACGCTAATGCGCAGGCGCCGGCTCCCGCTCAGATGGCCCCGGCTTCGGCTGCAGCCTTCACCGATGTGCAGCGCCAGGCGATCGAGGCGATCATCAAGGATTACCTCGTCAAGAATCCTGATGTTTTGCAGGAGGCCATTGCCGAGGGCGAGCGCCGCCAGCAGGAGACACAGAAGCTGGCCCAGGCCGCCGCGCTGAAGGAATCCCGCGAGGCCCTCGTGAACTCGCCGCACGGCGTGGTGGTCGGCAATCCGTCCGGCGACGTCACCCTGGTGGAGTTCTTCGACTATAATTGCGGCTATTGCCGCAAGGCGCTCGCCGACATCCAGACGTTGGTGAAGGGGGATCCCAAGCTGCGGGTCGTGCTGAAGGATTTCCCCGTCCTCGGAGCGGAATCACTGGAAGCCAGCAAGATCTCGCTGGCGGCCAAGCAGCAGCTCAAGGGCGAGAAGCTGTTCGAGTTCCACGTCAAGCTGCTGGAGAGCAAGGGGCGGGTCAACGGCGAGCGCGCGGTTGCGCTGGCCAAGGATATGGGCCTCGACATCGCCAAGCTGCAGAAGGATGCACAGGGAGCGGAAGTGAAGGCGGCGCTGGCAGAGAATGTCGGCCTCGGCGACAAGCTCGGTCTCTCCGGTACGCCGGCCTTCATCATCGGTGAGGAGATCATCCCCGGTGCCGTGGGCGTGGAGCCAATCCGCAAGACTATCAGCGATATCCGGCAATGCGGCCACGCGAGCTGCTGAGGTGCATCATGCCCGGCGATTGCCCGGGTAATGCATCTGTCGCTTCCGGCGGCGATCGTCTAGGACCACCGCCCCGGCTCATTGGTGCGGCCGGCGCTTCGAACGCGATGTCATGATCCCGATCCACGTCCTTCATGGACCGAACCTCAACCTCCTGGGACGCCGCGAGCCAGGCATCTACGGGACCGCAACGCTCGACGACATCGAGCGCGACCTACGCGCGCGCGCCGAAACCCTCGGCGTCACGTTGACCGTCCGCCAGACCAACCACGAGGGCGAACTGGTAGGTTTCGTGCAGGAGGCGGGCCTTGCGGGCGCCGGGGTGCTTATCAACGCCGCCGCCTACACCCATACCTCCGTCGCCCTACGCGATGCTATCGCGGGTAGTGGTGCCATCGCGGTTGAGGTGCATCTCTCGAACGTGCATGCGCGCGAAGCCTTCAGGCATGTTTCGCTCATCGCACCGGTCTGCGCTGGAATCATCTGCGGTTTCGGTCCGCACAGCTACGGTCTGGGTCTGGAAGCCCTGGTGCGGTTGCTCCAGGCTCGCCTACCGTCTCTCCCTTCTCTCCTGTCCGATGCTTCGTCGGACGCCAACTCTCAAGACTGACCGGAATGGCCAAGGTGCCGATGCCTAAGAACGAACCTTTCGATCCCGAGCTCGTACGCGAACTCGCCAAACTCGTGACCGAGACGGATCTGACCGAAATCGAGGTGGAGAAGGGTGACCTGCGCATCCGCGTGGTCCGTCGGATCGAGCCCGTCCACGTTCAGGTGGCTGCTCCCGCCCCTGCCCTGGCGACGCCTGCTCCCGTGGCGGCTGCGGCGCCTGTCGCCGGCCCCGGCACCGCCGGTGATCGTACCAAGGCCGGGGCGGGACACCCTGGAGCCGTACCCTCGCCAATGGTCGGTACCGCGTATCGTCGACCCTCCCCGGATGCCAAGGCCTTCGTCGATATCGGCTCAACAGTCGCAGCTGGCGAGAAGCTCCTTCTGATCGAGGCCATGAAGACGTTCAATGAGATCGTCGCCCCCCGCGCCGGAACGGTGACCGCGATCTTCTTCGAGGATGGGCAGCCGGTCGAGTTCGGCGAACCTCTCCTCGTCATCGAGTGATTGCGCGTCCCATGTTTGAAAAGATCCTGATCGCCAATCGCGGCGAGATCGCCCTTCGCGTCCTTCGCGCGGCCAAGGAACTCGGGATCGCCACCGTAGCGGTGCATTCCACAGCTGATGCCGATGCGATGCATGTGCGGCTTGCCGACGAGAGCGTGTGCATCGGGCCCCCGTCGGCCCGGGACAGCTACCTCAACATCCCGTCGATTATCGCCGCCTGCGAGATCACGGGGGCGGATGCGGTGCACCCGGGCTACGGATTCCTGTCGGAGAACGCCCGCTTCGCTGAGGTGCTGGCCCACCACAATATTGGTTTCATCGGCCCCAAGGCTGAGCATATCCGCATCATGGGTGACAAGATCGAGGCCAAACGAACGGCAAAGCGTCTGGGCATCCCTTGTGTGCCGGGCTCCGAGGGTGGGGTCGACGATCCGGTAGAAGCCAAGCGGATCGCGGCCGAGATCGGATATCCCGTGCTGGTGAAGGCCGCCTCCGGTGGGGGGGGGCGCGGTATGAAGGTGGCTCGGACGGAAGCCGATCTCGAGCAGGCCCTCGATATGGCGCGCACCGAAGCGAAGGCGGCTTTCGGTGACGATGCGGTCTATCTCGAGAAGTATCTCGAGAAGCCGCGCCATATCGAAGTTCAGGTTCTTGGTGATGGCCGAGGCCGGGCCGTCCACCTCGCGGAGCGCGATTGCTCGCTCCAACGGCGGCACCAGAAGGTCTGGGAAGAGGGCGGCTCGCCGGTGATCGACGAGGCGACTCGCGCCGAGATCGGCGGCATCTGCGCCAAGGCGATGCAGGAACTCGAATATATCGGCGCCGGTACCGTAGAATTCCTCTACGAGGATGGTCGATTCTATTTCATCGAGATGAACACCCGCATCCAAGTCGAACACCCGGTCACAGAGATGATCACGGGTGTCGATCTCGTGGCCGAGCAGATCCGTGTGGCCGCTGGCCTACCCCTCTCGGTGACGCAGGACGACATCAAGGTGTCCGGGCATGCCATTGAGTGCCGGATCAACGCCGAACACCCGGCCACCTTTCGTCCCTCGCCGGGCCTCATCACCTACTTCCATCCGCCGGGTGGGCTCGGCGTCCGTGTCGATTCCGCCGCCTATCAGGGATATCGCATTCCGCCGAACTACGATTCCCTCATTGGGAAGCTTATCGTTCACGGGCGCACCCGCCAGGAATGCCTCATGCGCCTGCGTCGCGCCCTTGATGAGTTCGTTGTCGCCGGCGTCGACACCACGCTTCCGCTCTTTCGCACACTCGTGCGAAATCCGGAGGTCCTCAATGGAGCTTACGATATCCATTGGCTAGAGGGTTTTCTCGAAGCTGGCGGTCTCGCGGACGCCGCAGTCTGAAGCGGTTTTACCGTCGGCTAAGCGGAACTGCTCCGCTAGAAGCTCGTTCTTTGAGTGAACAATTTCTCATTGTGCGCAATCGAGCGTGATTGTGCCAGCGTGATGAGAACTGGAATCAGCAAGGACGAACTTCATGCGTATCGCAAAGCTCACTGTCGCCGCCCTGCTTCTCGCAGCCTCCCCGGCTCTGGCGCAGTCACCTTCGGGTAACGTCTCGCAGCCGGAACGGGCCGTACCGCAGGCTGGCACGACCACAGGTGGGCCGCTCGACAACCCGTCGACGCGCGATATGCCGCCGGCCACGGGCAGCACGAGCCGTCCAGCCGGGGAGAACGGAATGTCGCCGGGTGCCGGCGCGGTCGATTCTGCGAAGGGCGGCAATGCCGATCAGACGAACAAAGGCATGGGGGCCAATACCGGCTCGACCTCCGGCGGCCCCGCCCGCTAATTGCTCGTAATTCCAAAGTGACGATACAGAACAGTCGGCCTCAACAGGTCGGCTGTTTTGTTTTGCCGGCCTCTGAAAGCGTAGGTCATTCTCGATTAGTGCGGATGAGCACGATGATGGATATTCCTACCTCCGTGATTTGGAAAGCGAGCTAGTCATTTTTTCCAAAAATCACTGCACAGGCGCCTATTAAGAGTAAAATACAGTTCTCTCTGGGGCATCCATAGCATGGCGGTCATTTGATGTGGTTTTTCACCCCCGGTGGCATGTGACACATCGCCGGCTCAATATCTCCGGAACGTCTTGGGTCGTCAGAGCTTATTCGACCAGTCCGGCCCGGCCAGCGCCTTTCTATTCTTACCAGGCAGCTACTGAGAGGCCGATCCTCCTCCTACCGACTGAGTTCCAATCATGCGCACCCTGACACTCGCCCTCGTGGCTGCTACCCTGAGCGCCACCGCCGTTCTCGCCCAGGCGCAATCTGACTTTGTTGGTGCGTCCGACAGGATCGTACCGCTAGCGGGTACAAATGGTGTCGACACAATCGATCGCCCGCCGGTCTACGGTACTTATCGCGATGCAGAAGGCCGTCTCGACGTAGAGGACACAGGAAGTGTCCGCGGCGGTTCCTTCAACTCCAACCGTGAGGCCGTGTTCGAGGATTCTGCGAAGGGCGGCAATGCCGAGCAGAACCAGCGCTCCTACCCCAACCTTGGCACGACCTCGGGCGGCCCGGAATTCTGAGGTCGGTTCGTTCAAAACGTCAGTGGGCGGAGCGGAGGCTCCGCTCTTTTTCGTTGGGCGCGACGCTGGGCGACGCTTTGTTGCTCTGGCTTTCGCGCGCAGGAGACGTCACATTAGTGGCCATGCACCACGACCACGACGGCGATTGCGTGGACATCACTCCGCAGATCCTGTTGAAAGCCTATGCCGCCGGCATCTTCCCCATGGCGGAGGATGCCGAGGACCCGACGATCTACTGGGTCGAGCCGAAGGCTCGCGGCGTCCTGCCGATCGACTATTTCCACGTTTCGCGTCGGCTTGCCCGAACCATTCGATCCGACCGTTTCGAGGTGCGGACAGATTTCGATTTCGATGGCGTCATCTCGGGCTGTGCCGCTCCGCGAGGCGATGGCGAGAAGACCTGGATCAATGCGCGCATCCGCGAACTCTACGGCGCACTTTATGATGCAGGCCACGCACATACGATCGAGGTCTATGCCGAAAGTCGGCTGGTCGGCGGGCTTTATGGCGTTTCGCTCGGAGCGGCCTTCTTCGGCGAGAGCATGTTTCACATCTCCCGCGACGCTTCGAAGGTTGCGCTCGCGCACCTGATGGCGAGACTGCGGAAGGGCGGATATCGCCTCGCTGACACACAGTTCGTCACGGACCATCTGATCCAGTTCGGAGCTGAAGAGGTTCCGCGCCATGTCTACAAGCGTCGCCTCGCCGAGGCGATCGCTGCTGAAGCGGTTTGGGACGTTTGGCCCAGGGAACGGGCGGTCAGCGGGGAGGAGGTGCTTGCCTCGCTCGCTCAGGCCCAGGAAACCTGAGTCGCGAGCCGAATTAGCGACCTCTATCGAGCGCCATACGAAGTGCGATGCTCCCCAGGACGCCCCCCATGATCCAGCGCTGGGCCTTCAGCCATCCGGGATTGCGGGACAGGAAGACGGCGATCGATCCCGCCGCCAAGGCGATGAGCGCGTTCACCGCGATGCTGATCACGATCTGAACGGAGCCGAGCATCAGCGTCTGTCCCAGCACCGAGCCGCCCGTTGGCGTCACGAATTGCGGCAGCAGCGCGAGGTAGAGCATCGCGATCTTTGGGTTGAGGAGGTTGGTGAGGAAACCCATGGCGAAGAGCCGCGTCCGGCTGTCGGGGGCGAGCCGGCTCACCTCGAACGGCGAGCGACCGCCGGGCTTCAGGGCCTGCCAGGCGAGATAACCGAGATAGAGGGCGCCGGTCAGCCGCAGCGCGTCATACGCGTAGGGGATCGCAAGGATCAGCGCCGTGATGCCGAACGCAGCGCACAGCATATAGACGACGAAACCCAGCGCGACTCCGCAGAGGGAGACCAGTGCTGCCGCGCGGCCCTGGCAGATCGCGCGGGAGACCAGATAGGCCATGTTCGGCCCCGGCGTCAGCACCATCCCAAGGGAGACGCCCGCGAAGGCCAGGAAGGTGACGGCGTCGGGCATGCTGGGGAACTCCGTTGCCCGGCCGATCCTACCGGAAGATAGCGTCGAAGATCGATTGTGGCTGCGGCGGCGGCGCGGGGGCCGGACCTTCATTCGTCGGGAAGAACTTGCGCGAGGGCTTCTGCTTGGGCTGTACCGGAACGCCACGCGGCGCTTCCACGTCGACCTGCCCGTTTGGATTGACCTGCTGAGCCGTCCGCGTCGGGTCGGCATTTTTCTGGCGTTTCGTCCTTTCCGGCTTCGACGCCATAGCAGGCACGTCCTCCTGCTCTCGGGCCTCGGCGATGATGTCGTTGCCGCCTTTGCAATCAACGAGCCATACATCGTAGATCGGATGCTCGATGGCGTGGAGGCCCGGGCTGGCCGCGAACATCCAGCCAGTGAAGATGCGGCGGTACTTATTGTCGAGGGTCACCTCGTCAACTTCCAGGAAGGCCGTGGTCTTCGGGCTCTCGGTCGGCGGCCGGCTGTAGCAGACGCGCGGCGTCATCTGCAGCGCGCCGAACTGCACGGTCTCGTCGACAGCGACCTCGAAGGACACGATCCGTCCGGTGATCTTGTCGAGGCCGGAGAACACGGCGGTCGGGTTCTTGATCTTGTCGGCGAGGGCCTGCCCCGTCATCGGCAATCCGAGCGCCACCGCGCCCGCGAGCATGAGGCCGGCCCTCAGGGCAATGTGCAATCGGCGTTGAACGAGCATGCGGCTTACCCGGAGCGGGACGATGAGGCGTCTGCCCTAAGCCAGGGCGGTCGCGATGTCATGCACCGATAGACAGACCAAGCATGGTGTAAAAAGGGCGGCGCGCCTGTTCATGGGTGTCGGGCGTTCGCCGATGGCGCTTTACCCCTGCGGGCCGAGGAGAGGGAGCCAGATCGCCAGCGCCGCGAGGGTGACCAGCAGGACCGGCGGGGTGATCGCCAGCCCGATCTTCATGTACTGGGCCCAGGTGATGGTCTGTCCCTTCGCGGCCAGCACATGCAGCCAGAGCAGGGTGGCGAGGCTGCCGATCGGGGTAAATTTCGGGCCGAGATCGCAGCCGATCACGTTGGCGTAGATCATCAGTTCGCGGGTCAATGGCGACAGGTCCGGGGCTTGCTGGATCGACAGCGCGCCGATCAGCACGCTCGGCATGTTGTTCATCACCGAGGACAGGATGGCGGTGGCAAAACCGGTGCCGATGGTGGCCACCCACGGCCCCTGCCCGGCCAGCCAGGTGAGGCCCTTGGCCAGTTCGCCGGTGAGGCCGGCATTCCTGAGGCCGTAGACCACCAGATACATGCCCAGGCTGAACAGGACGATCTGCCAGGGCGCGCCGGTCAGCACCTTGCGGACCGGGATGATCCGGCCGCGCAGAGCGAGGCCGAGCAGCAGCGCGGCACCGAGGCCGGTCACCGCCGAGACCGGCACGCCGAGCGGTGCGGTGAGCGTATAGGCGAGCAGCAGCAAGCCGAGCAGCGGGAATGCAGTCCGGAACACGACGGGATCGCGGATGGCGTCGCTGGGCGTTTCCAACGCGTGCATCGGATAGGCTTCGGGGATGTCGCGCCGGTAGGCGAGCCACAGAACCACCAGGGTCGCGGTCAGCGATACGAGGTTCACCGGCACCATCACGGACGCATAGCGCCCGAAGGGCACGGCGAAATAATTGGCCGAGACGATGTTGACGAGGTTGGAAATCACCAGCGGCAGGCTCGTCGAATCGGCGACGAAACCGCAGGCGACGATGAAGGCTAAGGCTGCGGGCGGTTTGAACTCGAGCCGCAACAGGACCGCGAGCACGATGGGGGTCAGGAGCAAAGCCGCACCGTCATTGGCAAAGACCGCCGCAATGGCGGCGCCGAGCAGAATCACAAGGGGGAACAGCCGCCGGCCCCTGCCGCCGCCCCGGCGGGCGATGTGCAGGGCCGCCCAATGAAAGAACCCGGCCTCATCGAGCAGCAGCGAGATGATGATGAGGGCGACGAAGGTGAAGGTCGCATCCCAGACGATGTGCCAGACGATCGGGACGTCGCCCGGCTGGATGACCCCGGCGGCGAGCGCCAAGGTGGCCCCGGCCAGGGCGCTCCACCCGATCCCGATCCCCTTCGGCTGCCAAATCACGAATACCAGGGTGGCGAGGAAGATGGCGAGCGCAAGCATCCGGGTCGTTTCTCGTAATGGGTCGAACCGCGCTCAGGCGGTGGCGACGCGGCGTCCATGCTCGTCCACCACCCGCTCGCCATCCTCTTTGACGAACTCGCCGTGCTGGACCGGCAGAAGGTCGAGCACAACCTCGGAGGGCCGGCACAGGGCGACGCCCCTCGGCGTCACCACGAGCGGGCGGTTGAGCAGGATCGGATGCGACGCGATGGCGTCGAGCAACTCCTCGTCCGTCAGGGTCGGGTCGCTGAGGGCGAGCGACAGGTAGGGTGTGCCCGTCTCGCGCAGGATGTCCCGGACACAGAGCCCGGCCCTGCCGAGCAGTCGGCGGATCAGGTCCGGGTTCGGCGGGGACTTCAGATACTCGACCACATGCGGCTCGATCCCGGCATTGCGGATCATCGCCAAGGCGTTGCGGGACGTGCCGCAATCCGGGTTGTGGTAGATCACGACGTCGAACGGTTCAGACATGGGTGCGGTCTCCATAGGCCTCGTCGCTGGTGGGACTGGGACAGGCGGCGAGCGCGTTCACGGCCGGAGCGCAGACCTCCGCTCTGCCCCGGCAGCAATCGCGCATCAGGAACTCGATCAGCCCCGACAGGGCCGGATAGGTGGCGCTGTAGATGATCGATCGGCCGTCGCGCCGGGATTGGATCAGCCCGGCATGGCTCAGTTCCTTGGCGTGGAACGACAGGTTGGTGCCGGAGACGCCGACCTCGCCCGCCAGCGCGCCCGCGCTCAACCCGTCCGGACCGGCGGTGACCAGGGCGCGGATGATCCGCAACCGGTTCTCCTGGCCGAGGGCCGCGAAAGCCGCGACGGCTTGCCGTTCCTCGATCATCGATGCAATATCTCAATCATTATTGAAATATAAGGGAAGATCGATCCTTGGACAAGGCCGGACAGCCCTTCACCGACGGATTGCCAAGCCTCAGCGAATCCCATTTCGCGGTGCCGCTACCGGAGCATCTGCGGATCAACGAGCCCTTCAGCCACGCGCCGCGCTTCCTGATCCTGTACGGGTCGTTGCGTGAGTGGTCGTTCAGTCGATTCCTCGCCCACGAGGCTGCGCGCCTGCTTGAAGCCATGGGCGGCGAGGTACGCATCTACGACGCAGATGGCCTACCCCTGCCGGATGACGCCACCGCCGCTCATCCGAAGGTGCAGGAGCTGCGCCGGCTGTCGCTCTGGTCGGAGGGGCAGGTATGGGTGTCGCCCGAGCGCCATGGCACCCTGACGGGTGTGATGAAGAGCCAGATCGACTGGTTGCCCCTCAGCGAGGGCAGCGTACGCCCGACCCAGGGGCGCACCCTGGCGGTGATGCAGGTCTCCGGCGGCTCTCAGAGTTTCAACGCGGTGAATGCCCTGCGCCTGCTCGGACGCTGGATGCGGATGATCACGATCCCGAACCAGTCCTCGGTGCCGATGGCCTACAAGGAATTCGACGAGGCCGGCCGGATGAAGCCGGGGCCGCTCTACGAGCGCGTGGTGGATGTCTGCGAGGAACTGATGAAGTTCACGCTCCTGACGCGCGAGAGGGCCGGCTACCTCGTCGACCGCTACAGCGAGCGCAAGGACCGCCAACCGGAGCGGCTGAAGGAAGTCGCCGCGGATACCGGCTTTGCCAAGCCTCCGGAGGCGCCCTGAGTCACAAAGGGATAGCTGATAGGCGCCGCCCCGCCGGGCGACCGCCGGATTGAGATGCCGGTTCGCTCGGGCTCCGGTTTATTCCGGGCTCCAGGCCGCGTAATCGCCCGCCGTCAGCGGCTTGGAGCCGGGATTGAGCTGAGAGCCTTTCGGCCGGTAGGCCGCGCTGGTGCCGGTCAAATTCTCCACATGCGGCTTCTGCCATTCACGCGGGATGTAGGTCTCCTCGCTCGGAGGCACGTCGCTGTTGTGGCACAGCCAGCCGCGCCAGCCGGGCGGCACCTTCGAGGCGTCGGCATAGCCGTTATAGATCACCCAACGGCGCTCCGGGCCGACCGAGCGATCGATCAGCGGGCCGAGCGCTTTGTAATAGGTGTTGCCGAAATCGTCCGTGCCGACGAGCTGGCCATGCCGGGCCGTCATGAGAGCGAGCGACATGGTCTGCCCGTTCCACCACGTGAAGATCCGCAGAAGCGTGTCCTTGAGAGCCATCGCACTTGCCTGAACCGGACCGGCTCGACCGCCCGCCCTTCGTGGGCCGGACTATGGTGAGGGGCCGATGCGAAGTCCAGCTTTTGTCGGGTCCCGCCCGCCGGTCCGGGCGGGACCGGTGCGGCCTGAATCCCACATCGCGGGCTTCTTAACCAAACGCTTACTTTGACCGACCCCCGCCCGGCCTGTGAACCGAAAATTTTCCGCGCCGAATCCTCCAAGCCGAAAGGACACTTATCGGTGTGGCCGCGATATCCACAGCTTTCTAAGCAGAACCACAACATCTAGCGCGGAACGTAGCCGGCACACACAAGTTGTTGACGGGAAGGCCCCGGTCGCGATAGCGTTCGATGGTCACCGGAGCGGTCGAGTCCGCTGGGTGGTTCAAGACATTTCCGGCCAGGGGACAGCGCATCGCGAGCGTTCGCGGGCGCTCGCCTTCGTCAGACTGAGCAAGAATTCGGCGGCGCGCGACGCGGCGTCGCCATCGATACTTCGGCAAGGGATACAGGGTTCATGCGGTTCGAGCGGCGTTACACCACGGCCGGGCAATCCCCCTACGCGACCATCGCCTTCCGCAAGGCGCTGAGCGAGATCCGCAACCCGGACGGATCCATCGTCTTTCGCCTCGACGGTATCTCGGTGCCGGAGAGCTGGAGCCAGGTCGCCAGCGATGTGCTGGCGCAGAAGTATTTCCGCAAGGCCGGCGTACCGGCGCGTCTGAAGAAGGTCGAGGAGAACGACGTTCCATCGTTCCTGTGGCGCTCCGTGGCCGATGAGGCCGCCCTGGCGGAACTGCCCGAGGCCGAGCGTTCGGGCTCTGAGATCTCCTCCACACAGGTGTTCGACCGCCTCGCCGGCTGCTGGACCTACTGGGGCTGGAAGGGCGGCTATTTCACTTCCGAGGAGGATGCCGCCGCCTTCCTCGACGAGCTGCGCTTCATGCTCGCCCGCCAGATGGTGGCTCCGAACTCGCCGCAATGGTTCAATACCGGTCTTCACTGGGCCTACGGCATCGACGGCCCGGCGCAGGGCCACCATTACGTCGATTACCGCACCGGCGAACTGGTGAAGTCGGCCTCGAGCTACGAGCACCCGCAGCCGCATGCCTGTTTCATCCAGGGCGTGCAGGACGACCTCGTGAACGAGGGCGGCATCATGGACTTGTGGGTCCGCGAGGCGCGCCTGTTCAAGTACGGCTCCGGTACCGGCTCGAACTTCTCGATGCTGCGCGGCGAGAACGAGAAGCTCGGCGGTGGAGGCAAGTCCTCGGGCCTGATGTCCTTCCTGAAGATCGGCGACCGGGCGGCCGGCGCGATCAAGTCCGGCGGCACCACGCGCCGCGCCGCCAAGATGGTCATCGTCGACATCGACCACCCGGATATCGAGCAGTACATCGACTGGAAGGTGAAGGAGGAGCAGAAGGTCGCCGCCCTGGTGACCGGCTCCAAGATCGTCTCGAAGCATCTCCAGGCGGTGATGAAGGCCTGCACCCAGTGCGAGGCCGAGGGTGACGCCTGTTTCGATCCCGAGCGTAACCCGGCGCTGAAGAAGGCCGTGAAGGCCGCCCGCAAGGAGATGGTGCCGGATGCCTACACCAAGCGGGTGATTCAGTTCGCCCGCCAGGGCTTCACCAAGATCGATTTCCCCGTTTACGACACCGACTGGGATTCGGAGGCCTACCTCACCGTCGCCGGTCAGAATTCGAACAATTCCGTCTCGCTCACCGACGACTTCCTCCGGGCGGTCGAGGCCGATGGCGACTGGAACCTCACCGCCCGCACCACCGGCAAGCCGGTAAAGACCCTGAAGGCGCGTGAGCTGTGGGACAAGATCGGCGAGGCCGCCTGGGCCTCGGCCGATCCGGGCCTGCACTTCAACACCACGATGAACGACTGGCACACCTGCCCCTCGGCGGGCCGGATCCGCGCCTCGAACCCGTGCTCCGAGTACATGTTCCTCGACGACACGGCCTGTAACCTCGCCTCCGCCAACCTGCTGACGATGTATGACCGCGCCAGCGGCCAGTTCGATGTCGCCGCCTTCGAGCATCTCAACCGTCTCTGGACCGTGGTCCTCGAGATCTCGGTGATGATGGCGCAGTTCCCGTCGAAGGAGATCGCGGAGCTGTCCTACCGCTACCGCACCCTAGGCCTCGGCTTCGCCAATATCGGCGGCCTGCTGATGAGCATGGGCCTGCCCTACGATTCGCATCAGGGCCGGGCCCTCGCCGGGGCGCTGACCGCGATCATGACCGGCGTTGCCTACGCCACCTCCGCCGAGATGGCGGCCGAGCTCGGGCCGTTCCCCGGCTACGATGAGAACGCGGACGCCATGCTCAAGGTGATCCGCAACCATCGTCGTGCCGCTCACGGCGAGGCCGCGGGCTACGAGTTCCTCTCCATCGCCCCCGTTCCCCTCGACATCGCCAACGTGCCCCAGGCCGATCTAGCCGAGCGTGCCAAGGTGGCGTGGGACCGGGCCCTGGCGCTCGGCGAAGAGCACGGCTACCGCAACGCCCAGGCCACCGTCATCGCGCCCACCGGCACGATCGGCCTCGTGATGGATTGCGACACGACCGGCATCGAGCCGGACTTCGCCCTGGTGAAGTTCAAGAAGCTCGCCGGCGGCGGCTACTTCAAGATCATCAACCGCGCCGTGCCGGATGCGCTGCGCTCCCTTGGCTACCGCGAATCCGAGATCGCCGAGATCGAGGCCTATGCGGTCGGCCACGGCTCGATGGGCCAGGCCCCGGCCATCAACCCGGGCTCCCTGCGTGCGAAGGGGTTCACCGACGACAAGCTCGCCGCCATCGAGGCGGGCTTGAAATCGGCCTTCGACATCAAGTTCGTGTTCAACCGCTGGACGCTCGGGGACGACTTCCTGACGAGTGTGCTGAAGGTTCCGACCGAGAAGCTGGCCGACCCTACCTTCGAGATCCTGCCCTTCCTCGGCTATTCGAAGAAGGACATCGAGGCCGCCAACACGCATATTTGCGGTGCGATGACCCTCGAAGGTGCGCCGTTCCTGAAGCAGGAGCATTACGCGGTCTTCGATTGCGCCAACCCGTGCGGCCGCATCGGCAAGCGCTACCTCTCGGTGGAAAGCCACATCCGCATGATGGCGGCGGCGCAGCCCTTCATCTCGGGGGCGATCTCCAAAACCATCAACATGCCGAACGACGCCACGGTCGAGGATTGCAAGAGCGCCTACAAGCTGTCCTGGACGCTGGCCCTCAAGGCCAACGCCCTTTACCGCGACGGCTCGAAGCTGTCCCAGCCCCTAAACTCGGCGCTCATCGCCGATGAAGAAGAGGATGCCGAGGAGGCGATCGAGGCGCTGGTGGCCCAGCCGGCCAACGCCAAGGCGGCGCAGCTCGCCGAGAAGATCGTCGAGCGCGTGATCGAGCGGGTGGAGCGCATCCGGTCCCGGGAGAAGCTTCCCGACCGGCGCAAGGGCTACACCCAGAAGGCCGTCGTTGGGGGCCATAAGGTCTACCTGCGCACCGGCGAATACGAGGACGGCCGCATCGGCGAGATCTTCATCGACATGCACAAGGAAGGCGCCGCCTTCCGCTCGCTGATGAACAACTTCGCCATCGCGATCTCGATCGGCCTGCAATACGGCGTGCCGATGGAGGAATATGTCGACGCCTTCACCTTCACTCGGTTCGAGCCCTCGGGCTTCGTGCAGGGCAACGACGCGATCAAGAACGCCACGTCGATCCTCGACTACGTGTTCCGCGAACTCGCCGTCTCCTATCTCGGCCGCATGGACCTCGCCCATGTGGACCCGTCCGAGATCGGCAACACGGTGATGGGCAAAGGCGAAGGCGAAGGCACCCGCAACGGCGACCGGCCGGACACGATGGCCTCGAGCGTCGTCTCGCGCGGCCTGCTACGCGGCTCGGCCGACCGGCTCACCCTGATCCAGGGTGGTCCGGGCGGCGGCACGGTGGGCGTCGGATCCGGCATGGTCGGAACCAGCGCTCCGGCTGGAGGCGTCGTCCACGCCCTGCGGGGAGCGACGGCGCTAAAGGCCGAGCCGGAAGTGGCGGGCCAAGCCGAAAACCTCGTCACCGCCCTCCCCTTCGCCAAGGCTGAACGCACCGTGTCGGACCGCCGAGCCGAGGCCAAGATGAAGGGTTATGTCGGCGAATCCTGCCCGGAATGCGCGAACTTCACCCTCGTGCGCAACGGAACTTGCCTGAAATGCGATACGTGCGGGTCCACGACTGGATGCTCCTAACGTGTCGAGCAAAGATCATATTCTCTGGCACTCGTATTGTTGCAAGGTCTGAGATAAGATGGGCCTTCGTTGCCGGAAAAATTCCTGAAAACTCACTATAAAATAAGTAAAGGCCAGCCTCTCAGGAGGCTGGCCTTTTTGATTGGCATTTACGTTCTCAAGGTTCTCCGAGAGGACAGGATTTAAAGCAGGTGTGGTACCGTCGGCTCCGTGCATCGGCGGAGGGCTAACGAAGCGGCAATTTGCGAGCCGTCACGATCTAACGCTGCGTACGCCGTTCCGCATTGGGGCGGGGGAAAGCAATGGGTCAGCTTGGCCGAAGAAATTTTCTTAGGGCTGCCGCAACGGCAAGTGGTCTCGCACTCCCCTCGTTCCGCGCGCTCGCCGGCGCGCGCGCGACGCTCCCCTTCGCCAACGGGGAAAGGCCTCTTGTGGCTTACCCCGGTAAGCGACCATTGCTGCAGACGACGGCACGTCCGCCTCAGCTTGAAACGCCGTTCCAGGTTTTCGACGAGGGGGTGATCACGCCGAACGATGCGTTCTTCGTGCGTTATCACCTCGCCGATATCCCGACGTCCATCGATCCAGACCTGTTCCGGCTGGAGGTAAGCGGCCATGTCGACAGGCCGATCTTCCTCTCCTTGAGGGAACTGAAGAGCCTTCCCGTCATCGACCTCGTGGCCGTGAACCAATGCTCGGGGAACTCTCGGGGCTTCTTCTTGCCCCGTGTCGCCGGGGGGCAACTCGGCAATGGCGCCATGGGGAATGCCCGCTGGACCGGCGTCTCGCTCAAATCCGTGCTCGACAAAGCCGGGGTGAAGCAGGGCGCCGTGCAGGTGGCGTTCACCGGTCTCGACGGGCCGGTTCTGTCCGAGACGCCGCGTTACGCCAAGGCTCTCGCTATCGATCATGCCGAGGAGGGCAAGGTGATGCTGGCCTGGGCAATGAACGGAGAGGATCTTCCCTGGCTCAACGGCTACCCGTTGAGGCTCGTGGTACCGGGTTTCTACGGCACCTACTGGATCAAGCACCTGAGCTCGATCACGGTGCTGGACACCCCCTTCGATGGGTTCTGGATGCAGAAGGCCTATCGCATCCCCGACAACGAGTGTGCCTGTGTCGAGCCGGGAGCCGCCTTGGGGAAGACGGTACCGATCCATCGGCTGCCCGTTCGCTCCTTCATCACCAACCTGACGGATGGTGCGACGGTTCGCGCGGGAACGGTAGCACTGCGCGGTATCGCCTTCGATGGAGGTTCCGGCATTACGGCCGTCGACATCTCGTTGGATGACGGGACGACATGGTCGGCAGCACGGCTCGGCCAAAACATCGGGCAGTACTCGTTTCGGTCCTGGAGTTATGAGGCCGATCTCAAGTCGGGCTCGCACGTGGTTCGTGTCCGCGCCAAAGCCGGAGACGGGACGACGCAGCCGATGGAGCCGCGTTGGAATCCGGCGGGATATATGCGGAACGTCATCGAGACCACCCGACTTGAGGCGCTGTGAGGAGAAGCGAGATGAGACACCATCGTTTCGCGGCCGCCTTTGGATCGCTCGCCCTTCTCATCGGTGGAACGGCCTGGGCCGCACCGCGCAGTTATGACGTCCCGGAGCCAACAGCGGAGTTGCTGCCCGTTCAGGGTCACGAAGCCGGTTTCGAGGCGGCGCAAACCTACTGCACCATGTGTCACTCGGTGGATTACATCCTCACGCAGCCGCCCGGAAAAGGCGCCGCTTTTTGGAATGCCGAGGTCACAAAGATGGTGAAGGTCTTTCACGCACCGATCGAGGAAGCCGAAGCCAAAGCGATCGCCGCCTATCTCGCAGCCGCCTACTAACTGGCGGCCATCGATCTCAGTCTAGCGGATCGCCGTGACGAAAGCCGCGATCTGCGCCTGGGCAAGCGTCATCGTCTGATCGAAGGTCTGCTCGCTGAAATAGATCCGGCCCGCGGTGAGCGTAAGTGCCAGAGTCCAGAACACTGCGATAGCGGCATTTCGTGCGCGCCGATCACCCTGCATCGTGGAAGCGTTGCGGTCGTCGCTGACCGGTTCGCCATACGGATCGAAACTGGTGGAGCCGAAATTCGAACGAGCACTCATACGCGTTAAGATCGAGGTTTGGTTGCCATCGATCAATGGATGGGTCTTTTGAAGTTAGGGCCATATGGAGAGGGGTTTTCTCCTTTCTGCGCCCAAGGCAGAAGTTTGTTTTTGGAACGGCCTGCTGGCTGATCCCGGCAGGTGGAATGGGCGTGAAAACATCATTGAATACGGGTCTTCCCGCGGGTGAGACCACCACGCGCATGCGGCCGGCGCTGCTGCCCGGCCTGATGCTCTGCCTCGCCGTGACTGCTTCCGCCATGGCTATCCAGGCTTGGGAAGAGCGGGCCACCGGTCACCCCTATATAGAGGCATTAGTCATCGCGATCCTGTTCGGTATCGCCATCCGCACCGCATGGGTGCCGGGTGAACGCTTCCGAGCCGGGATCGCCTTCAGCGCGAAGCAACTGCTCGAAATCGCCGTGACGTTGCTGGGTGCTTCCATCAGCCTCGGTGCCATCGTTGCCTCTGGCCCGGCTCTGCTCACCGGCATCGTTGGAACGGTGTTTCTCGCGATTCTGGCGAGTTACGCGATCTGCCGGGGGCTCGGTCTGCCGGCCCGCATGGCGATCCTTGTCGCCTGCGGCAACGCCATCTGCGGGAACTCGGCTATCGCTGCCGTGGCGCCGGTGATTGGGGCCGACAGCAAGGACGTCGCTGGCTCCATTGCATTCACCGCTGTGCTCGGCGTGCTGATGGTACTCGGGCTGCCTTTGTTCATTCCCCTCGCCGGCCTGTCAGACCACCAATACGGTGTGCTCGCCGGCCTGACGGTTTATGCCGTGCCCCAAGTCCTGGCCGCTACGGTGCCGGTCGGGCTCCTGAGCACCCAGGTCGGCACGCTGGTCAAGCTAGTTCGCGTCCTGATGCTCGGACCCGTCGTGGTGGCGTTCTCGCTTCTCGCCCACCGGTTGCCCCGGGAGACAGGCCTACAAAGCGCGTCGCCCCGGAGACTGGGATTCACCAGGCTCGTGCCCTGGTTCATCCTCGGATTCCTCGGGCTCGCCACCCTGCGCTCCCTCGGGCTGATCCCTGACGCTGCCTCCGGCCCGGTGCGGCAAGTGGCCGGTTTTCTCACGATCATGTCGATGGCTGCCCTTGGGCTCGGAGTCGATGTCCGGGTCCTGGCGCGCATGGGCGGCCGGGTCACCCTGGCCGTCACCGGCTCGCTCGCCGTCCTCCTCGCCACCAGCCTCATCCTCATCAGGGCCCTCGGCATCTCCTGATCGGCGCAAAGCCGATGAGCGGTAAGGATGCCGGATTGGTTCGCTGTGGTGGCGCCGGTGCCGACCGGCTACGGTCGGGTCTCTGCCGGTTCAGCGGCTCCGAATCCTCCTCAAGCAGTCGCACGATGGTTCATACCGGCTACAATCCCGCCCTCGTCGCCCTGTCCGTCGCCATCGCGATCTTCGCCTCCTACACGGCTTTGGATCTTGGAGCTCGAGTACACAATGCAGCGCCTGGCCGCCGCATCGCGTGGATCGGAGGGGCGGCGCTGGCCATGGGTGGCGGCATCTGGTCGATGCATTTCATCGGCATGCTCGCCTTCGAGATGGGGATGCCCACCTCTTACGAGGCCGGTCTCACCGTGCTCTCGCTCGTCATCGCAATTGGCGCAACCGGCGGCGCCTTCGCTTGGGTCGGCCGACCGGGAGCGAAGGCGCAGGACATCCTTGTGAGCGGCACGCTGATGGGGATCGGCATCGCCGGCATGCACTTCATCGGCATGGCCGCTCTGCACATGCCCGGTAGCGTTACCTACAATCTTCTCCTTGCCGCCATATCGGTGCTCATTGCCGTGACGGCAGCGACGGTCGGGCTCTGGCTCACGTTCCGAAATCACGGAGCGTGGCAAAAAATCATCGCTGCTTTCGTGATGGGGTTCGCCGTCTCCGGGATGCACTATACCGGCATGGCCGCCGCGACCTTCACGACCGGAGAAACCGGCGCGCATACGAGCCACGTTACGGGCCTCGCCCCAAGCCAGCAGAACCTCGCCCTCTTCGTCGGGGCGGCGACCTTCCTCACTCTGTTCCTCGCCATGCTGGCCTCCTCCATCGACCAGCAGCGCGTCCAGCGTGAGTTGAGCAATAGCGAGGCGCGGTTCCGCGCGGCGATTCAGGCTGTGCGCGGCGTGCTCTGGACCAACGATGCCGAGGGCCGAATGGTCGGCGAACAGCCGGGATGGTCAGCGATCACCGGCCAATCCTTCGAGGAGTACCAGGGGTTCGGATGGGCCAACGCCGTGCATCCGGACGATTCTCGATCGTCCGTGGACGCCTGGAACGAAACGGTCCGGGAGAAGCGAACCTTCGTCCACGAGCATCGCGTCCGGGTGAGCGACGGGACGTGGCGGCATTTCGCGATCCGTGCCGTCCCGGTTCTGGCCCCCGATGGGTCAATTCGTGAATGGGTCGGCGTGCATACCGACATCACCGAGCAGCGCGAGGCGGAAGCGGAACTCCGAGAATCCAACGAGGAGATTCAGCGCTATGCCTACATCGTCAGCCACGACCTTCGCGCCCCCCTCGTGAACGTCATGGGTTTCACGAGTGAGCTCGACGCTACGCGTGAGGACATCCGTTCCGCCCTGAAGTCCCATCCCGACGCGGAGAGGATCGACGCCGATCTTGGTGAGGCGCTCGGCTTCATCAGCGCCGCGGTGACGCGGATGGAAAGCCTGATCGCCGCGATCCTGAAACTGTCCCGCGAAGGGCGGCGAAGTTTCAGGCCGGAACCCCTCGACCTTCACGCGCTGCTTCAGCGCCTTGCCGATGCCCAGCGCCATCAGACCGACGCGGCCGGCGCGGAAGTCATCGTCGCGCGCGATCTGCCGAGGATCACGGCGGACCGACTCGCCCTCGAACAGATCTTCGGCAATCTGCTCGACAATGCGGTGAAGTATCTGGATCCCACTCGCGCCGGTCGAATCACAGTGACTGCCGCGGCCGTTGGGCCGCGAATTCGTATCGACGTCGCTGATAACGGCAGGGGAATTGCTGAACGTGACCATTCCCGCGTGTTCGAACTGTTCCGCCGCTCCGGAGCGCAGGATCGGCCGGGCGAAGGGATCGGTCTCGCCCATGTCAAAGCTTTGGTCCGGTCGCTGGGTGGACGGATCGATGTCGCCTCCAAGCTCGGTGAAGGCACCACCTTCAGCGTGACGCTGCCCCGCGGGAGCGCTACAGCTGTATACGAGGATGTTTCGGCGACGTCCCTCGCAGCGGAATGAGGCGTGATCCGAACGTGAACCCCGTCAGTATCGTGATGATCGAGGATGACGAGGGTCATGCCCGGCTCATCGAGCGCAATATTCGCCGCGCGGGCGTCAACAACGAGATCATTCCGTTCCGAGACGGGACGTCGGCGCTCGCTTATCTGCTCGGACCAGACGGCACCGGAGAGGCCAGCGCCAAGCGCCCTCTCCTGATCCTGCTCGATCTCAATCTTCCCGATATGACCGGGATCGACATCCTGGAGAAGGTCAAGGCGAACCCGCATACGCGGCGCTCGCCCGTGGTCGTTCTCACGACGACGGACGACAGCCGCGAGGTCCAGCGTTGCTACGATCTCGGCGCGAACGTCTACATCACCAAGCCGGTGAATTATGAGGGCTTCTCGAACGCTATTCGTCAGCTCGGGTTGTTCTTTTCCGTGATGCAGGTGCCCGAGAACCCATGAAAATCCGCACCGCATGAGCGCTCCCCTCGCCCCGGAGCGCGGTCGCATCCTCTATGTCGACGACGATCCCGGCCTCGGGCGCCTCGTGCAGAAGGGCCTGAACGCACGCGGCTATATCGTGGAACTTGCCGCCACCGGCGACGAGGGTCTTGCGCGTCTGGGCCAGGGCGGCATCGATCTCGTGGCCCTCGATCATCACATGCCCGGCCAGACCGGTCTCGACGTACTCCCAGCCATCCGCGCCATGCCCTTCGCCCCGCCGGTAATTTATGTCACCGGGTCTGAGGATAGCCGCGTCGCGGTGGCCGCTCTGAAGGCCGGGGCCGTGGATTACGTCTGGAAGGACCTACAGGGTCAGTTCCGCGAACTCCTCGGCGAAGCCATCGACACGGCTCTGCGCCAGGAGGCCATGAGGCGCGACAAGGAACGGGCCGAGGCAGAGGTCCGTGAGGCCCGAGACCGCGCGGTCATGTTGTTGCGCGAGGTGAATCACCGGGTCGCCAATTCTCTCGCCCTCGTGGCGGCCTTGACGCATATGCAAACCAACGCCGTCTCCGATCCCGCTGCCAAAGCGGCCTTGCGCGAGATGCAGGCGCGGATCTCGGCCATCGCCGGCATTCATAGGCGGCTCTACACCTCCGACGATGTCGAGGCGGTGGAACTCGACGCCTATCTTTCGAGCCTCGTGGAGGAACTGCAGGGAGCGATGAAGGCAGCCGGTCGCGACCATGCCATTCGCCTCGTCGCGGAGCCGATCCGGCTTGCCACCGACAAGGCGGTCTCCGTCGGCGTCGTGGTCACGGAACTCGTGACGAACGCCTATAAATATGCGTATCCGCCGGAAGTCCCCGGCGAGATCCGGGTAGCGGTGGCGCGCGACGGGACGGACGGTTTGAGCCTGACCGTCGAGGATGACGGGATCGGGTGGACGGGCGAAGGCCAGCCTCGCGGCACCGGTCTCGGCTCGCGCATCGTAAAGGCCATGGCCACCAACCTCCGTTCCGCCCTTATCTATCGAGAGAGCGGACCCGGAACCAAGGCGACGCTGCTGTTCCAGGGCTGAGCGGACGGCTGCTTTGCCCGCGAACCCAGCACTTCGCTTACCGAGCGGAATGCAGTATTTCCCGTGCCCTCCTCATCGGACATCCGGGCCGGATCATGAAACCTGTCGTCGTCGCCGTCGCCATCACCGGTTCAGTTCCGCGCAAGACCGACAATCCGGCCCTTCCGGTGACGGTCGCCGAGCAGATCGAGTCGACGCGCCAGGCCTACGAGGCGGGTGCCGCCCTGGTGCACATCCATGTGCGCAACGACGACGAAACGCCCTCGTCCGATCCCGACCGTTTCGCCGCCGTGCAGGAGGGAATTCGCCGCCATTGCCCCGGCATGATCGTGCAGTTCTCCACTGGAGGACGCGGACGCGATCCGGCCAGCCGTGGCCTGTCGCTTCGCCACCGGCCGGATATGGCCTCGCTCTCCACCGGCTCGGTCAACTTTCCGACCATCGTCTATGAAAATCCGGCGAGCCTCGTCACCGATCTCGCCGGTCAGATGCTGGCGCATGGTGTCCGGCCGGAGATCGAGATCTTCGATCTCTCACATCTTCATGGCGCCCGGCGGCTGGTGGATGAAGGGCTCATGGATGCCCGCCCCCACGTCCAATTCGTCATGGGAGTGAAGAATGCTCTGCCGGCCGACGAGCGCCTGCTCGATCTGCTCCTGGGCGAACTGAAGCAGGTACTGCCCGAGGCGACCTGGACCGCTGCAGGCATCGGACGCCATCAGGCCGAGGTCATGGACTGGGCACTTGCCCGTGGGGCGTTCTCGGTACGGACCGGATTGGAGGACAACATCCGGGTGACGAAGCACCAACTGGCAGCGAGCAATGCCGAACTGGTCGGGCTGGCCGTGGAGTGCGTGAAGCGGCACGGTCGTACCGTGGCGACACCCGCCGAGGCTCGAGCGGCACTGGGGTTGGCAGCCTGAGCGTTAGCGGGACCGATTGGGGACAGGCTAAGAGCCGGACGAGGCGAGGCTCGTCCGGGTATAAGGGTCGGGTTCAGTTCACGCCGAGCAGTTCCACGTCGAAGATGAGCGTGGCGTTTGGCGGAATTAGCCCACCGGCACCGCGCGCGCCGTAGCCGAGGTCAGAGGGGATGATGAGCGTGCGCTTGCCGCCGACCTTCATCGTGGCGACACCCTGATCCCAACCACCGATCACCTGGCCGATGCCGAGGGTGAAGCTGAAGGGCTGGCCACGGTCGCGCGAGGAGTCGAACTTCTTGCCCGGCTTGCCGCCCTCATCGAGCCAGCCGGTATAATGGACGCTGACTTTCTTGCCGGTCTGCGGCGTAGGGCCGGTCCCGACGACTTCGTCGCGATATTGCAGGCCCGAAGGCGTGGTCACGGTCTCGGCGGATGCGGAAGCGGTCATGGCGATCAACAAAGCTCCGGTGAGGGCAAGAAGCGGACGACGCATGCGGATGGTTCCTGTCTGGCGTGCCGAACCGGCCGAGTAGCATGCCTGTGCCCGCCCGTCAGCGCCTGCCCAGGGCCCGTTTGACGCGGACCATGGCGCGCCGCTCCATCGAGATTAGGCGGATTCGCTGTTCGACCGTGATCATACGCGCGGCACCGCTAGGGGCGGCGACGATCTCGCAGATCGTCTCTCGATCAGGATAAAGATTCTCGAGGACCGAGCCGGCGAGCGTGGCCGAATCGAGCCGTTCGGCAAAGCCGGTCCCGTACAGAGCTTCGATGATCCGTGCCTCCAGCAGCAGGCCCGGAGCGCTGGAGCGCTCATTCTCTTCAAAGGTGGTCTTCAAGAGCGTGGCCGTACCGCTCGCTACGAGGGCAAGGCTGATCGAGAGCGGGCGACCATCCAACAGAAGGCTATCCGCCCGGACGCGGACCGGGCCATCGGCTCCGGTGAACAAGGCACGCGCGAAAGCCTCGTGCTGTGGGCGAGAAGCGAGCGCCGTCCCGGCCCTCCCCTTCCACCCGGCCTTCTCCAGTCTGAGAAAGCCCGCGACGGCATCGTTCAGGAGGTCGCCGCCGGTGGCGATGTCATGGCTGAGTGTGCCTCGCTTCGACAGGTTGCGATGGCGACGGCTGAGATCCTTCATCCGCGATCGGTGCGGATGCTCGTCGAGGAAACTGGCATATGACTCGCGACGCTCGACGATCGGTCGCTCGAAACGGCTGGCGATGCCTCTCATCCAGCCGGCGCGATCCATGGCCTCGAGCAATCCGCGACCGAGCTTCGTCTCGGTGGGAAGCAGGGGCCAGCGCCAGATCCGCCCCTTGGAGGCGGATTGGAGCCCTTTCACCAACAGATCGAGGATGTCGGGCAGGTCGGGAGCATCCGCAACGAGAGGGCTCGTCTGGGTGATGAAGGGCGACAGGAAGGGGCGGGCAATGCGCGTTCCGAGCCCGCTCACATCGCGTTTCCACGCGAAGGGCAACAGAGCCTCCAGCCCGAGCCGGCCTTGCACAACGACGAAGGCGAGGTCGGTGGCGGCCAACCCCGCCCTCCGATGAGCCGCCATGACATGGCGGCTGTAATGCGGGTGCGTGGTGAGCGCATTGGCCATGAGCGCATCCCAGGGATCGGGATCGGCAGCCAGTTCCGAATATGTGGCGAGCGAGACTGAGCGTCCGGAGCGTAGGTCTTGTAAGCCCGTCTTCATGAGCCAAGCCGACCGGCGAACGGCAGGTCCGTCGTAACGATACCGTGCACACGGAAAGCGGCCAAAGCCATTCCCAACCCGCGAAGCACGTTGGCTAGGGCCATCGCGATGGCCGCTCCCATGATTCCGAGGACCGGCACCAGAACCAGACAGAGCAGAGCGGCCAGGGCCAGCATCGCCAGGGTGATGCCAGCGCAGAGACGTTCACCGTCGATCATGGTGAGAAGGTCTTCGCCGGGTCCGAACAGGCTCGCTCCGACATTGCCCGCGACCAGCACGGCGAGAAGCGGATAGCTCGCTCCAAATTCCGGCCCGAACATCGCGAGCAGGAATGGGCCCGCCGTGACGATGAAGAGACCGACGATCACCGTGGCGGCGAAGGTAAGGCGGGCCTGCATGCGGACGAAGCGCGTCAGCCCGTCTGCATCCCCGGATGCGTGGATGGCGGCGAAACGCTGAGCGGTGGCCGCGGACGCAGCGTAATGCACGAAGGGGACGAATTGCTGGATCCGGGTCGCGACAAAATACAGGCCCACCGCCGCAGGTGGCATCAGCATGCCGAGGATGACCACGTCGATCATGCTGAACGCGGAATATGCGAGGTCGGCGGCTGCGATCGGAAGGCAGGCCCGGAGCCAGATCCGCCAGCGGTATCGCGGTTTCGCAGGGAGCAGATCGTTACGAAGGCGCAGGATCAGGAGCCATGCTTGGATCGCCAGGGCGAGTCCAGTGGCGACCAGGGTGCAGGCGATGGCAACCCATGCCTGAGCCGGTGCTCCGACGGTGACGGCGCCCGCCATGGTGACCATGATGAGCCCCTGGCGCAGGAGGTAGGGCGGCGCGATGGCGAGCACCGCCCAGTTCTGGCTTCGAGCGACGCCCTCCAGATAATCCTGCATCGTGAAGAGCGGCAGAACGAGTGCTGCGAGGAGCAAAGGCCCAGCATACGGCCCATCGAGGAGGATGCCCTGCATCCAGGCAATGGCGAGGCCGATGCCTGCAACTAGAGACGCAGCGGCAATGGTCACCCATGCGCCCGCGAGGAGGAACCCGCGCATATGGGCGGCGTCGCCTCTCGCCTGATCGGCGGGCAGGAAGCGGCAGGCACCCTGGGCGAAGCCCAGCGTGGAGGAATGTCCTAGGATGGCGATCCACACCCAGATCGAAGCGAAAACGCCGTATTCCGAGCGCCCCATGAGGCGCGCCATCATGACCTGTGCCCCGTAGGCGAAGATGGCGGCGGCAATGCGAATCGCGAAGACGTCGAGCGCCGCTCCCGCCGCGCCTGCGCGAAACGTCCTCAAGCGGCTGAAGGCCGCGCCGAGGGTCCAGCCCTCCGTCCCGTCCCTCACTGACCCCACTCCACGCCCCGAACGCTCAGGTCGACCCTATCTGTTTCCGACACAAACTCCGTTACGCTTTCGGGCTCTGAGCGAAACCCGTCCCGGAATGGAGGCTGTAAAGGGCTTTTCTCTAGCTTCGCCCCGGAAGGTCGCCCGGCTTTCGATGACGGCCCACTTGTTCGCCTCGGCCTACAACACCGTCCGAACGAGACATTGCAGGATGGCCCTTTAGATCGATGACCTACGGACCGACAGAGTATCGCCGCGATCGCTATGGCAAGCCGATCAGGGTTGCTCTTGAAGCGAGGCACCACCGCTCCGGGGCGGTGAAGGCGGCTTCACCGCCGCATCCTTCGGCGGTGCGACGATGACCGACGGAGCAGTTGCGGTTCCGGTCCCAGACGGGTCGGGCTGGAGCAGCGAGAGGGTGATGGCTCGCGTAACATGCTCGGCCATGCAGCGCAGGCCAAGGTCGTTGAGACGGAACTGTCGTCCCAGCATATGTGCTTCGCCCTTGTCGCTGCTCCCGGACAGGTAGCGCATCGCCTCGTAGCGCTGCACGAGCGGCACTCTCTCGCGCAGTGCAACCTCCTGCACCTTCCGGACAATGCTGCTGTAATACTCGTCCTGGGCAAGCGAAGCCGTGTAGACTGGATTGACCAGCACCACGTCGATCTCGTGGGACTTGATCCACTGAACCGTCTCGTCGAGGACGCTGGCGAAGGCGTCGAGATCGACCCGGGCGAGCGCGTCGTGGGTACCGACCTGCCAGACCACCAGGTCGGGCTCGACCTCGGCCACCATGCTGCGCAGGCGCTCCGCAGCGCCCGAGGCGATCTCGCCCTGCATGCCTCGGCTCTCGACCTCCACATCCACGTTGGGAAGCGAGCGCTCAAGGGCCGTTTCCAGCTTGACCGGATAGGTCGCCGAGGCCCCTGCCCCCGCCGAGGACGACCCGATGGCGAGAACCCGTACGGGCCGCTTCTCCTTGAGCGCGGCCTTCACCGAGCTCAACCGGGCCAGAGTATAGAGCTTCGATCCCGGCACCCGGCATTCGGGCGACAGGCTCACATCGACGGCCTCCGACGCTTCGCCACCGGGAGCCGGGGCCGCCGCAGTCGGGGGTGAGACGATCGTCGCGCTGCCTTCCGCTCCGGCGCGGGATGATCCGCAGATCGTCCCGAGGGAGGCAAGGCCGAGTGAGATCAGGAGAGCCGAGGTTTGCGCGAGCGCCATTCGACGAACCATGCAGTGAAGCCCAGAGCGAACAAACCGAATCCCATGGCGCCGACATCCACGAGAAGGCCGCCCCCCGTCCAGAACCGCACGAGCTGCGCGGCGAGGCTCAAGAGCGAGCCGATGGAGAAGACTGCCAGTGAATTACGACCGAGTCCCGCCAAATATCGACCGATCGCACCGATGTGTGGGACGATGAGCGCGTAGACGCCTTGAAAGGCGAGCAACACGCCGATGAAGTGGATCAGTCGCGCTGGCGAAAGATACGTTTTGTCGAAGGAGAAGACGAGACGAGGATCGGGAACAAGCAGCGGGTCTGGCCGGAGGTCGAACACGGACAGGACAATTCCGAGCACGACGATGACGACGCCGAGGGGCATCAGGCGTTGAGACCAGCGCCGGAGCGTGCCGGATCGCTGGTTCAGGTCCTGGGCAACGAAGCCGAGCACCAGGAGAAGCTGCCAGCACAGGGGATCGAAGAACCAATCCCCCTCGCCCGGCCAGGACGGCAGGTTCCATTCGAAGACGAGGCTTGCCGAATAGAGGCCGAAGGACAGGACGAGCGCCGCAATACGGCTCACGCGGGCGATCAGGATGAAGATCGGGGCAATGCCCAACAGCACCACGTAGAGCGGCAGTATATTGAAGAAGCCGAGCTGATGCGTGAGCGCGACGAAACCGATCGTGGTCTGGATCGGGTCGGCGAAGAAGCCTCCGGCATTGTGCCATTCGAGAAGGAGCGGATTGTCGAGGATCAGAGCCGTCCCGGCGATCATGGCCAGGGCGATCGCCATAGTGGTGATCTGTGCACGGTAGACTTCGATCGTGCGCGACAGGAGCCTCAGCACGCTTTTCAGACGCGGTTCCGGCTGGCCGTCACGCCCGCGCGTGGCGATCCCGATCGACCATCCGGCCAGGAAGACGAACAGTTCCGCGGCATCCGAGATGCCGTACTGCGAATAGGTGTAACGTTCGAATGTGTTGCCCGGGATGTGGTTGACGTAGATCGTCACGAGGGCGAGGCCACGCCAGAAGTCGATCGCGTTCGGTTCGCGCATTATGGGATCCGAACTCCGGACTATCAGGTTGTGGGAGGAGCGCGAGGCGGTAGCGGCTGCCGCCTCGCAGCGCGGCGGCACGGTCTGATAAGGCGACGCACGACAATCTGCAAAGCCTGTTATTCCCGCCCTCTCGAATGGCATCGGCTCCTGGTGTGGCCGATTTATCGAGGACAGACCCGCCGGGGAAATTTATGTTGAACCGTTGCCGTATCCACCGGACATGATGATGCCATCCAGTGACGCCCCCGACGCCCAACCGATCCCCACGGGAGTGCCGGGGTTCGATGGCATCCTTTCGGGAGGTTACGCGGCCCGCCGTGCGCATCTCGTGGAGGGTCGGCCGGGAAGCGGCAAGACGACCCTCGGCCTCCAGTTCCTCATCGACGGCGTGGCGCAGGGGGAGACCTGCCTCTACATCACCCTATCGGAAAGCCGGCGGGAGTTGCTCTCCGTGGCGGGACGCCATGGCTGGTCCCTGGACGGGATCGAGATCTACGAGCTCGTGCCGCCAGAGCTGAGCCTCGATCTGAAGCAGCAACAGAGTCTCGTGCATTCGTCGGACCTCGAACTGGGCGAGACCGTCCGCATGGCCCTGGGCGAGATGGAGCGGGTGAAACCGACCCGCGTCGTCTTCGACAGCCTGTCCGAGATCCGGCTGCTCTCGCAAGGATCGCTGCGCTACCGCCGTCAGGTTCTCGCGCTCAAGAGCTACTTTCTTCTCAACGACATCACGGTGCTGATGCTCGACGATCTCAGCGCCGAACATGACGATCTGAACCTACACTCGATCAGCCACGCGGTGATCCGGCTCGAACAGGTGACCCCGCCTTACGGCGCAGTTCGGCGGCGCATCCACGTCATCAAGATGCGCGGAACCGAGTATCAAGGCGGCTACCACGATTTCGTCATCAGGAAGGGCGGCATCCGCGTGCATCCGCGCTTGGTGGCGAGCGAACACCATCGCAGCTTCGTCATCGATTCTGTGGCGAGCGGCGTTCCCGAACTCGACCGGGTTCTCGGCGGCGGCCTCGATCGCGGGACGGCGAGCCTCGTGATCGGGCCATCGGGGGCCGGGAAATCGACGCTCGCCGTGAGCTACCTCGTCGCGGCCCTGAAACGCGGGGAACGAGGGCTGATCATCAGCTTCGATGAAACGCGCAACATCCTGCTGCAGCGCGCCCAGAGCGTGGGAATGCCTCTGGGGGCTTTTGTCGAAGCCGGAATGCTGCAGATCGAGCAGATCGACCCGGCCGACGTCTCGCCCGGCGATTTCTCCGGCCGCATCCGCGACGCTGTAGAGCGAGATGGAACGCGGATCGTCATCATCGATAGTCTGACCGGCTATCTCAGCGCCATGTCGGGTCAGCCGTACCTGGTCATGCAGATGCACGAACTTGTCACCTACCTGAATCAACAGGGGGTCGTGACGATTCTGATCCTGGCCCAGCATGGCATGGTCGGAAAGATGGAATCGCCCGTGGACCTGACCTATGTCAGCGACACCGTGATCATGCTCCGCTTCTTCGAAGCCGCCGGCCGGGTCCGTAGGGCTCTGTCCGTCCTGAAGAAGCGGACAGGCGCGCATGAGGATACGATCCGCGAGTTCAAGATCGATGCAGGCGGATTGCGGGTGGGCGAACCGCTGGAGCGGTTCCGCGGTGTTCTCACGGGCGTTCCGACCTATGACGGCGACCGGGATCATCTGCTCGCGGAACGAATCCGGACGGATGGAGCGATCGTGAACGAGCCCGGCCGCGATGCCGCATCCTGAACCGGTTGTCCTGATCCTCGCGCCGCTCGGACGGGATGCGATGGTGGCAGCGACGATTCTAGCGGAAGTCGGTATCGCGTCGAAAGCGACGTCGACCTTGGACGATCTCGTGGCCCATCTGGACCACGCCGCCTGCGCGGTGGTGACGGAGGAAGCGCTTCTGCATTGGGACCGGCAGGAGATCGCTCGATGGGTCGAGCGGCAACCGCCCTGGTCGGACTTTCCCTTCGTGCTGCTCAGCTATCGCGGCGGCCCGCCGGATGTGAGGCTCACCGACCTACTCGGCAACGTCACGGTGCTGGAACGGCCGTTCCATCCGGCCGTACTGGCGAATGCGGTTCGCTCGGCCCTCCGCGCGCGACGGCGGCAACGCGAAGTGCAGGCGTATCTGGAAGAACGCCAGCGGACGCACGAGCGCCAGGCGCTGCTGATCCGCGAGCTTCACCACCGCGTGAAAAACACGCTCGCAACGGTGCAGGGGCTCCTCGGTGCCACGGCGCGTTCGACCAAGGATGTGGACACATTCTACCAGTCCTTCTCGGACCGGATCGTCTCGCTCGGCAAGACGCATAACCTGCTCACGGAGGATTACTGGCAGACGGCGCCCCTGCGCGAGCTTCTCCAGAACGAGCTCGGCCATTACAATGACGGGACAGCCAATCGGATCACGCTCGAAGGGCCCGCGGTCGAGCTGGCCGCAGATCTTGCCGTACCCACCGGTATGGCAATCCACGAACTGACCACCAATGCCACCAAGTACGGGGCGCTGTCGCTGCCGAGCGGGCGGGTCACGGTCAGCTGGAGCGTGGATCAACGCGATGCCGAGCGCGTCCTGGAACTCCGCTGGACTGAATCGGGCGGACCCCTGGTCAAGGCGCCGGAACGCAAGGGCTTCGGCTCGACGCTGCTCCAGCGCGTGCTCGCACAGCAATGCAATGCCGATGTCGACATCACCTATGGGGCCGAGGGCCTGCACTTTCGCATGGTCGCGCCCTTGCCCGGAGACAGGTTGGTGCCGGCCTATTGATCCGACCGGTCAGGATTTGACGATCCGGTCGAGGCGACCGTTGACGAAGAAATACAGCTCCTTCGCTCCCGGCTCGCTGTAGAGCACCTGTACCTCCCGGCCTGAACGGCCTTCGCCGATCAACACGTCCGTCGCAGGCTTCGCCTTCAACCGGACGAGATCGCATTCGCCGATCCCAGGCTCGATCACGGTCGCGCTGGCTGCGGAGGTCTGGCTGCACGTCCCATCGGCGTTGAGCACCGGGCCCGTGACGGACGGCGACGGGAGCGGTGCGACGGCGACCTTCGCTGGTACCGCCGCCGGTGCCTCGCGCTCGCTCGTCGTACATGCGCCGACGATATTGAGACCCATGAGACAAGCGGCGAAGCCCAGCCGCGACGACATCCTCGTCACTTCACGTCCTTTGTAGCGCCCGACCGCGCCTTGAGCGATGCAGCGTATAGCTCGGCCGCATCCCTATGAAAGGCAGCACGCGAATCGGGCCGCGAATAGAACATATGGCCGCCGGGATACACAGTGAGGTCGATCCGCCTGTCCGTGCCGAAGGCCGGCAACTGGTCGATGAGGAGTTTCGACGTGAAGTACGGGGTCACGAGATCGGTGAAACCGTGGGCAACGAGGACGCGCAGGTTACCATCGAGCGCCATGACGCCGCGCAGGGCTCCGAGCGATTCCGGTGCCATGCGTCCGCCGCCCCAGCCCCACCCTCGGCTGACCGCACCGTTGAGGAGTTCGTAGCGAAGATCGGGCACGCGATAGTTCAGTTTCGTGCCGTAGAGTTCGAGCATGGCGCTGGTCAGCGGAGCCTGCATGGCTGTGAGCAGCGGGTCCTCGAAGCCCGAGAATGTGGCGGCCGGGTCCGGATCCCATCCGGTGATGCCGGTATCGTAGGCGCTGGCGACCCTCCCCTCCTCCTGGCCGATCTCGCGTTGGACGCTGTTCGAACTCAGGCGTCCGGCTTGGCGGCGGACGAAGTTCGGATCGAGACCCGTGATGGCTCCGACCCTTTCGCCGAGCCGGGCCAGCGCCGCTTGGTCCGACGGGCCCTTGAGCAGGTCGGTGAGATAGTCGCCGGTGGCATAGGCCTCGGTCTCTGCCAGAGCCTTCCGGCTCGGCGTGCCACCGGCTCGTTCGATGGCGGCGGCGGCAAAGGACGGCAACTTCGTCACATGGCCCCAGGGGGTCGTGCGCGGCGATTGCAACCAGGCGAAATCGAGGACGGGTGACAGGAGAACCATGCCGGAGAGGCCGATGCCGATCTCCTCCTGCAGCTTTGCGGCAATGAGCGGCCCGCGGAAACCGCCATAGCTCTCGCCGACGAAGAACTTGGGTGCCGCGATCCGATCATTCGTCCGCAGCCAGCGGGCGATGGCCGAGGACAGGACCGACGCATCCGAGTCGACGCTCCAGTAACGCTTGGCATCGCCGTCCGATGCGCGGCTGTATCCGGTCCCCACCGGGTCGAGGAAGACGAGATCGGTGAAATCGAGCCAGGTGCCGTCGTTGGGGACGAGGCTCACCGGCGTGGAGGGGCTGATGCTCGTGCCGTCGAGAGGAAGGCGCCAGGGGCCGATCGCTCCAATATTGAGATAGGCCGATGCCGCGCCAGGACCGCCGTTGACCGCGAAGGTGACGGGCCGGGTCGCTTCGCTCCTGTCCGCGAGACGATAGGCGATGAAGGCGATCTCTGCCTGGAGCTTTCCGCTCTCATCCACGAGGGGAAGGCTGCCCGCGGTGGCGGTAAAGCGAAGAAGGCGTCCATCCGGCAGGGTGACACTGTGCTCGGTGGTGACGTCGGAGGGAAGCTTGCGTCCCTCTGGGCCCCGTTCGGCGGCCCGCCGCTCCTGAGGCTTGTCGGCACCATGGGGGGACTGCGCCATGGCGGGCTGCCCGGCGACGAGGAGCATGGCGGACAAGACGAGTGCGAGGCGCTTGGTGCCGCCTGCCAGAATGGACCGAAGCCCCGCGGGGATTGTGCCCGGCTTGGCCACACCACCGGGCCGGCATGAATCCGCGACGGTCGAACCTCGGTTCATGCGATTCTCGCTACAATGATGGGCCAAGGCGCTCACGCTTTTTTCTGCCAGCGTCCGGATTCGTCCTGCTGCCAATAGGCGATGGCATGGCCCGCTTCCTTCGCCTGCTTCCACTGCGCCCGCGCACCGAGCAACGCGTCCTGATCGTTACCGTCGAACAGGATGCAGATCCGCTGATAGTCCGACGCATCCGGTGGCAGTGGGGCGCCGTCCACGAGAAAGCGGATGGCGGCGGCGTTGGGATTACCATCCTGGAGCGTCAGGACGACAGGCTGGCTCGCCGCTTGCGGATCGCGATCCGTCCCATGCGGCAGAAAGCTATCGTCGCGATAGGTCCAGAGGTGATCGTCGAGGGCTTGAAGCCGCTCCTCGCCCGATGCCTGGATTGCCGCGCGCCAGTTGCGCTCCAGAGATCGCTCCACGAGGTTCGGTAGAACCGTCTCGAGAGGCTGCTGCTGGAGATGATAGAAGAGGATTTCGGTCACGGGAACCAGGATAGGGTAAAGCCGCCGATTTGAAAGCGGCGGGTTGCCGCTCTCAACCAGGCTCGACGAAGTGAGGGACGAACAGGGCTGAATTACCGGTGATCGGTCCCGCGCTTTCGCGAACGCACAGCCCCGCCGGTTCGTCGCCTACGATCCAGGAGCCGATCACGGGGCGGCGGCCGTCGAAATCCGGCAATTCGGCAAGGGCCTGTCGCACGTAGCGCCCGCCGCCATAGGGTCCGTGATCCTGCGCCAGCACGGCACCGTCGCGCAGCATAAGGATATTCGCCCCCTCCCGTGAAACCAACGGCTTCTTGACGAAGGAGGTGCCCAATGACGCCTTGCGGGAATCGTTCTCGAAGAAGGTGGGCAACAGGTTGGGATGGTCGGGCTCTCTCGCATGGAGATGGGCCAGCAATCCCTTGTTCGAAAGGACGGCCTTCCAGGGTGGCTCGAGGAACCGGATCGTCGTTGTGCCGAGCTCCTTTCCGAAAGCGTCGCTGAAGGCCCATTCCCAGGGATAGAGTTTGAACAGGCGCGGGATCGGCGCATGGACGCGATCGACGAAACGTCCGTCCTCGTCACGTCCGATGTCGGAGAGGTCGAGGAAGCGGGTCGCGAGCCCCGCTTGGCGCGCGCAATCTTCGAGATACGCCACCGTCCCCCTGTCCTCGGGCGCATCGGCATAGGCGGTGAAGGCCATCGCTCCGTCACCGCGAAGCGTGCAGAATCGGGCGATCAGCTTTTCGTGAAGGGAATTGAACTGGTCGGCTGTCTCGGGCAGCGAGCCGGTTCGCAGCCCTTCTTCCAGCCATAACCATTGAAACACCCCGGACTCGTAGAGGGCGGTTGGCGTGTCGGCATTGTATTCGAGGAGCTTTGCCGGCCCGGCGGATGCCCCTCCGTAGGAGAAATCCAGGCGTCCATAGAGGGAGGGGTCTCCCCGCTTCCAGCTCGCGCGGATCGCGTCCCAGGCATGGGAAGGAATGTCGAGCGAGGCCAGGATCCGCTCGTCCTCCACCGCATCGGCGACGAAAGCGAGGCACAGGGCGTGGATCTCGGTGCTCGGCGCTTCGAGATCGTCCTCGATCTCAGCCAGCTTGAAAGCGTAGGCGTGGCTCTCGGACCAATACGCTGCGCCATCGAAGGTGTGGAAGTTGAAACCATGCCGGCGCGCGGTCTCCCGCCAATCCGGTCGTTCGCCGATGGGCACGCGCCGCATCAGCCGCCGCTTCCATGGCTCGACCAGCCGTGCGACGAGAACGAACGACCCGTGCTTCCAAAGCCACCGTATGCGACCTTGCGCACCGCCGAAGAGGCGACCCGCGCGCTGGAGGACGCACCGCCCGAAGATGTGGTGATCCGTCCGCCCCAACTCGTACAATAACCAGCGCCACCCGAGTGGCCGGCGCTTCCGCTATGGGACGCTTCCGACTTCGGAGCATGGTCGAAGATCGGTTGTGGCGGCAGGTTCTGATCGATCCGCCTGCCGATGACGTAGCCGGCCATTCTCGGTACGAAGCGCCTAGTCGCACTCACGGCGACGCCGTCTCCGGGCAGGCAATGCGACGGGCCGTGATGCGCCTCGCAATCGGTCACCGTCGCGTAACGCGGTGCGACCTCGGGATAGGCGGCACGCGCCGTCAGGTACTCGCTCCGGCAATCCTCCTCCGTTCGCCTGTTTCCGGCGATACAGGCCTCCGCATTCGCATAGACGAGCACGGATTCTTCGTCCTGCGACGGATCGAGACGAGCAAGCCCGAAGGCGGCGGCGCCCGCACCCGCCAGCATGACGAGGGTCACCGTCTGCGAGCGCATGAGGCGCGGCGGCTTTACTGGTGTCGGAGTATCGGCCTCGGATGGCATCCTACTGAGGACCGCCTTCCGACGATCCGCTCCCTCACGGCACGATGCCGCACAGACCCGAATGTAGGATCGAGCTTGGCCGTTTGAAACCGGCGACGGGATATTTCCCCGAACGCCGGCTCAGTAGGTCATGGACGCCGCGTTGACGATACCCCCAGCCAGGGACGAGGCGGCGAGCAGGATGGACGCGGCGATCTCACCGGCTTCGATGCGCCGAGATAGGTCCGGCAGGATCAGCCGCACGACGAAATAGACCAGGATCTGCACGATGAGGGCGACGAGGCCCCAGACGATGCAGTCGAGGATCGATTGAGCGTTATAGATCGCCACCGAGAGCGGCAGCGTATAGCCGATCATGCTTCCGCCCAGCGCGATGGCGGCCGAGGCATTGTTGGCGCGGATCAGCGCGATCTCGCGATGGGACGTCGCCGACAGGTAGACCGCGAGATAGACTGCCACGAGGCCGAACGCCGCCGCGACATAGGCGATGAAGGCAGGCAGACCCGAGATCGAGACCATGGCGCCCGCCCCTCCCTCAGACCAGCCGGCTCTGCACGATGGCGGCCGAGATGAAGCTCTTGAACAGCGGATGTGGCTCGAACGGCCTCGACTTCAGTTCCGGGTGAAACTGCACGCCGATGAACCAGGGGTGGCCTGCATGTTCCACCGTCTCGGGAAGCAGACCGTCCGGTGATAGCCCCGAGAACCGCAGGCCCTTGGCTTCCAGCCGCTCGCGATAGGCCATGTTGACCTCGTAGCGGTGCCGGTGACGCTCGGAAATCTCGGTGCCGCCGTAAATCTCGGCGATCTTGGTATCCGCACCGAGGGTCGCCTTGTAGGCACCGAGCCGCATGGTGCCGCCGAGATCGCCCTGTGCAGCGCGCCGCTCCAGTTCGTTGCCCTTGAGCCATTCGGTCAGCAGGCCGACCACGGGCTCGCCGGTCTCCCCGAATTCCGTGGAATTGGCGTCCTCGACCCCGGCCAGGGAGCGAGCTGCTTCGATCACGGCCATCTGCATGCCGAAACAGATACCGAAATATGGGATCTTGCGCTCACGGGCATAGCGGGCCGCGCGAATCTTACCCTCTGCGCCGCGCTGTCCGAAGCCGCCGGGGACGAGAATGCCGTTGATACCTTCAAGGAACGGCGCCGGATCTTCACGCTCGAAGACCTCGGATTCGATCCATTCGAGGTTCACCTTCACATTGTTGGCGATGCCGCCATGCGTCAGCGCCTCGGAGAGGGACTTATAGGCGTCCTTGAGGCCCGTATATTTGCCCACGATGGCGATGGAGACCTCGCCTTCGGGATTGCGCACGCGCTCGGAGATCGTCGTCCAGCGCACGAGATCCGGTTCGCCCTTCGGTTCGATTCCGAAATGCGCGAGCACCTCACGGTCGAGGCCGGCCTCGCGGTAGGACAGTGGCACGTCATAGATCGACGCCACGTCGCGCGCCTCGATGACGGCGGTCTCACGCACGTTGCAGAACAGACCGAGCTTGCGCCGCTCTTCCACCGGAATCGGACGGTCACAGCGGCAGAGCAGGATGTCCGGCTGGATACCGATGGAGCGGAGTTCCTTGACGGAATGCTGCGTCGGCTTGGTCTTCAATTCGCCTGCCGAGGGGATGTAGGGAAGCAGCGTCAGGTGGACGAAGGCGACAGTGCCGCGTGGCAATTCCTGGCCGAGCTGGCGGATCGCCTCGAAAAACGGAAGGCCCTCGATGTCGCCCACCGTGCCGCCGATCTCGACGAGGACGAAATCGAATGCTTCGTTTCCATCGAGTACGAACGTCTTGATGGCGTTGGTGACGTGAGGGATGACCTGGATCGTCGCGCCGAGATAATCGCCGCGCCGCTCCTTCGTGATGATGTCGAGATAGATGCGACCGGTGGTGATGTTATCGGCCTTGGTCGCCGGAAGACCGGTGAAACGCTCGTAATGGCCGAGGTCGAGATCGGTCTCCGCACCGTCGTCGGTAACGAAGACCTCGCCGTGCTGCGTCGGGCTCATCGTGCCCGGATCGACGTTCAGGTAGGGGTCGAGCTTGCGCAGGCGGACCGTGTGGCCGCGCGCCTGCAGGAGAGCTGCGAGAGCCGCAGATGCGAGGCCCTTGCCGAGCGAGGAGACCACGCCGCCGGTGATGAATACGTACCGCGTCATGGGCTTCGGCTCATAAACAAGGGTGGATGATTCGACAAACTTCAAACGACCCCGCCGCTGGTGGCGGCAGGGCTGCATCGGTTCGGATTCTGTGGAACGCCGGGTGGGGACGGTTCGGAGCGAGAGGTGTCCGAGCCGTCGTTCCGCATCGACCTTCGATCAGCGCGACTGGGGCGCTTCGGGCGTGGCAGGCTGAGCCGGCGCGGTCTGGCCAGCGCCCTGACCGGGACGAAGGGTCTCGAGAATATTTCCGTTGGGCGCCGCCGGCTGCGTCGTCGCGGCTCCGTCGAGGATCGACTTCGGCGCGGCGCTCCGGTGGGAGATCACCGCGAGGGTCATGCTCGTCGTGAAGAACAGGGCCGCCAGGATCGCTGTAGCCCGCGTGAGGGCGTTGGCCTGGCCACGTCCGGTCATGAACCCCGATACGCCGCCACCGCTGCTACCACCGCCGAGCCCGAGTCCGCCCTCAGAGCGCTGCAGCAAGACCACGGCGATGAGTGCGAGAACCACGATGAGGTGAATGGAGATCAGGACGGCATTCATGTCGTTTCAGTCCGATGTTCCTGGTCCGTGAACCACGTAGGCCGTATCCGGCGCCCGAAGAGGCCCGGCGAGGAACGTCCGCAAAGGGCAGGCTCCTACACGAGATGGTGTCTCACGCCAAATCCTGCATCGCCCCAGGGCGGCGAATGTTTCAGGCGTAGGCGGCCGCTATCCCCAGGAAGTCGGACGCCACGAGACTGGCGCCTCCGACCAGCGCCCCGTCCACATTCTCTACCGCCATCAATTCGCGGGCGTTACCCGGCTTCACCGAACCGCCATAGAGGATACGGACCTTGGCGGCTTCCGCGCCGATGAGCTGTCCGAGCATCTCACGCAGGGAAGCATGGACTTCGGCGATGTCGGACGGGGTCGGTGTCAGGCCGGTGCCGATGGCCCAGACAGGCTCGTAGGCGATGACCGTATCGGAGGCCTTCGCCCCCTTGGGGACGCCGATGGCGAGCTGGGCGCGGACGATATCGAGCGTCCGGCCCTCTTCCCGTTCCTCCTGCGTCTCGCCGACGCAGATAATGCCGCAGAGTCCGGCGCGGCGGGCACCCAATGCCTTGGCATGGACGCCATCGTCGGTCTCGTGGTGATAGGCGCGGCGCTCCGAATGCCCGACGATGACGTAGCTCGCCCCGAGATCGGCCAGCATCTCGGCGGAGATGCTGCCGGTAAAGGCGCCGCTGGCCTTGGCATGAAGGTTCTGACCGCCGATGGCGATGGCGGACCCGTAGACGGCCGCCACGCAGGAGGAAATCAGGGTCGAAGGAGGGCAGACGAGGACGTCGATCCGGGATGCGAGTTCGGGCGAGAGCCCGTCGCGGATGGCCTCGACCACCGGAACCGAACTGCGCAGGCCGTTCATCTTCCAGTTGCCGGCGATCAGCGGCCGCCGTCCCGACTTCAACATCGTATTCCTCGCGCTCAGATGCTGCTGGTCCGGCTTCACCGGATCGTGAGCGGGGCCGTAACAGAGCCGACTAGCGGGCGCAAACATGGGCTCGAGGATTCGCCCGGCCTTTGCTGGGGCCACCGGATGGTCTATCGCGGGCGGCCTGGAGCGTGCCTCGGCACGCCATCACGACGGATTTTCGAACATTCCGATGCTGCAGAACATGCGTAGTGCGAGCCAGCATTGGCTCGGCAAGATCATTCTCACGGTGGTCTTCACCTTCCTCATCGCTGGCGTTGCGATATTCGGGGTGGAAGATTTCTTCCGCTCGAACTCGGCCACGACCGTGGCTACGGTGGGCAAGACGCAGATCACTTCGGAGGCGGTGCGCTCGGCCTATCAGCTGCAGCTGCAGCGCTATCAGAGCCAGCTTCAGCGCAGCCTGACTCCCGAACAGGCCCGGGGCCTCGGTCTCGACCGGCAGGTCCTTTCGCAGCTGATCAGCGAGGCCTCCCTCGACCAGCAGGCAAAGGATCTCGGTCTCGTCATCCCGGATTCGGCAGTGTTGCGCGCAATCCAGGAAGAGCCGACCTTCAAGGGGGCCAACGGCTCCTTCGACCAGACGCTCTTCTTCCAGACGCTGCAGCGCGCCGGCATCAACGAGGCGATGTTCGTGCGCGACCAGCGCGCCGCCGCCGGACGGCTCCAGATCGCCGAGGCCGTGGCCGCGGACATTCATGTCCCCGCCGCCCTGCGCGAGGCCGTGCATCGCTACACCACCGAGCGCCGGTCGGCCTCCTTCATGATGCTGCCCCCTTCCGTGGCGGGAGACATTCCCGCACCGACGGACGAGGAGGTGAAGACCTTCTACGACGAGAATAAGAGCGCATTCCGCGCGCCGGACTACCGGGCCGTGACCCTCCTCGCCCTCGATCCGCAGGCGATGACCAAGCCCGACGCTGTCACGGACGAGGATGTGCAGAAGCGCTACGATCTCGCCAAGGCGCAATACGGAACGCCGGAGCGGCGCACGATCCAGCAGATCGTGTTCCCCGACGAGGCCTCCGCCGAGGCGGCGCGCAAGGAGATCGAATCCGGCGAAAAGCCGTTCGAGGCCGTCGCTCTGGCGCGCGGCGTCGACGCGAAGGAACTGTCTCTGGGGAACCTGACGAAGGCCGAACTGTTCGACCCGGCCGTCGCAGAGGCCGCCTTCTCGCTTGCCCAGAACACCGTGAGCGCCCCGGTCAAGGGTCGCTTCGGCACCGTGCTCCTCCGAGTCACGGCCATCGAACCCGAGACACGCAAGCCCCTCGCCGACGTGGCGCCGGAGATCCGCAAGACCATCGCTCTCGAACGCGCCAAGACCGCCGTTGAAAAGGACCACGACACGATCGAGGACGAGCGCGCCAACAGCAAGCCGCTGGCCGAGATCGCCAAGGAGCGGGGCCTCACCCTCGTGACGGTGCCGGCGGTGAGCGCCCAGGGGCTCGACCCGTCGGGCAAGCTCGTCGATTCCATTCCGGATCGCGACACGACGCTGCCGATCGTGTTCCGCTCCGAGATCGGGAGCGACACCGAGGCGCTTCGCCTGAAGTCCGGCGGCTACGTCTGGGTCGACGTCACCGGCATAGACCAAGCCCATGACAAGCCCCTCGACCAGGTGCGCGATCAGGCAGTCGCCCAATGGCGCGCCGCCGAGGTGGCCAAGCGCCTCTCCGACAAAGCTCGCAGCCTGACCGAGCGCCTGGACAAGGGCGAGGCCATCGACACGCTGGCAACGGAAATCGGCGTGCAGGTGCAGACCTCCACGGACATCGCCCGTAGCCAGGCCAAGGACGGCCTCTCGGCCGACGTGGTCAATCGCCTCTTCGCCGTCCCGGTGGACAAGGCCGTCTCGGTCGAATCCGGCGAGTCGCGTGTGGTCGCCAAGGTCACGGCGGCGACGATGCCCGCCTTCGTGCCCGGCAGCCCCTCCGACGAGGCGATCTCGAAGCGGTTCCAGGCGACCCTCATCGATGACATCCTCGGCGAGTACATCGCCGACGTTCAGAAAAGCGTGGGGATCACCGTCAACCAGACGGCGTTCCGGCGCGCGATCGGCGGCGAGTACTGAACCGACCATGTTTCAGGAGCCGGATTACGCCGCCTTCGCGGAGGCCTACGAGGCAGGGCGGCCGACCCTCCTCAACCTGACCCTGGTGGCCGATCTGGAGACTCCGGTCGCGGCTTTCCTCAAGCTGCGGGCGGTCCATGCCGGGCCGGCCTTCCTGCTCGAATCCGTCGAGGGCGGTGCGGTGCGCGGCCGCTACTCGATGATAGGCCTCGACCCCGACCTCGCCTGGCGCTGTCGCGACGGCCGACCGGAGACCGCACGGGGCAGCGACCTGTCGGTGTTCGCGCCCGACGACGCATCGCCGCTGGCAAGCCTCCGGTCCCTCATCGCCGAGAGCGCCATCGGAGCCGATGACGGCGTCGAGCTCCCGCCCATGGCGGCGGGCCTCTTCGGCTATCTCGGCTACGACATGGTCCGGGCCATGGAGCGGCTCGGGGTGTCGAACCCGGATCCCCTTGGCGTTCCCGACGCGATCCTCGTCCGGCCGCGCGTCATGGTGGTATTCGATGCCGTGCGCGACATCATCACCGTGGTCGGCCCGGTGCGCCCGAGCGCAGGGGTTTCGGCGCGTGCGGCCTATGAGGGCGCGCTCGCCCGTCTGGAGCGCGTGGCCGATGTCCTGGAAGGTCCGCTTCCGGTGGAAACGCGGATCGACCCCCTCACCATCGCCCATCCCGAGCCGGTCTCGAACACGACGCCCGATGCCTATCTTGGTATGGTCGCGCGGGCGAAGGAGTACATCGTCGCCGGTGACGTTTTCCAGGTCGTACTGTCCCAGCGTTTCGAGGCGCCGTTCACGCTGCCGGCCTTCGCCCTCTACCGGTCCCTGCGGCGGACCAACCCGGCCCCCTTCCTGTGCTACCTCGACTTCGAGGATTTCCAGGTCGTGTGCTCGTCGCCCGAGATCCTGGTGCGGGTGCGAGAGGGGCGCGTCACGATCCGCCCCATCGCCGGCACCCGCCGGCGTGGCGCCACGCCGTCCGAGGACAAGGCCCTGGCCGAGGAATTGCTGGCCGATCCGAAGGAACGCTCCGAGCACATGATGCTGCTCGATCTCGGCCGCAACGATGTCGGCCGGGTCTCGCGCATCGGCAGCGTGACCGTGACGGGGTCGTTCTTCCTCGAATATTACAGCCAGGTCATGCACATCGTCTCGAATGTCGAGGGCGATCTCGATCCGAGCCACGACGCACTCGATGCCCTCTCGGCCGGGTTTCCGGCCGGCACGGTCTCCGGCGCGCCGAAGGTCAGGGCGATGGAGATCATCGACGAGCTTGAACGCGAGAAGCGCGGCCCTTATGGCGGCTGCATCGGCTATTTCGGCGCACGCGGCGAGATGGATACCTGCATCGTGCTGCGCACCGCCATCGTGAAGGACGGGCGGATGCATGTTCAGGCCGGCGCCGGCATCGTCTACGATTCTGATCCGGCCTCCGAACAGCAGGAATGCGTGAACAAGGCCAAAGCCCTGTTCCGCGCCGCGGAGGATGCGGTGATGTTCGCGAGCCGGGCGCGGCGGGGGCAATAGTCCTTCCGCGCACCACGGCTGTCCTTCCGCTTGGCCCGCGATTGCCGATAGACATCGAATCGGTCGTATATCGACGGGTTGCGATGGCGGAGGAACGTGATGGCTGAGACCGAGATCGATGCCATCAGGGATCTTCTCGCGGCCAGTCCACGGTCTTCGAATCTCGCCGAGCGCCGTGAACGGCTCGACGGGTTCGGCGCGCATTATCCAGTTCCCCCCGACGTGACGGTCGTGCCCGTCGATGCGGGCGGGGTGTCGGCCGAATGGACCGGGAGCCCGGGGGCGGACCCGACCCGCGTCGTCCTGTTCCTGCATGGCGGCGGATACGTGTCCGGCTCGCTCAACAGTCACCGGCACATGATGGCCGAGACCGGCTGCGCCGCCGGAGCGCGCACGCTGGCCCTGGATTACCGGCTCGCGCCGGAACATCCGTTTCCCGCGGCCCTCAATGACGCCCTAGCGGGTTACCGCTTCCTGCTCGAATCGGGCGTCAGCCCCCGGAACATCGTCTTGTCCGGGGAGAGTGCCGGCGGCGGGCTTGCCGTCGCGACGGCCCTCTCGCTGCGTGATGCCGGTCTGCCGCTTCCGCGCTGTCTTTGGCTCACGTCGCCCTGGGTCGATCTGGAGATGACCGGTGCCAGCATGGACACCAAGGCGGCGGTCGATCCCCTGATCCAGCGGGAATACCTGACGGAACTCGCGGAGGCCTATTGCTCAGGAAAGGACGCGGCGACCCCGCTGATCTCGCCGCTTCACGCCGACCTCGGCGGTCTGCCGCCGATGCTGATCCAGGTCGGCAGCGCCGAGACCCTGCTGGACGATTCCCTTCGCCTCTCCGGGGTGGCCGCCTCGGCGGACGTCGCCGTGACGCTCCAAGTCTGGCCGCACATGATCCATGCCTGGCACATGTTCTATCCGCAGCTTGCCGAGGGGCGACAATCGCTGGCGAGCGCCGGTGCCTTCATCCGCGCGCATCTGGGGGACGGAACCGACGGCCGGCATCCGACGATCGGGTTCTGAGAGCGGACGCGGCGCGAGAACGCTTGACCCTCTCGGCTCACCTCGTCACACGAGGGGGATCAAGAGAAGCGCGATCATGGCCAACGTCCTCGTCATCGACAACTACGATTCCTTCACCTGGAATCTCGTCCATCTCATCGGGCCGCTTTGCGGATCGATCGATGTCGTGCGCAACAACCAGATCACCATCGACGAGATCCGCGAGCGCGCGCCCGATGCGGTGGTGCTGTCGCCGGGGCCGTGCACGCCTAACGAGGCGGGTATCTGCCTCGACGTGGTGCGCGACCTCTCCGGCGAGGTGCCGATCTTCGGAGTCTGCCTCGGCCTCCAGGCGATCGGGCAGGCCTTCGGCGGCGACGTGGTGCGAGCGCCAAAGCCCATGCATGGCAAGGTCTCGAGCATTACCCACAGGGCAACGGGGGTCTTTCGCGGGCTGAACGGCCCCTTCGATGCCACGCGCTATCACTCGCTCGTGGTGGAGCGCGGCGGGTGTCCGCAGGATCTCGTCGTCACGGCGGAAGCGGACGGGCTCATCATGGCGCTGGAACACGCCACACTCCCGGTCCACGGCGTGCAGTTTCACCCGGAGAGCATCCTCTCGCATCACGGGTCGCAAATCCTGCGCAACTTCCTCGACATTGCTGCGGCCTGGAACGCGGGACGTGACAAGCGAGAGCCCGGCGTGCATTGACGCATCAATCAACGTTGATTGACGTCTCCCGACCCATGGACACTTTCAAGCCGCTCCTCGCGAAAGTCGCGGCCGGGTCGAGTCTCGACCGGGCGGAGGCGCGCGCCGCCTTCGACGACCTGCTTTCCGGCGAAGTGACGCCGGTCCAGGCCAGCGCCTTCCTCATCGCCCTGAAGGTGCGTGGCGAAGCCGAGGACGAGATCGTCGGCGCGGTGGAGGCCATGCGGGCGCGGATGGTACGCGTGGCCCCGGTTCCCGGCGCCATCGACATCGTCGGCACCGGCGGCGACCATTCGGGCAGCTACAACGTCTCGACTCTCGCCGCGATCCTCACGGCGGCCTGCGGCGTGCCGGTGGCCAAGCACGGCAACCGCGCGGCCACCTCGCGATCCGGCGCGGCCGATGTCCTCGTCTCCCTTGGCGTGAAAATCGGTCTCGAACCGGACGGGCTGGCCCGCTGCCTCGCCCAGGCCGGCCTCTGCTTCATGTTCGCTCAGACCCATCACGGCGCCATGCGCCATGTGGCGCCGGTGCGCTCCGAACTTCCGACGCGGACGATCTTCAATCTGCTCGGGCCGCTCTCGAATCCGGCCGGTGTCGAGCGCCAGCTTCTAGGCGTCTCCACCGAGGCCTGGGCCGAACCCCTGACGCGTGTACTGGGCGAACTCGGCAGCACGCGGGTCTGGACGGTGCACGGGTCGGACGGGCTCGACGAGATCACCGTCACCGGCCCGACGCCGGTGGTCACCCTGGAGGACGCGCGGATCGGCCGTTTCACGATCGATCCGCGCGACGTCGGCCTGCCGCTCTGGACCCTCGAGGATCTGCGCGGCGGCGATCCCGACCATAATGCGCACGCGCTGAACGCCGTCCTCGCGGGCGAGCGCAACGCCTATCGCGACATCGCCGTTCTCAATGCGGGGGCCGGCCTCGTCGTCGCCGGTTCCGCGCAGACCTTGAGCGAAGGTGTGGCCCGTGCCGCTTCCGCCATCGATGACGGCGCAGCGAGAGCAACCCTTGCACGCCTCGTGGCGGTCTCGAACACATGAAAGAGGCCCCGATGAGCGAGGCGAAACCCATTGCGGACGTCGTTGCACCACCGGCCACCACCGACCGGAGTGACGTGCTTGCGCGGATCGAGGCCTATAAGCGCCGCGAGATCGCCGAAGCCAAGCTGCGCGTACCGCTCGCGAAGCTCGAGAAGCGCATCGAGAAAGCCTCGCCGGTCCGGCCCTTCGCCGACGCGATCGCTGCTCATATCGCGCAGGGTCGACCCGCGCTCATCGCTGAGGTGAAGAAGGCGTCGCCGTCAAAAGGCCTGATCCGCGAGGATTTCGACCCCGCCACCCTCGCCGCTGCGTACGAGGCAGGTGGCGCCACCTGTATCTCGGTGCTCACCGACACGCCCTCCTTCCAGGGCAAGCCGGAATACCTCACCGAGGCGCGGGACGCCTGTTCGCTGCCGGTGCTGCGCAAGGACTTCCTGTTCGAGCCGTACCAAGTGTTCGAGGCGCGCGCCTGGGGCGCCGATTGCGTGCTGGCCATCATGGCGTGCCTCGATGACGACGAGGCGCTGGCCATCGTCGAGACCGCGCACGATCTCGGCATGGATGTGCTGGTCGAGGTCCATGACGAGGAGGAACTCGCCCGCGCCATTCCGCTCGGCACCCGACTGCTGGGCATCAACAACCGCGACCTCAAGACATTCGAGGTCTCGTTCGATACGGCCATCCGCGTTGCCAAGGGCGTGCCAGAGGACCGTATCGCTGTCGCGGAGAGCGGCATCACCGGGCACGACGATGTCCTGCGCCTCGAAAAGGGTGGACTTCGGACGATCCTCGTCGGGGAAAGCCTGATGCGCGAAGCGGACGTGACCAAGGCGACGAAACGCCTGCTCTTCGGCAAGGCCGGCAAATGAGCACCCTCACGCATCTCGATGCGGCCGGCGCCGCCAATATGGTCGACGTCTCCGACAAAGCCGCCACCACCCGCATCGCTCGCGCCGAAGGCGTGGTGGTGATGCTGCCCGAAACGTTGCGCCTGATCCGCGAAGGCGATGCCAAGAAGGGCGACGTAATCGGCACGGCGAGGCTCGCGGGCATTATGGCGTCGAAACGCACGCATGAACTCATCCCGCTGTGCCATCCGTTGCTGATCTCCAAGGTCCGGGTGGAATGCGAGCCGGACGATTCCCTGCCCGGCCTTCGCGTGACCGCAGAGGTCAAGGTGATCGGTCCGACCGGGGTCGAGATGGAGGCCCTCACCGCCGTCTCGGTCGCCTGCCTCACGATCTACGACATGGTGAAGGCGGCCGATCGCGCCATGCGGATCGAAGGCATCCACCTAGTCTCCAAGGATGGCGGAAAGTCGGGCTCGTACCGGGCCGAGGGCGCTTCGTGAGCAAACTCATTCCGGTGGAGGAGGCGCTCGCGCGCATCCTCGCCAGTGCCGCCGAGCCAGTGGCAGCCGAGACGGTACCGGTAGCCGACGCCTACGGCCGGACCCTGGCCGAGGATGTGGCCGCCCTACGGACCCAGCCGCCCTTCCCCGCCTCCGCTATGGATGGCTATGCGGTGCGTTCCGAGGATGTGGCCGCCGTTCCGGCAAAACTGACGCTCATCGGCATGAGCGCTGCGGGCCACGGCTTCTCGGGCACGATCGGCCCCGGCGAGACGGTACGGATCCTCACGGGGGCTCCAGTGCCCACGGGGGCCGACACGATCCTCATTCAGGAGAATGCCGACGTCTCGGACAATGTGGTCACGGCGAAGGAGACGGTCGCCGCCAAGCGCCATATCCGCGTTCCCGGTCTCGATTTCCGGTCGGGCGATCTGCTCCTGCGGGCGGGGGAGTGCCTGGATGCGCGCCGGCTTGCCCTCGCGGCCGCGGGTGGTCACGCCACCCTCCAGGTTCGCCGCAGGCCTAGGGTCGCGATCCTCGCCACCGGCGACGAACTCGTGGCGCCGGGAGAACCGGCCCGCTGGGACCAGATCGTCGCCTCGAATGGATTGGCGGTGGCGAGCCTTGCCCGCGAGGCAGGCGCGGAACCCATCGATCTCGGCATTGCCGGAGACAGCCTCGCCTCCCTCGAAGCCGCACTGGGCCGGGCGCGGGACGCGAAAGCAGACCTCCTCGTGACCCTGGGCGGCGCCTCCGTGGGTGATCATGACCTCGTCCAGGCGGCTCTGCATCGCGAGGGGCTGGAACTTGGTTTCTGGCGAGTGGCCCTCCGCCCCGGAAAGCCACTGATGCATGGGCGCCTCGGTCCGATGATGGTCATCGGTTTACCGGGCAATCCCGTCTCCGCCGTAGTCTGTGGCCTGCTCTTCGTCGTGCCGGCGATCCGGGCTCTACTTGGCGACCCCAAGGCCGGGGCCGACCGCAGCGAGCCGGCCCTGCTCGGGGCGGACATGCCGGCCAACGATATCCGCCAGGACTACATGCGGGCGCGGATCGAAATCGCGGATGACGGCCGTCCGATGGCGTACGCCGAAACGCGCCAGGATTCCTCGATGCTCTCGGTCCTCGGTCAATCCGAAGCGCTGCTGGTTCGCCCACCCGGCGCTCCGGCCGCGAAGCGCGGCGATCCATGCCGGATCATTCGCCTCGATCGAGCGTTGCTCTGACGACGACAAGTTTCGTCATTTTCCGGTGACGTCAGGGGTCGATCTAGCCAGCCGCGTGGCGAGCCAGCCGACGATGATCGCTACGGTGACGCCCCAGCCCACCTCCATGACGCGCGAGCCGAAGATATGCTGCGCCGTTCCGTCATGGGGGACGAGCAGGATGATGGTCGCGGTGATCCCGGCGAGCCGGGCCGCGCTCGCCACGTTCAGCACCCAGCAGGCCGTGAGCGACAGGATGACTGCGAGGGCATAGGCAGCCAGATGCTGCCCGAGGCCGAGCCAGATACCGAGGCCGATGAGCCCCCCCGTGGCCGCACCGAGCAATTGGTCCCGCCCGACTTTCCGCGTCGCTCGGAACTCGGTCTGGAGTACGGCGATGGCAGTGATCGCCGACCAGAACCCCTCACGCTGGTTCAGCGCCTGGGTCGGCAGATAAGCGATGATCGCCGCGCCAGCGGATAAAAGGCCGTGCACCAAACCATCGATGAGGCGGCGTCGTAGCGGCAGGCCCTTGCGAAGGCGCGCGATACGTTCGCCGAGCCGGCTGATCCTGGCCTCGTCGCGCCCTCCTTTTTCGGTTCCTGGAGGGTGTGCCTGCGCTCGCCACCCAGGGCTTCCCGGTTGCTGCTCCACGATGACACGGTCGGTCGAATCCATGATTTTTGAACGCGAGCCGAGCCTGCTTCGATCCGCCGGCGATCTTCCGGTTTCACGCTTGCCGGCTCGGTCAGCCGAACACGAACTCCACCGCCTGCGCTACAACCTCAGGCTGGTAGGCGTGTGGCCCGTCATACTCCAGAGAGGTCACATCGTAACCAACGTCCCTGAGTTTCGAAGTGTGCACCCGTGCGCTGCGATCGATGGGTATCTGCTCGTCCCGTGTCCCATGTGAGATGAAGATGCGTGGTGACCCGGCCTGCAGATGTACCGACAGGAACCCGGCCGAAGAGATGATGAGGTGGGTGACCACATGGCCATTGGCGAGGCCGGAGGAGAGAGCGTAGCTCCCGCCATCGGAATGGCCGGCGAAGACGATGTGCAGCGGATCGAGCATGAAGCGTGACGCTACCTCGGTCAAAGCGAGGTCGAGCCGTTCGCGGTCCGGCCCGTGACCGCCGATGACGAGATCCCAGGTCGGAAATACGGATTGTGGAGCGAGGAGTAGAAATCCGCGCGCCTCCGCATGCTTTTCGAGCATGGGCAGGATCTTCTCCGCACTCCCGCCGCCGCCATGAAAGAGTACGACGAGGGGAGTCGGCCGTCGCGGATTGATCCCCGGCGGCACGATCAGCATGGCGTCGCGCTCATCGAACAGACCGAGCGGATGGCGGCCCGGAGGCATGGGCTCCCTCGTCGGCAGACGATGCGCAAAAGCGAGACGTCCTGCGAGTTTAGGGTCGATCATGCGGCGAGCCTCGCGTCGTTCGGTGACATGGTGCGGGCGTCGGTCGTTCTCTGCGGACGGCGCCCCTTGCCTAAGCTGCCGCGTCAATCCGGCTTGGCTTCGCTCAAAGGCTTGATCTTCAGTTGATCGATGATCCACAGCCAGCCGCCGGCCTCCTGCTTCCGTGCCGTCTCCACCGAGATCGTTCCGTTCGGTAGGCGCGCGAAGGTCATCGCAATCCCCCCGTTGCGAATGCTCGGCAGCGTCTCCGCGGCCGGAAACTCGGAGCGCCGTGCTAGAAGGTCGGTGTAGAACGCCCGGATCTCCTGATGTCCCGTCGCGACCACCTTTCCGGCAGCCAGCACGGCATCCGGTTCGTAGAGGGCAATCAACCCCTCCACATCGCCGGCATTGGCCCTTTCGTTGAAGAGGCGGGCAAGGTCTTCCGGGGTTTCTGCTAGCACGTGGTCCATGGCGTTTTCCTCTTGTTACACGGCTACTTCAGCAGCGTTCCAGCCGAGTCGCGCACCGCTACGGTGACCGGAATCCCCGCTTTGACGCTCTCGGAGACGGTACAGAAGCGCTCGAACTGCTCGAGAACCTTGTCGAGCCGTGGCATCGTTTCCGCCGGAGCGCTCAGCGCGATGCCGACTTCGATCCCGCTGATCCTCAGGCGACCATCCGCGTTGCGCTCCACGCGAAAGCTCGATCGCGCTGCGAGCCCGGTTGCGTCCTGTTTGAATTTGCCGAGGGCGAAGACCAGGCTCGCGCACAGACAGTTGGTGACGCTGGCGACCAGGATCTGCTCGGGGTAAGGCCCCTCCCCGCCGCCATAGGGTGGCGCCTCGTCAACGGCGAGGTTCGGGAAGGCTTCCCCAAAATCGATCTCGAACCGATAGCCCTCGATCTGCCTGATCGTGATGCTGCCGTCACTGCCCATCCGGGACGTCTCCTCTCGGCTCGCCTAGCCGCCGCATGCGCACTGAAGCGGCAAAGCAACGACTGGCAAGGCAACGAACGAGAAGCGAAGGCGAGTTCCATCTCATCCCCCTCCTTGCCCACGTGTTGACAGCCCGCCATCATTGGCATACCAAATACCAACAGTAGACGCACAGAAAAAGCAAGTGCGCGGAACATCTCACGGACGGGGTTTGACCTTTTCGCGAAATGGAGGAAGCGATCACGATGATGCAATGCAGCATTCGCAACCGCAATATATTCCAGACGGAAGCCGAATTCGCGACCACGACTGCAAACGAAGCATCGCGCGTCTCAAGTGAAATCCCTCATCGCGTTTGACGGCCGTACCTGCTGCCTAAGTCGATGGACGACGTTTCACTCGAAGACGCGAAACAAGCCATGTCGGATCAAGCCAATTTCGCCGGTATCGACGTCTCTCAACTGATCGAAGCCGCCGGAGATGCCATCGTCGTCTCCGATCCGGACGGTGCGATCGTCGTGTGGAACGCGGCGGCGGAGAGGATCTTCGGGTTCTCGTCATCCGAGGCGCTCGGCCAATCCCTCGATCTGATCACCCCGGAACGCCAGCGCCAGCGTCACTGGGATGGTTACGCCAAGACGATGCGGACCGGCATCACCCGCTACGGCACCGAGGTGCTGCGCGTGCCGGCGCTTCACAAAGACGGCCGATCACTCTCGATCGCCTTCACCGTCGGACTCCTTCACGGTTCTGACGGCGCAGTGACTGGAATCCTCGCCATCATCCGCGATGAGACCCGGCGCTGGAACGACGAACGTCAGATGCGCAAGCGTCTGAGCGAGCTCGAAAGCGCTGCCGTTTAAGTGGAGGCGCGAAAATCTAAAGGTTTCGCCAGAATACCGGCTAACACGAGTTCCGGATCAGAACCGGACATTCGAACTATCCGATCCATTATCGTTGCATGACGATCGAAAGGGAGAACGTCGAGATGAGCAAGCCGCTTGAAGGCACCAAGATCATCGATTTCACTCACGTCCAGGCTGGCCCTGCTTGCACGCAGCTTCTCGCCTGGTTCGGCGCCGACGTCATCAAGGTCGAGCGTCCCGGTGCCGGAGACGTTACACGGACGCAGCTGCGCCACGTGGAGGATGCCGACGCCCTTTACTTCACCATGCTGAATTCGAACAAGCGTTCGCTGACCCTCGACACCAAGACCCCCGAGGGCAAGGAAGTTCTCGAGAACCTCATCAAGCAATCCGACGTGATGGTCGAGAATTTCGGTCCCGGTGCCCTCGACCGCATGGGCTTCTCTTGGGCCCGCATTCAAGAACTCAACCCGGGCATGATCCTGGCTTCGGTGAAGGGCTTCTCGGACGGCCACCATTACGAGGACCTGAAGGTCTACGAGAACGTCGCCCAATGCGCCGGCGGCGCCGCCTCCACCACCGGCTTCTGGGACGGCCCCCCCACCGTCAGCGCCGCCGCTCTCGGTGACTCGAACACCGGCATGCATCTCGCCATCGGCATCCTCACGGCGCTCCACCAGAAGAACAAGACCGGCAAGGGCCAGAAGGTCGCCGTGTCGATGCAGGATTCGGTGCTGAACCTCTGCCGTGTGAAGCTGCGCGACCAGCAGCGCCTCGACGCCCTCGGCTACCTCGAAGAGTACCCCCAGTACCCGCATGGCGAGTTCACCGATGTGGTGCCGCGCGGCGGTAATGCGGGCGGCGGCGGGCAGCCGGGCTGGGTGCTGAAGTGCAAGGGCTGGGAAACCGACCCGAACGCCTACATCTACTTCACGATCCAGGGCCATGCCTGGGCCCCAATCTGCAAGGCGATCGGCCGAGAAGAGTGGATCGAAGATCCGGCCTACAACACCGCCCGTGCCCGCCAGGACAAGATCATGGACATCTTCGGCACGATCGAGGAATGGCTCGCTGACAAGACCAAGTTCGAGGCGGTCGACATCCTGCGCAAGTTCGACATCCCGTGTTCGCCGGTCCTGTCGATGAAGGAACTCTCGGTCGATCCGTCGCTGCGCGCCAGCGGCACCATCGTCGAGGTGCAGCACCCGAAGCTCGGCTCGTATCTCACCGTCGGAAGCCCGATCAAGTTCTCGGACATGCCGGTCGAGATCAAATCTTCGCCGCTCCTCGGAGAGCACACTGACGAAGTGCTGCTCGACCTCGGTTACACCCAGCAGCAGATCGAGCGCTTGCACCAGGCACGCGCCGTCTAAGACAGATGCAAAGCGGCCCGTCCTCGGACGGGCCGTGGATTGAGGAAAACGGCGTGCCGCGAGGCGCGCCGTTTTCTTTTGGGATGGGACAAGGCCGCAGCAGGACGGCTGCGTCGTCGGCATCGTTGATCGAGCGCCGGCCCTGTTCGAGTGAACGACCTACGTACCGGGACGCACGGCTTCCTGCCCGAACGAGTTCGTCAAACGCCGCAGGTCGGCGGTGAGGATCAAGCGATGGATCGGCGCGACCGGCACCATGCAGACCCAATCAAAGGCATTGTGGATGACGACCGACGAGGTGATCCTGAGACGGCGACCGGAGGTCGCGAGACAGATCATGACGTCGAGGTGGCGGTCCCGCACGGTGAGAACCAGCATATCCGGGGCGCTGTGTTCCACCAGGAAGAAGTCCAACGTTTCACCCGCGTGCGCTTGGATCCGGCGTTCACCGGAAAAGCCGCCGATCGCCTTCACGCCAAAACGGGCCGCGATCGAATCTCTCAAGCGGAAGGCGAGCGACATGAGCGGTCGTGGCTCTGAAGTGATGAAATTCCAGTCCTGTATCGGAGTCATCGCCGAGGAGAGTACGACCGATCGCGAGTCGTCATAAACGAGCTGATCGCTCGGGCGCAGAAGCTGAACCGGCAGATCGACGGCCAAGGACTTTCCCCATCTCATTGGTGGGTCGGCCCTAGCATGACCGACGCGGATAATCGGCGGCGCGATGGGTGAACGAGCGCGGCCTGGGCCAAACCGGGCCCGGTAGCCGTGCGTTTATCCCCCTAAGGACGTGGTGCGGTCCTGTTGCCCTCCGATGGGATGCGTAACCGGGAGGCCGTTACGCGAGACATCCAGCGAGGCTGCGTCTTTCCCCTCCATCGCGAGTGCCCCGTAGGGGAGCCAGCCGGCGAAAGGTTCCAGATTGTCCTGCCCAGCGGGGCGATACCAACGCCAGACTTGGCGTGCCGCACTTGGGGCGTACCAGCGACCGGGGCGACCCTCGGCCAGGATCGGACCGAGGGTCAGGTGGTTGAGCCAGATCCGCTCCACGATCTGCGGGGCCGTGTGCATCGGGCGCCAGGTCGGCGGCATCGGACATCTCCTGCGAGGGCGATCACGGGGCGATGAAACGGGTGCGGGGGCCAGGACTTGGCGTCCGGCCCCCGCACTCTGTTCGTGGTCGGTGGCTCAGCCTGAGTTCAGGCAGCGACCACGCGGGGGGCAGGCTTGGTCTCGTCGGAGACGGCCAGCGCCTGGGCCACCACCCGCTTG